>JANQMY010000075.1 GCA_028279895.1 Alphaproteobacteria bacterium
CATGTCGGGGCGTAGCGCAGCCTGGTAGCGCATCTGGTTTGGGACCAGAGGGTCGCGTGTTCGAATCACGCCGCCCCGACCATTTCCCTTTCAATTGTCAGGATGTTCGCCGGTAAATCTCACTCTTTGCATTAACCTTTTCCAGCCTGTTTCATGGCGTGTTGCTGTGTGCTCGAGGGACCGATTTGGAGGAAACTCTGGCCTGGGGCATAAAGGCATCGGTCGATTTAGGAAGCGTGGTCCATAGGACGGGGTGAGCTGAGCCGTGACCGAGATTTCAATCGTGACGCCCATGTACAACGAGTACGAAACGCTCGATCTGTACTTTGAGCGTTTGATTCCCATCCTGGAAGGCGTAACGCCGTCTTACGAGGTCATCTGTGTGGATGACGGCAGCACAGACGGAACCATCGAACGACTGAAAACCCATCATCGGCGCAATCCCAACATTAAGATCATCAGCCTGTCGCGCAATTTCGGAAAAGAAGCCGCGCTCACGTCAGGGCTGGATTATGCTTCGGGCCGGGCGGTTATCCCCGTCGATGCCGATCTGCAGGACCCGCCGGAAATCCTGCCGCAGATGATCGAAAAATGGCGCGAAGGCGCGCAGGTTGTTTTGGCCAGGCGAGGGGACCGGAGCGAAGACACTGCGATGAAGCGATTCTCTGCCCATTGGTTTTATCGGCTCTTTGCGCGCATTGCGGAGACAACCATTCCGGAAAATGTCGGTGACTTTAGACTGTTGGACCGGACCGTAGTGAATGCGCTGGGGCAGCTTCCGGAGCGATCCCGCTTCATGAAGGGGTTATTCGCCTGGGTCGGTTTCCGAACCGTTGAAGTGGAGTATGCCCGGGAGGCGCGCGCCGCCGGCCAAACTAAATTCAACTATTGGAAGCTTTGGAATTTTGCGCTCGACGGCCTTTTGTCCTTCTCCACGCTGCCGCTCAAAATCTGGTCATATTTCGGATTTGCGCTGAGTGCGTTCGCGGCGATCTATCTGATCTACCTACTTGTGAAGACAGCCGTCTATGGTGTCGACGTGCCGGGTTACGCTTCCATCATGAGCGTCGTCTTGTTCTTCAATGGGATCATTCTGGTCGGCATGGGGGTGCTTGGCGAATATGTGGCGCGCTTGTTCATTGAAGTGAAGCGGCGGCCCCTCTATCTCGTGAATGAGGTAACCGGGTTTCCCACATCCGACATCGAACCTTTGAGACCCAGCCGACTCGATTCCTTCGATTCCAACAAGATTGCGTGATGGCGCCGCCACTGACCGAAGTTTTCCGTTTCGGGATTGTCGGCATTGGGGCGACGCTGGTGCACTACGCCGTCGCCGTTGCCGCCGTTGAAGTGCTGGGTTTTGTCCCGCTGGTAGCCAATCTGATCGCCTTTATATGTGCCGTGCCGGTGAGTTTTTTCGGCCATCTCTATTGGACCTTTTATGAACAGACGGCAGGGCATTCGCCTCACGACCGCCATGCGTATTGGGGAAGATTTGTGACGACTGCACTTATTGGTCTTTGCGTGAGCCAGCTCGTCGTGTTTGTAACCGCAGACTTGTTGGCGGTTCATCATCGCATTGCGTTTCTGCTTGCCCTTGTTCTGGCGCCGGCGACAGTATTTGTGCTGAGCAAGTTTTGGGCGTTTCGCCCCGCCGGCTGATGACGCATAAAGGCAGAATCATCCGCTATCCTTAACGCATGACAACCGCATCCTTCGGCAGACTGCTCGCAGAACGTCCCACGCTGACGATCATCGTGGCGGTCGTACTGCTGCGCCTGCCCAGTGCATTTCAGTCGGTCATAGATTGGGATGAGTCGATCTATATTCTCGTGGCCCGGGAGATCCTCAACGGCTACCTGCCTTACACTGCCGTTTTCGATCACAAGCCCATCGGGCTGTATTATCTCTTCGCCGGTTTTCTGGCCGTCTTCGGAGATGATCCGTTTTCGGTCCGCTTGTTAGGCATTGCGGCCGTTGCCGGGAGTTGTCTTCTGCTGAGGCACTTGCTGGTTGCTCATGTGGGGCTTCTTCCGCGTACGGCGTTGTGGATCGCTTTAGTCTATGCGGTGGCGACCGGAGGGCTCGGCGGCGCTGCTGTGAATACCGAAATCCTGGTGAATTTCCTTACCCTGACATGGGTGGTTGCAATTCTCCATGGACAGCGGAACGCTTCGGCCGGCTACTTCTTATTGGCCGGCGCGGCCATGGGCGTGTCTTTTCAGATCAACTATCTGACCGGTTTGCTGATCATTGGTTTTTCCGCCGGTTACGCTGTCGTCTGTGTGCGCCAGGCCAACGATGCAGCCGCCGCGCTGCAGCGGATGGTGGTGGACGGATTGGTGGCCATTTGCGGGTTTCTGCTTGCGGCCTTTGTTTTGCTCTCGCCGTTATTCCTGTTTGGCGATCCGTCTACCTATTTTGGCCTTCAGCATGCGTATCTTTTCAATTACCGGCCGACCGTGTCGACAACCCAGTCACTGGAACGTCTGTATGAAACCGGACAGGCCTTTCTTCCGCTCGTTGCCCTGTTTTGGTTCGGTTGGATTATCGGTGGGCGCCGGCAGGCTAACCGTGAGGCGGTGAGGGGGGGATCCAAGGATATGATCGCGCCGATTGCGCTCGGTATATTGCTGGGATCGTTTGCTGCTGTTTGTGCGAGTTTCCGCTTTTATCAACACTATTTTCTCTTTCTCTTGCCGCCGCTTTTTATTTTGTGCGGGGCCGCCATCGCCAAATTTCCGCCCCGCATGTTGTTTTATCGGTTTGGCGTTGTCCTGCTGATGGTTGCGAGTTTCAATATCGGTATTCGAGGGTTTATAGAGGCTGGTAAGGGTTTGGCGGTGGCCTCTCAAATGGCGTTCTCCGCCACGTTGCCGGCGGACAAACCCCGGTCGCTGGCGCGAACCCTTCGACCACTCCTGGGGGACGAGGACACCATTTACGTGGCATGCGATCAGACCATCATCTACCAACTTGCTGGGGTGTCGCCGCCCATTCAGTTCGCGCATTTTCCCCACGCCCTGATGCCTTCTTATGCAGATGCCTTTGGTGTTCCCGTAGCAGACCGGATCGATCAGATATTGCAGAAGCGCCCGCGTGCGATTGTGTTGGGAAACTTCAACCGGTGCCGAAAAGTGCCGGAGGCGGTTTGGTCGCTGCTGGAAGAGAAAATTCAGCTAGCCGGCTATGAGTTTTATCAGGATTATCGCGGCGGGCGTTTGTTTCTGCGGCCTCAAACTCCGATCATTCAGTTCTCGGAAGGAACCCGCTAGCTTCCGGTGCTTGACTTCCGTAAATCGAGAATTTGTCGATAAGCCGCATCGACCTTTAGGGTGAGCATTGCCTCGCCAAGGTCTGCGGTGGCAAGCCGGGGATCGCCGTGAACGCCGGATTTTTTGAAGCCGTGACCGCCGTCGCGGGCGCGGAGATCAAGGCGAATGCCGTCGGGAAACGCGACCATCATTTCGGACGTATCGCGAATGCCGGCATGTCCGCCGATTTGCCCATCTGAAAAGCCCTCCGCCCGCAGATAATCAATCTGTCCGTTTCGTTCGTTGTCGTAATAGGCGCCTAAATGGTGCACTCGGATATCGCGGGACTTCCATTCCCGGGCAAGCATTTTGGCGACTTTGTCCTGGGCGGCTTGGTTGCCCAAACTGTCTCCTATAAACAGGATCTCGGTAAAGCCATGTGCAGCGGCGCTGCGCGCTGCATATTCGAGGACTTTTTCGAATATGGCGTCGGGCAGGCTGAAGGTGCCGGGATAGGCCATGTGCCCCTCTTTCCGCTCGATGTCTCCTTCGGGAACATAGGTGATGGTCGGTGCGACCAACGCGTTTCCGAGTTTGCGGGCCAGGCGCCCTGCAGCCATGCGCACCACATAATTGTGTTTGCCCAGCACCATGTGAGGGCCGTTCTGCTCGACGCCGCCGGTCGGAATGATGATGGTGGTATGGCCTCGGGCCATGTGGTCCCGCACTTCCACCCAGGTCAGCTCCTCCATATACACATTGTCGACAAACGGCGCTGAGATAGGGGCGGTCATTGGGTAGAGGGTTGCGGTGACGACGGCGCCAATCAATGCCAAAAACCAAAGACGAAAACGGGTCATGCGCGCGCGTCCATTATCGGCCGACGCAGCCGAGCAAGGGCCTTGCGAAACGGTAGAAAGTAAAGGGCGGAAAGGGTGGTGAACTCCTCATCCTCGTGGGCGTGGAGACCCAAGCGAAACGCTTCTTTCTTTTCGGGAATATAAAGGGTGCCGAACAACCAATCCCAAACGCCGAAGATAAAGCCCATATTTTTGTCGGCGTGGCGCAGTTCGCTGCTGTGGTGCAGTTGGTGATGCGCCGGTGAGATGAACAATTTGCCCCAGATTCCTTTCAGCGGCAGCCAAATGTGGGAGTGCCGTAGGTTATAGCCCGCAAGGTAGAACACGAAGACAACCACATTCAGGTGTAAGATTTTGATCTCCTGCGCGGCACCCTCGTAGAAGAAGGCAAATACACCGTATACGGCACCAGCCAGGGCCCCGGACAAACTGCCGGTCAAGATGTCGTCCACCGGATGCATCCGATAAACCGTCATCGGCGTCAGCGTTTGAGCGCTGTGATGGACCTTATGGAATTCCCAGAGGAAGGGTACTTTGTGCAGCAGGTAGTGCGCGAAGAAAATGCCGAAGTCTTTGGCAATCACGACCGTTGCCGTGAGCAATATGGCGAGCACGGTGATTGATAATTCCGGCGCATGAGCCGGTGCCGTCATGACGGCGCCCAGTCCCGCTTCGACGATCTTGGCCACAAGCGAGGAAGAAAGAATGAGCGCTCCCAAGAACAGCACAAACGCAATACGGTTGACGAAAAAAAACTTGTAATCGAGCACCGACGAAGGGTGCAGATAAATTTCCTTTGGGAAACAGAAGCGTAGGAAGCTATTCGACGGTTCGTCGCCCCGCCGCCGTGCAAGGACGTAGACGCCGAATGCGATAACGACCGCCGCCAGCAAATAAAGAACGTAAACCCTTTGTCCTGGATGGACGAGATAAAGAAAGGGATGTGCTATTAGGGTGGCGATCTCGTTGATCGCGGCGTTTACTTCCATGGTCCCGACACACTCACTGCCAGCTGTGACGCAAACGCAGTTTATGGGAACGGGCTTAATAAGCAGCTAATCGTTAAGTTTGTACACAGATGAGCGTTAACCCTAACAAAAAATGGCGGCCGGTATAGGCCGCCATTCTCTGCGCATGTCCACGGACACGTTACATCTTGATTTCGTAAAGCACGACGGAACCGCTCACCTCATAGGCCACGGCCAAGAGCGGCGCGCCGAAAGGCGACTCTGTCGCCGACACAAAGGTGATACCTTCCGGGCCCAGATCCCTGATTTTTGTGAGGTCTTCGCCCGTGGCGTCGAACTCGGGATTGAAATCCCGGCCATTGTAGTAGTGCTTGAACTTAGGCTTCTGCGGATCGGATACGTCATACACCATGACACCGCCGACACGCTCAAGGCCGATAAATGCGTAATGCTTACCGTTCAGCTCGGCGATTTCAACGTCCTCCGGTTCGGGACCTTTGTCGTCGCTGCGGCTGTCGGCCGAATCGTTTTCTTCATTGTGGGAATTGAAAGCTTTCGCGCCGAGCTGCTGTAGTGTGATCACCTCGAATTCGTTGCCGCTGTCATACACCAACTCTCCGGACTCGGACCAAATGCTGAAGGAGCGGGCGCCGTAAGTGTAGACTTGATCGATATCGCCATCGCCGTCTGTGTCACCGTCGATGCCCGACGTTTTGATGCGGTCGCCCGCCAGGGCGCGCTGTTGCGCGGTCATTGCCGACGGGTCCAAATTGACTTTGCCCAGTCGGGTGTCCTCTTCCCGCGCATCGCCTTCATTGCCGGTTACGAGATAGGTCTTGCCGCCCACTTCGTACGAGGCAATCCCGTCCGGCATGTAAAGCCCAAGGAACGGGTGCGGACGAATGTCGCCGGGAGAGGCTTTGTCGTTAGAGTCGAGGCCGTTCCGTTCCACATTGTGGTCTTTGGTGCCCAAGCCGACAATGTCGTCAATTTTGCCCTCGGCGATATCGAGAATCGCAAGGGCGTTGGCTTCCTGCAGCACAACCCAAGCCTTCTTACCATCGGCGGAAATGGTCAGATATTCCGGTTCCAAATCCGTTACCGGTGCTTTGTCCGGGAATATGCGGACGCCCTTGGCGCGCAGTTCGTCGGCGTCGAACTTGCCGAAGCCGATCGTCTCGGTGCTCACGCCATTGGATATGTCGCTCACATCGATAATCGATATGGAACCTTCGGGGTCCAATGGCGGATGTGCGCCATCCTCGGAGCCTTCATAGGGTTCACCTTCATTGGCGGACAGCACTTTTGACCCGTCGGGGGTGAAGGCCACCATGTCGGGTAGCGCGCCAACAGCCACGTCACGGATGCGCTTGCCGTCTGTACCGAAGAACACAACTTTGCCGGGGCGGCCTTTCTTCTTCGAACCGGCTACCGCGACGGCAATCAGATCTCCGTGGACAGCGACGCTATTGGGTGCCTCATCCTCTTCCAGCGGCAAAGTGCCGCCCTTCGATAATGTGGCAGAGCCTGTGTTAGCACCGCCGACTGCATAGATGTCGATGCTGTCGTCATTGGCGTTGACCACATACATGGATTTCGATGCCGCATGATAGGCAATGATTTCGGCCGCGGATTCGTCGAATACATTGTTGTCGTATCGGGCGATTTCCTTGAGTTCGATGGCTGCCGCTGGACTCACCAGGGCTGTCCAAGCGCCGAGCGCTACGGCTAACGAGACGCATTTCAACTTCGTGTTCATGGTTCGGAAAATCCCCTTCGAAAGACAAATCTTTGTTGGCGTGAGGTACGGCGACCAGCGCCCCCTTTTCGTGGGGTTGAGTGTGACGCCGACCAAGCGTGGCTGTGTTGCCGGGAAGAGTGCCCGGCGGCCACACTCTGATTTAGCCAAGAAATTTTACGCTTTTTTAACGTTCGTCGATCAAATCAGGCGGCCTTCTGGGGAATGCGGAATCTGTAGAAGCAGCGCAACCATCACCGCTCGATGGGCGATATGTGGCCCAAAGTCCACACATTCATCGTAAACGGCGGGTTAATCCGCCGATTCGTTGGGTGTCATCATAGTGTCATATGTCCGTCATCGAAGTACAACACACCGGGCGTACGACCGGCAGCGGAGTGGTGGGGGCCTTACTCCTTACCGGGACCCAATCTTCATCCCGGTTGGACCCGTGAGGCGTGAGTAACGCTGCGGTGCAGCCCTCCTTCCCCAATGTCTTAATTGTCTAAAGGGTAAGGACGAAACATTATGTCGAAAGCAAAATGGCTTTCAGCCGCGCTTGGCAGCACGGCAATGGCTGCGGTGATGGCGGCTACACCGGCTCAAGCGGATCGGTTGGAATCTTTGCAGCGCCAGATTGATGCTCTGCAAGATGAGGTGATCGAGCTTAAAGCGAATCAGAAAGCAGCTCCGGAAGGAGATTGCATCAAGTGGAAATTTGACCCGGCTCCTCAGTTCGGTACGTGTGATGGCAAATTCGAAGCCAATTTGCGCGGTCGTTTGATGATCGATGCGGGCTTTGCTGAAGACGACAACGGCAACTTGGACGTCGAAGCTACGGAAGCCCGTCGTGCGCGTTTGGGCATCGAAGGTAAAGCCTGGAAGGTCTTCAAATACAAGTTTGAAACTGACTTCGCCGACAACGGCGTCGATGTGACGGACGCGTATGTCCAATACAAAGGTAAGCAGTTGGGCGGTGTTAGCGTCCTTCTTGGTCAGGCTAAGACGCCGAACTCTTTGGAAGAGCAGACCTCGTCGCGTTTCGTGACCTTCTCCGAACGTGCTGCCTTCACCGACGCATTCTCGTTCGGCCGTCAGATCGGTATCGTTCTTGGGTACAAGAACGAATTCAATAATGTAGGCTGGAAAATCGATGCAGGCGCGTTTCGCGGCAGTTTCGATGACGACAGTTCAGAACAGCCACAGGAAGGCCGCACTTTGGCCGCGCGCTTGACCACCTGGACGGAAATGAACGACAACATTTTCCACCTCGGTGGCTCGGTGCGTAGCCGTCGCCTCGGTGAAGTGGATGACGCCGCTTCGATCGACTACGAACAGCGCCCATTCATTCACACGAGCGATGACGAAATTGTAGAAACGCCGAACCTTTTGGATGAAGGTGACGAAGATCTGCTCTTCGGTGTCGAAGGTGCGTGGCAGTGGGATGGTCTTCACGTAGCCGGTGAGTGGGCTCAGCTGAATATCGAAGCTGATCCTACCAATGATCCCGAGTTTGCCGTCGCTACCGATCTTACCTATCAAGGTTGGTATGTAGACGTCGGATACTTCATTGGCGGCAAGCGTGGCTACAAGGAAGGTAAGTTCGGCCGTCCGAAAGTCGACAATCCGGTCGGTGCCGGCGGTTGGGGTGCTCTCCAGCTTGCTTATCGTTTCGACAATCTGGACCTGACCGACGGGTCTGATATTGACGGCCAAGGCGGTGAATTGACCCAGCATATAATTGCTGTGAACTGGTGGCTCAATCGCCATACCTTGCTCAGCTTCAACTATGCGAACGGCGACGTTGAAAACAACTTCTCCGGTGACTCTGAAATCGGAGCCGACGGCAACGGTAACAATGGCTTCGACGCATTCAACATCCGGGCACAAGTTGACTGGTAAAACGCACTACATTTTGCCCTAAAACTAGGCTTGAGGCGGGGGGGTAACCCTCCGCCTCTTTTTTTTGTCTTAGGCCGTCCTCCGAAAAAGGCTCATTTTGGTCTCGATTCTGAAACGACTCTTGCCTAAATTCCGCAGGAGCAGGTGAAGATGAAAAAAGGGCAGATATGCTTGCGCGCATTTACAAACCGGCCAAAACAGCCATGCAGTCCGGTCGGGGTAACACCAAGGAATGGCTGCTCGAATACGATGCAGAGGCCGCCCGTCGGATCGAACCGGTGATGGGCTGGACCAGCTCGTCTGACATGCGTAGCCAGTTGCGGCTCAGATTTGAAAGCAAAGAGGATGCCGTGCAGTACTGCCAGCGACGCAAGATCCCCTATAAGGTGGTTGAGCCGCAGGAGCGCCGGCTTCATAAGAAAGCCTATGCCGACAATTTCCGGTACAATCGGGCGCAAACATGGACCCATTAGGCGGGGTCAAGATGTGGCATTCGGTCCCGTAGCTCAGCTGGATAGAGCAACGGACTTCTAATCCGTAGGTCCCAGGTTCGAATCCTGGCGGGATCGCCACTGTTTCTCGGTCCATTCTTGTCACATGGTTTACAGTTCATTCCGGAGACATGGTTTACACTTTCTCCGGGGTGAAGGGGTTTGGTCCTGGTTCGACACGGTCCTCT
>JANQMY010000103.1 GCA_028279895.1 Alphaproteobacteria bacterium
GCGGTGGTGGCATGTCGTCTTCGGCTCAAGCCTCCTACCGCGTGCTGGCGCGGAAATACCGCCCCTCCAATTTCGACGAATTGATCGGTCAGGAAGCGATGGTACGCACCTTGCGCAACGCCTTCGAATCCGACCGCATCGCTCATGGCTTTATTCTCACCGGCGTCCGCGGGATTGGTAAAACCACAACGGCGCGGATCATTGCCAAGGGCCTCAATTGTATCGGACCCTCGGGGCAGGATCGGAATGATGGCGCCCCCACGGTGCAGCCTTGCGGTGTTTGCGCCAATTGTCAGGCTATTTCGGAATCGCGTCATGTGGACATTCTGGAAATGGACGCGGCCTCGCGCACGGGCATCGATGATATCCGCGAGATCATCGAAGGTGTTAAATACGCTCCCGTCTCGGCGCGCTACAAGGTCTACATCATCGACGAAGTGCACATGCTGTCGAAGGCGGCATTCAACGGCTTGCTCAAGACTCTCGAGGAGCCGCCGCCCCATGTGAAGTTCATTTTCGCGACGACGGAAATTCGCAAAGTGCCGGTGACGGTTCTGTCACGCTGCCAGCGCTTCGATCTGCGCCGTATCCAATCGGATGAAATGATCGGCCATTTGCAGTCGGTTTCTGCTGCGGAAGGAATCAATGCGGAGCTCGGCGCGTTGCGGTTGATCGTGCGCGCAGCGGAAGGATCGGCGCGCGATGCGCTGTCGCTGCTCGACCAGGCCATCAGCCATGGGGCGAGCGAAAGCGTGGACGAAGAAGCTGTGCGGGACATGCTGGGCCTGGTGGACCGGGGCCGCATCTTTGATCTTTATGAACGGGTGATGGCGGGCGATATTGCAGACGCTCTCGACCAGTTGCGCGATCTGCACAATGGCGGCGGCGATCCTGTGACCATCCTGCAAGACCTGTTGGATGTCACCCATTGGATTACGCGCCTCAAAGTGTCGAAAGCTGCAGCCGACAGTGCCATTGCGACGGAACACGAAATAGAGCAGGGGCAAAAGCTTGCTGCCGAGCTTCCGATGAACGTGCTGACGCGCACCTGGTCCATGCTGCTGAAGGGATTGCAAGAAGTACAAAACGCGCCGCAAGCGTTGGCCGCGGCTGAGATGGTTTTGGTCCGTCTGGCTTACGCGGCAGATCTGCCGTCGCCCGATGAATTGGTGCGCCAACTGTCCGATGCCGGGCGGGACACGGGCGCCGGCCCCGCACCGGCAGGCAATGGCACCGGCCCCGGTGGACGGTCTGCGCCGGCACCGACAGCGGCGGCACCGCAAAGCACGCCCGCGCCGAGTGCATCTCCTCCACGTCCCGCGCCCCCATCGCGCGGACCGGTGGCCCAAGCCTCGCCCGAGCCGACGGCGGCCGCTCCGGGCGTCGTATTGGCCTCTTTCGAGGCGGTGATTCAAAAGGCGGACGAAACGCGGGAAATAGGTCTCAAAACGCAGCTCGAAGACTTTGTGCATCTTGTCGGTTTTGAAACCGGACGCATCGAGTTTCGGCCTGCGGAAAATGCGCCCCCCGACTTGTCCAGCCGATTAGCGGCCAAACTGCAGGAATGGACAAATCAGCGGTGGGTGGTCACTGTTTCGAATGCGACGGGCGCGCCGACGATCAGCGAGCAGCGGGCCGCTGAAGAAAAACGCCGGCACGACGATGTGGCCAAAGACCCCATCATTGAAGCGTTTTTTAAATCATTTCCCGAGGGACGCATCGTGGCCATTCGCGATATAGTGCCCGAGGCACAAGACGGGATACCGGACGCGGAAGATGATCTGGACCCGGAGGATGATAACTGATGAAAGATCTCAGCAGCCTCTTAAAGCAAGCTCAAGACTTGCAGGCAAAAATGGCCGACATGCAGGCCAAGTTAGAGACCCTTGAAGTGTCGGGCGAAAGTGGAGGCGGCATGGTGCGCGTCACGCTGAACGGCAAAGGCATTATGCGTCATGTGAACATAGATGACAGCCTTATGTCCGCATCGGACCGTGAGGTTTTGGAAGACCTCTTGGTGGCGGCGCACAATGACGCGAAAACGCGGCTCGAACAAAAGCTGGCGGAAGAAATGGCCAATGTGACGGGCGGGTTGGGCCTGCCGCCGGGGCTGAAGTTTCCGTTTTAGGTGAGCGGATTCCGCGCGATACGAACCAAC
>JANQMY010000118.1 GCA_028279895.1 Alphaproteobacteria bacterium
ATGAGGAAAACAAACAAAAACCTCATGGTGAGGAGGCGCCCCCCGGTCCGCGCGGAGCACGGCCGGAGGACAGGCTCACGCCGCCGTCTCGAACCATGGATTCCCAAGACCATGACTTTTTCAGCAGCCTGTTAGAGCGTTTCCAGAAGAAGCCCGCCGTCGGACAGTGGGATGAGGCGCGTGCCGAGGCTCTGCCCTTCCTCGCTGAGCCGTTGTGCAAGCCATGACACATCGTCTTGTGCGGCTGTCTCGAGCCGGAACCGGCGGCTTTGAAACACCCGCATCTCCAACCGGTTCAGCCGGCCGGTGGCAGGGGCGAGTTCCGGCAGATACATCACGGCCAGGTCGACGCGATACCCTTCATGGCCGCCAATGCCTTCATAATCGTTGATGAAGTCGCCGCAGCCATACAGGATGAGCTTACCCCGATAGACTTCAATGCCCCGGGCATGATGGCTGGAATGCCCGTGCACCAAATCGGCGGCGCCACTGTCGATCAGGCCTTGAGCAAATTGACGCTCGGCCGCGCGCACTTCATAGCCCCAATTGGGACCCCAATGGATCGACGCAATGATCAGATCGCCACGCCGGCGGAATTGCGACAGGAGCGAGGCGGTCGACGACAGGGTTCGGCTGGTCAGTCTTGGCAAGCGGAACACGCCTGGGCGCTTTTCGGTGGCCGCCCAGCGCCCCGGGATGCCCGACGACGGCAATCCCATGGAAAACATCAGCACACGGCCCTTTCCCGCCAAGGGAAAGATGGCCGGCGTCTGCGCATGGGGCAGGGTGGGCCCGGCCCCCGCGGCCGCAATGCCGGCCGAGGCGAGGCCGCCCAGCGTTTCCTCAAGCCCGGCGCGGCCCCAATCCAGTACATGGTTGTTGGCAAGGGCCACACCGTCCAGCCGCGCCGCCGTCAAGCAGGCGATGTTCTTCGGATGCATCCGGTAGTGGATCTGTTTGTTCGCCCGGCTGTCCGATGTGGTGATGCTGGTTTCCAAATTGACCAGGCGCAGATCCGGCGCGGCGGCATCCAGGGCGGCGAGCGCCTCGCCCCAGATGTAAGCGGGGTCCACCGGTGTCTCCAAGGGGCCGTGCGTCGTTTCCACAAGCCGCACATAATCGCGTGCGGAGGTCAAATAAGGTTCGAAAATCTCCGGCGCGTTGGGGTGGGGCAGAATTTGGTCGATGCCGCGCCCCGTCATCACGTCGCCGGCGAGGAACAATTTGATCATCGGGCTCTCCATGATCGGTGCGCCATGCGCCTGCGCCGCGGCGGCCAGTGCGCCCGCGCCGGCGATCACCTGCCGCCGTGTAAGCCGCCCGCCCTTTGCTTTGTCCCGCTCATTGGTCATGGTGGAACCATAGTCCGTTGGGCGGTCAAAGAATTGATCTGAATCGGTGTTTCTGTGAACGGACCTTGCCGGCCCACGCCCCCATCCCATCCACCCGGCAAGGGTACCCTAGGGGTGGATGGGATGGGGGGGCTGGTCCGGCATCAACAGTAAGATGTGGATGGAAATGGAACGTGGGACGGCTGAGCCATAAAGCTAAGCCGCGTTGATACGCGCCAGCGCTTCTTCCGCTGCGCGCTGCACCGTGCGCGAAGCGTTCATTTGGGCCGCGCGGATCAGCGCCGCGGCTTCGTCGTTGGGCACGAAGGACAAGCCCACCACCGCCCATTTCTTCACATAGGCGCTTTCGTCCGGATTGCGGTACAGGCCCATCAGAATTTTGCGGGCCCGCGCCCGGCGGTGCGCGCCGCGAAACAGGCTTTTGGAACGCCCGGCCATGAAGCCGACCAACAGGGCCAGATTGGCCACCGCCGCGTTGCGGTTGGCGAAACTGCACTTGGTGGGATCGGCCATGGCATCGATCCGTCCGGCGACGCGGCCGAACAAGGCCGGCCCCAGCACCAGGGCGTGGTGATAGACCCCGAATTCCGCCGCATTGAGCGCCAGGCGACGGTCCTGTTCCAGGAAGCTGAACACCCGCCGCAGCCCGCCCAGCAAAATCACCCCGAGGATGAAGCGGTTGACGGCAATCAGCGGATCGCCCCAAGGCCCGCTCGCGATCAGCCCGGCCGTGGTGGCGGGTTTGAGGCCGGGGGCCGTGGCATCG
>JANQMY010000134.1 GCA_028279895.1 Alphaproteobacteria bacterium
CGGTGTCGCCAGCCTGCCGGCGCATGAAGATCCAAAACAGGCCCGCCGCCCCTCCGTCTCGGGCGGCCTCGCTGGACAAATCGTCCAATGGCCCGGTAAAACCGGGCGGAAACCGGTCATTTTGTCGATTTCGGCGCGCAGAAGCGGTATGTATCAGCCATGGCTACTTTGAATGAGATTCGCTCCGCATTCCTCTCTTTCTTCGAGAAAGAGGGGCATACGGTCGTGCCGTCCGGTCCGCTGGTGCCGCGCAACGACCCGACCCTGCTGTTCACCAATGCCGGCATGGTGCCGTTCAAGAACGTCTTTACGGGACATGAAAAGCGCGACTATGTGCGGGCCGCGTCGTCGCAAAAATGCGTGCGTGCCGGCGGCAAGCATAATGATTTGGACAATGTGGGATATACGGCGCGCCACCACACCTTCTTCGAAATGCTGGGCAATTTTTCCTTTGGCGATTACTTCAAGGACGGCGCCATCGAGCTGGCCTGGCGCTTGATCACGAAGGATTTAGCCGTGTCGCCGGACCGCTTGCTGGTGACCGTTTTTGCCGAAGACGACGAAGCGTTCGACATCTGGAAGAAAGTGTCCGGCTTTCCCGATTCCAAAATCCTCCGTATACCCACAAGCGATAATTTTTGGTCCATGGGCGATACGGGGCCGTGCGGGCCGTGCTCCGAAATCTTCTTCGACCATGGCGATCACATTCCCGGCGGGCCGCCCGGCAGCCCCGACGAAGACGGCGACCGCTTTGTCGAAATTTGGAACCTGGTGTTCATGCAATACGACCAGGTGGCCCCCGGCGACCGGCGCGACCTGCCGAAACCGTCGATCGACACGGGCATGGGGCTGGAGCGTATTGCCGCCGTGCTGCAAGGCGTGCACGACAATTACGACACGGATCTGTTTCAGTCCTTGATCCGCGCATCGGAAGAAGCCTCGCAGGTGCCGTCAGATCAGCAACACGGAACCAGTCACCGGGTCATCGCGGACCATCTGCGCTCGTCCAGTTTCCTGATTGCCGATGGCGTGCTGCCGGCCAATGAAGGCCGCGGTTATGTGCTGAGGCGCATTATGCGCCGCGCCATGCGCCACGCGCATTTGCTGGGCACGCCGGAACCGTTGCTCTGGAAGCTCGTGCCTGCGCTCAACAGCGCGATGGGCTCCGCCTATCCCGAACTCACGCGTGCTGAAGCGCTGGTCACGGAAACCTTGAAGCTTGAGGAAGAGCGCTTCCGGCAAACCCTGGAGCGCGGCTTGAAGCTGCTGGACGAGACGGCGGGGGATTTGACCGTCGGCGATCAGCTCGACGGGGCCTTGGCTTTCAAGCTCTACGACACGTATGGATTTCCGCTGGACTTGACCGAGGATGCGCTGCGCAGCCGGGGCATCGGGGTGGACACGGCCGGTTTTGATGCCGCTATGGAAAAACAGCGCGCCGAGGCGCGGGCCGCGTGGGCCGGGTCCGGCGAAACGGCCGACGACAGCATTTGGCTCGATGTGCGCAGCGAACACGGCGCGACCGAGTTTTTGGGCTACACCACCAGCGATGCGGACGGCCAGATCGTCGCCATTGCCGCCGACTCAAAATTGACGGACACGGCCAAGGCGGGTGGGGAAGCGAACCTGGTCACCAATCAAACCCCGTTTTACGGCGAGTCCGGCGGGCAGATCGGTGACCGTGGCGTGATCCGTGGGCCCGGCGGTGCCGAATTCATCGTCGAAGACACCCGCAAAGTGGCCGGCGATCTGCACGTTCATATGGGCAAGGTCACCGCCGGCAAGTTTGCGGTGGGCGATGTGGTGTTTCAGGAAATCGACGGCCCGCGGCGCACCCGCACCCGCGCGAACCATTCGGCAACCCATTTGCTCCATGCGGCGTTGCGCAATGTGCTGGGCGATCACGTGACGCAAAAAGGGTCCTTTGTGGGGCCGGATCGCTTGCGCTTCGACTTCAGCCACCAAAAAGCGATGACCGCTGACGAAATTGCCGCGGTTGAAGACGAAGTGAACCGGGTCATTCT
>JANQMY010000150.1 GCA_028279895.1 Alphaproteobacteria bacterium
CGGTCCCGCAAACTGGCCCGCAAGCTCGCCCAGCGCGAAGGTCTGTTGCCGGCCCGCAAGTAACTCAGCCTCTTGTTGGGTGATAAAAAAGGGCGGGAACATTTCCCGCCCTTTTTTGTCACCACTTTTCCACCCCGCGCACAGCCCTTTGTCAGAGGACTTGCCCGGCCGAGGGGCCGTTCCTAAATCGACTTCACGATTTCCTCGACCATCTTCTTTGCGTCCGAAAACAGCATCATGGTGTTGTCGCGGAAGAAAAGTTCGTTCTCAACGCCGGCATAGCCGGAACCCATACCGCGCTTGACGAACAAGACCGTCTGGGCCCGCTCCACATCCAAAATCGGCATGCCGAAAATCGGGCTTTGGGGGTCGGTTTTGGCCGCCGGGTTGGTCACATCGTTGGCGCCGATCACAAAGGCGACATCGGCCTGCGCGAACTCACTGTTGATGTCTTCAAGCTCAAACACTTCATCATACGGAACATTTGCTTCCGCCAGCAGCACATTCATATGCCCCGGCATGCGACCGGCAACTGGGTGGATGGCGTAAGAGACTTTCACCCCTTCCGCTTTCAAGCTGTCGGCCATTTCGCGAAGGGCATGTTGGGCTTGCGCAACGGCCATGCCATAGCCCGGCACGATAATGACCGAACTTGCATTCTTCATGATGAAGGCCGCGTCATCAGCACTGCCTTGCTTGATGGCGCGCGTTTCTTGAACGCCTCCCGCGGGGCCGGCGGTTTCACCGCCAAAACCGCCCAGGATCACATTGAAAAAGGACCGGTTCATGCCCTTACACATGATGTAAGACAGAATCGCCCCGGACGAGCCCACCAGCGCCCCTGTAATGATGAGGGCGATGTTCTCAAGCGTAAAGCCGATACCGGCGGCCGCCCAACCGGAGTAGGAATTCAGCATGGACACCACAACCGGCATGTCGGCGCCGCCGATCGGGATAATGATCAGCACGCCAATCAGCAGGGCCAAAGCCGTCAGCGCCCAGAAGGCGGGTACGCTTTCAGTCATGCAGAAATAGGTGATCAGCCCCAGCATGACCAAGCCGATCAATGCATTCAGCGGATGCTGGAACGGGAAGACCGTGGGGGCGCCGGACACCAGGCCTTGCAGTTTGGTGAAGGCCACAATCGAGCCGGTGAAGGTGATGGCGCCGATGGCCACGCCCAGTGCCATTTCGATCTTACTGGCGAGTTTCAGAGACCCCACCGTGCCGATGCCGTAGGCTTCCGGCGCATAGAGCGCCGCCGCCGCCACGAGCACCGCGGCAAGCCCCACCAGACTGTGAAAGGCCACCACCAATTGGGGCATGGCCGTCATGGGAATGCGTTGCGCGACCACGGCGCCGATACTGCCGCCGATCAAACCGCCGGCAATGATCATGCCCCAGGTGAGCCCGTCTTGAACGTTCGCCACCAGCAAGGTGGTGACCACGGCAATGACCATGCCGATCATGCCTTGCATATTGCCGGTACGTGACGATTCGGGCGACGACAAACCGCGCAGCGCCAGAATGAAAAGTATGCCCGATATCAGATAGAGGGCCGTTGCGAGATTGGGATCCACCGTGACCGCTCCTTATTTTTGCTTTTTCTTGTACATGGCGAGCATGCGCTGGGTGACGAGGAAGCCCCCGAAAATGTTCACCGACGCCAGAATGACGGCCACAAAGCCGAGCCATTTGGAAATGCCGGCCCCGGTCAGTCCTTCCGACAGGTCCGCCGGTACGCCGACAGCGATCAGTGCGCCGACGATAATCACCGAGGAAATGGCGTTGGTAACGGACATGAGCGGCGTGTGCAGCGCGGGCGTCACGCTCCACACCACGTAATAGCCCACGAAGATGGCAAGAACGAAAATCGCCACCCGATAGGTAAACGGATCAATGACTGCTGCTTGTTCCATCACGGTCTCTTTCGGATCGATGCTTGAAAACTATTGCTTGAATTGGGGATGAATGACGGCGCCGTCTTTGGTCAGCGCCGTGCCGGTGATGATTTCATCCTCCCAATCGATGGCGAGTTGCTTTGTTTCGCCATCCACCAGCGGCGTGACGAAGTTGAGCAAGTTGCGGGCATAGAGCGACGACGCATCCGCGGAAAGACGTCCGGGCACGTTCATATGGCCGACGATTTTGTCGCCATGCGCTTCGACGATCTCGCCCGGCTTCGACAGCGGACAATTACCCCCCTGCTCTACGGCAAGGTCCACAATGACAGAGCCCGGCTTCATGGTCTTGACCATTTCTTCGGTAATCAGCACCGGGGCAGGCCGCCCAGGGATCAGCGCGGTACAAATGGCAATGTCTTGCTTTTTCAGGGTCTCGGCGATGAGTTCCGCCTGCGCCTTCTTGTATTCCTCGCTCATTTCCTTGGCATAGCCGCCGGACGTCTCGGCTTCTTTGGTCTCTTCGCTTTCGACCATCACGAAGGTCCCGCCCAGACTTTCCACCTGTTCTTTCGCGGCCGGCCGCACATCGGTCGCGCTGACCACGGCACCAAGACGCTTGGCCGTGGCGATGGCCTGCAGGCCGGCCACGCCGGCGCCCATGACCATGATTTTGGCGGGGGCGATGGTGCCGGCAGCGGTCATCATCATGGGCAAGGCCCGATGGAAGATGGCGCAGGCATCGAGCACCGC
>JANQMY010000085.1 GCA_028279895.1 Alphaproteobacteria bacterium
AGCTCTACGACGGACAATATTTCCGTGGAAGTGGTGGGCACGACCGTCGCCTACGAGGTTCCCGAAACCACATCTCAAGATTTCGAGGACGTGCTGAAATCGCTCGCATTGGACTTCACCTATGATCCGGAACTGATGTTGGCGGAATCCACCGTAACCATTTACGGCATCCCCTACATCATTACGGTGGAGTGCATGACCCCCGGCGATCAGCGGTGCGCCGATCCGGCTTTTACCGACAACAATATCAAAAACAAGCTGCAACCGATCGGAAAGCCGAAGGAATGAGACAGATACGGCACATTGGTGTGGCAACACTAATCCTGTTCGGTCTGACCGTGTGTGCGCCTTCGGGCGACCCGGACACCTCATCAGACAGCGACGCCATCGGACCGGAGGCGCCCGGCGCATCCATCGACCACACACCCGCCGGCACGTTGGTGCCGACGGAAAGCGGCCCCGGCAATCGCGATGCAACCGTCTATGCGCCGGAAATGCGGTTTCCGCTGGAAAAAGGACCCGCCTTTCTCAACTCACAGGTTTACGGCGTTGGTGGATCATCTGGCGCAACGGACTGCACGACAGCAGTGTGCGAATGCGATCCACGCAATTATACCCTGCCCTGGCATGACAATTTCTGTGAAGCCCGAAATCGTGAAGTTCGGGGATGCCCCGCCGGCGGCGGACACCAAGGCCAAGACATACGTCCCGCTACCTGTGACGATCAGGCCCATTGGGCGGTCGCCGCGGAAGCCGGCCGCATTACCCATATCGGCAAATACTCCGTCAATTTGATGGGCGAAAACACCGGCATCCGCTATCGCTATTTACATCTTGAGATGGCCGCCTTGGCGGTCGCTAAGGGAGACCGGGTTCAAGCCGGCGACCGCATCGGGTTGGTATCCCGCGACTTCGGCACATCCCTTACGACACTGCACCTGCATTTTGACATGAATGCGCCGATCAAGGATGCAGACGGCCAGGCACGCAATACCTATGTGTCGCCCTACCAGTCTTTGGTGGAGGCGTATAAGCGGTTGGAAACGCGCTGACCGCCTACCGCTCTAATTCGTCGACTGCACGACTTTCAGCGGCACGGTGGACATGGTCCACGCGCTGCTTTCCACATATCCGCCGCGCGATTTTTCCAGCGCGAGATAGTCGTCCAAAGCCATGAACAGCGCACTCGAAGACGCGTTGCGGCTGTTGCTGCGGGTAGCCGCCGTTTCGGTCAACAGGTTCCACCGCACCTGATTGCTTTCCTGCGTGCCGAAGATCAATATATGGTCCACCACATCAAGGGGCGGCTGGGCCACAAAGGTGTTCGGAAACACATACGCTTCGCCCGGCCCCACCAAAGGCCCCAACCCGTCTGTCGGGAAACCGAACAGGCTGCCATCGGTGGAGACAACAATACCGCCCACATGCAACGGCACCGGTGCCCCGTCATCCACATCCACGCGAATGCGGAAACCGTCACATTTGGGAATGGTATATTGCTTGTTCGCTCCGGAAGACGACCAGCCCGCATCTGTGGCCGCTCTGGCAGCACACTCGCCCGCGCTGCGCTCTATCGGCGCCGGCACCAAGGAGACGCGGAGGGTTTGATCATCCTTAAACGATCCGCCCCCTTCGCCATCCAAGGATAACAGCGCTTTCTGCCGCGCATGAAGCCACAGGAGACGTGCCAAGGTGGTGGCCTCGCCGGAGTTTCCGTTGCGCAACGTGTTTCGCACGCGACCACTGCTGTCGATAATCTGCAACCTTCCGTCGGCATGTCGGGCAATTTCGAATTCTGCCGCGCCGGACGCAATTTCAATCAGCCTTTCGGCTTCGTCGTTGCTTTCGATCGCCTGTTTCAAAGCCGAAATGCGCGGTGCATCCAATCCCGTACCCGCGTCTTCGTCTTCCGTCCTGAAATGGACCGTCAGCTTACGGAATACTGTACTTACACGGACAAGATAAGCATAGTCTCCCACGTCGATATCCTCGGAATCGCTGTCCGGCACAATGACTCCGGTGCCTTGTGACACGCTGCCCCGGGAAATCTCGATGGTGGCCTTAGCTTTTGCCGGGTCTTGTGTATCCGCTAGCGATGCGTCCTTATCGTATATCCGAAACAAGGCGCCGATGCCGGCCCCGGCCAAGAAAGGTCCCGAAACTTCCACCGTCGCGATATTGGCGCCGGTGACAAACCAAGCGTCGGACCGGCCGGCTTTCTTGGCGTTGAATACCTGACGGTCCAAGCTGCCCTGAAACGATGGAATCTGATAGGTCCTGGCTTTCAGCGACCGGCGCACCAGCGGCTCCATTTGATCGTAAGTGATGCTTTCGGACTTGCTGAGCACATCGATAATTGCGTCCGTGAAGATGCCGTAACCGTCCGTTTCTAGCGCGGCCGTGGCATCCGCCGCAGCCGACAGCACCACGATTCCCGGCAAGCTTGCGGGAACGTAGTCATCGTAGATCGGCAGGTCGCCCACTGGTTCGTCATCGTCAAATTCTCGCGCCCACAACCGGGCCCGCGCCGTGTTGTTTGTGCCGCGTGTGGCCGTCGCTGAATTGCAGCTATCCAAAATGACCGTGATGTTCTGTGTTTTGTCATGCACCTGCTTGAGCAGAGCGTTGAACTGGTCGTCCGTGAGTTGCCGGTCCACACGGGTCGAGTCGTGCAGTACCAAAGTTTCGTCAAGTCCATCCGGCTCGTCGGTTTCGGTTTGCTCGCGGATCTGGCTGCCATGGCCCGCGAAATAAATCACCACTTCATCGCCAGCACTAACCCGCGGGACAAGCCACTGCTCGATAGCGGCCACCACCTGATCATATGAGGCCTCGGCATCGGTCAGCCGGCAGACATTTTGTTTGGGAAATCCATACCCCCGACCGCCCGTCAGCAAATCATACATGCGTTCGCTGTCACGAACCGCGCCGCCCAGATCAGGGATCTCGTCGAGCGCGTAATCATTGATGCCGACCAGCAGCGCATGTTGCGCGCTGCCCGCTTCGCCGGCCACGGCCTGTGCCGGACAGGCCGCATTCGCGGATGCACAAATCGGGAGAAAAACCCCAAAAACCGCCAAAACGCCGGCACAACGCAACCACCACGCCACCATAAGTCCCCCTCTCTTAGGTGTGCAGATCATTCTACTCCCTAACAGGCTAGAGGCAAATTTTGACTGTTCGATGATGGGCAGACAGTGATCATGTCGCAATACGGCGGCGCATTGCGACATCGGGATGACGCTCGGTGGGCCGGACCGCGCCGCTAATACTTAATTATTTCGAGGCGCCCTGCTATACTGATGGCGTTTTCGATCAGCTTCTAGTTGGGCGTCAGTTCTTGATGGGGGAGAGCATGAAGCGATTGTTTGGGGCGTTTGCAGCCATAATGCTGGCCTTACTGCCGGCCAGTGCCTTCGCTGACAGAGTTACACTGGCGAAATCGGACCGCCTATTGGTCACCGCGGAAATCGACGGCGACAACGCCATCATCGTGATCGAGTCCGTTGCCGACACCACCAACAATCTTGCGGGCGCGTTTCCGGCGGTCGACTTTTCCGGGATCCGGGTCGATGTCAACCAGAATGGACGCGTCGATAACCGGGTCGACGTGGCCTATGGCATCGTCGGCGGGTCGAGCGGCAAAATCTGTCCCCAGTTTCTGCTAACGGAAACATCATCCACCGGATGTGGAGGATTTCCGTCCGCCGCGACCGTCAAAGCTGAGTTCAAAGCGACGAATGCCAACCCCACGGCGCATCCGGTGTGGACGTACACCATCCCCAAAAGCGAAATCAGCAAGAACGGCTCTTATGCGCATTTGACATTCAAAATCTACGAAGCCGGCCGGGGTTACACCCAATTGCCGAAGCCGACCCGCACCACCCAATCTTTTTCAAAAGTCACGACGCTGAACTTCCAACGCGTGCTGACCTATCTGCAGACTCGCAAGGACATCGTGCTGCGCCCCAAAATCATCACGAATCCAAGGCTGCCGGATATCAGCGGCGTTACCGGTGACTTGGTGAGAACCGATGACCACATTGTGGCCGTGCGCAACAGCGCGACACGTATTCAGTTCATTTTGGAAGCCATCAGCGACACCACCAACGATCTGAACGGCACCTGGCCGAATGTGGACTTTGTCAGCATTGGCAGCGACGTGGATCAGAACGGCACTGTCACCCGTAATGTGGATGTGGCCTACGGCATATCCGGAGGGTCAGCGGACAAAATATGTACCCAGCACCTGCTTACGGAATCCTCATCCACGGGATGCAACGGCTTTTCGTCGCAAGCCACACTGTCGGCACGCTTCGTTTCAACAGCCAAGCAGCCCACGCCGCACCCGGTGTGGGTCTTCACGATCCCCAAAAGCGAATTGGGGCCGGACGGCAAGTCGGCGCATCTTTACTTCCGCTTCCACAACGCGGGCAAGGGCTACACCCGGTTCCCCACCCCACGCGACACTAAGAAGTTTTCCAGCGCCATTGCCCTCGACCTGGACACGCTGAAAGCCACCTTCTTGCCTGAAGAAACGGTCGAAGAAGAGCTTCCGCCCGAAGTCGCCGACGCCGATACCGGCGTGGAGGAAGTCGCAAACGACACCGAGCCACCTCTGATTGCGCTGACGTCTCCACAAGTCGAACCGGGGGCACGTGTCACGCATACGGAAAAGGACATCGACATTGCGGGCCTCGCCGAGGACGACAGCGGCATCTACGAAATCTTGGTCAATGGCGAAGAAGCCGCCGTTGCCGCAAGTGGCGCGTTCAGCAAGAACGTCCGGCTTGTCTATGGGGAAAACCCGATCACCATCAAGGCGACCGACAGCAAAGACAACACAAATGAATTCCTCATCACTGTCGTACGCGAAACGGCAACGGAGGAGGAAGTCTCTTCCGGTGACGATGCCACGCGCGGTGTCGGGTCAATTGACGATGAAACCGCTGCGGAAATTCGGGAAGGCGACAATTTCGCGCTGCTGATCGCCATCGAAGATTATGACGATCCGGCCATCGTGGACCTGGACAATCCGGTCTCCGATGCGCGCAAACTTCGCGATGTGCTGGTCGCCGAATATGATTTCGAGACCGAGAACGTCACCGTATTGGAAAACCCGAATGAGGACGACGTGTATTCGGCACTGCAAAACCTGGCGGCTCAAGTGACCGAGAATGACAGTGTCATTATCTTTTATGCCGGCCACGGCCAATGGGATGAGCAGATTTCGCAAGGCTATTGGCTGCCCAGCGATGCGGCCGCCACACGCACCTCTAACTGGATCAGCAATGGCGACATTCGAGATGAAGTGAAGCGGCTGCAAAGCAAGCATACGCTGGTCATTTCGGATGCCTGCTTTAGTGGCGGCATCTTTAAGACCCGCGGCGGCATCGCCGATGCAAGCCGGGCTGTGAAAGAGCTTTACGACAAGTCCAGCCGAAAAGCCATGACCAGCGGCACATTAACGGAAGTGCCGGACCGCAGCGTCTTCCTCGAATATCTGGTAAAACAGCTTGAAGACAACGAGAACCCGTTCATTTCCGCGGACCAACTGTTCACCAGTTTCCGGCCGGCCGTCATCAACAATAGTCCGAACACGCCGCAATATGGCGTGATCTTCGAGGCCGGTGACGAAGGCGGCGAGTTTATCTTTGTGAAGAAGTAGTCCGCCTACCACGTATCGATGCAGGGCCGCTTCTTACCGCGCCTCGGCTCGGGGGACGGGGCGCTACGCAAGGCCCCCAGGATCCATTTGCGCGAATCCGCCGGATCGATCACGTCATCGATCTCGAAGGTCGACGCGGTGTTCACCGCTTTACCGCGTTCATACATGCGCGCCACCATCGTATCGTACAAATCCTTGCGCTCTGCCGGATCTTCAAGCGCCGCCAGCTCCTTCCGATACCCGAGCTTCACGGCGCCTTCCAACCCCATGCCGCCGAATTCGCCCGTGGGCCAGGAAACGGTGAACTGCGTTGCCTTAAAGCCGCCGCCGGCCATGGCCTGTGCGCCTAGCCCATAGCCTTTGCGCAGGATGATCGTAAAGAAGGGAACGGTCAGGCTGGCGGCCGTCACGAACATGCGGGCCGCATGCCGCACCAATGCCGTTTTTTCCACCTCCGGCCCCACCATGATGCCCGGCGTATCGGCCAAGAACAGCAGCGGTATGTCATGGGCATCGCAGAGCTGCATGAAGCGCGTTGCCTTGTCGGCACCATCGCTGTCGATCGCTCCGGCTAAATGGGTCGGATTATTGGCGACAATACCGATGGGCCGCCCTTCGATGCGCGCAAATGCGGTGATCATGCCCAGACCGAATGCTTTACGGATTTCAAGCACGGACCCGGTGTCGGCCAGCGTATCGATCACTTTACGCACGTCATATATGCGCAAGCGATTTTCAGGAATAACGGCACGCAACAGGCGCTGGTCGGCACAGCCGCCATCGGAGGTTCGGCCTTGGAAATAGGATAGGTATTTCTTGGCCGTCGCCACGGCTTCGATTTCGTCAGCCACCGGAATATCGACGACCCCGTTCGGCACTTGGATATCGATGGGCCCCACTTCCTCCGGACGGAAGATGCCCAACCCGCCACCCTCGATCATGGCCGGTCCGCCCATGCCGATATTCGAGTTCTCAGTGGCGATGATCACATCGCAACACCCGAGAAGCGCGGCATTTCCGGCAAAGCAGCGGCCCGAATTGATGCCCACAAGCGGCACCAAGCCGCTCAATTCCGCGAAGTATTGAAAGGCCAAACAATCCAGCCCCGCAGCACCTACGCCATCCGTGTCACCGGGGCGTCCCCCACCCCCTTCGGTAAAAAATACCGTCGGCAATTCGGTTTTGCGGGCCAGCTCAAACACACGGTCCTTTTTCCGATGGTTTTGCAGCCCTTGGGTGCCTGCCAGGACCGTGTAGTCATAGGACAAAACCGCACACTGACTTTCGCGCTCGCCGAACTCTTCGCCATTGATGCTGCCCACACCGGCGATCATGCCGTCAGCCGGTGTGTTTTCAATCAGATCATCAAGCTCGCGCCGACGGCGCTGTGCGGCAATCACCAAGGGGGCGTATTCCACAAAGCTGCCGGGATCGCACAGATCTTCAATGTTCTCCCGCGCTGTCCGCTGGTTGGTCTTGCGCCGCCGCGCCACCGCCGCCGGCCGGTTTTCGTCATACCCTTTGCCATGACGGTCGATGACCTCTTGGAGATCCGGGCGAATGTGGTCGAGATCAATCTCGGCTTCACTGTCGCCCGCGGCGACGTTGACATCAGCCTCTTCCACAAAAACCAGGGGGTGATCTTCATAAACCGTATCCCCGGCCGAGACAGTCACCTCGCGAACAATACCGCTACGCTCGGCGGTAATCACATGCTCCATCTTCATCGCTTCCATGACGAGGAGCTGCTGGCCTTCGTAGACTTCTTGGCCGGCTGCGGCCTCGACCGACACAATCGTACCCTGCAGCGGTGCCAGCACCGGGACCGTATTCTCAGGTCCGGCAATCCCCGCATCCGCGGCCGGCATCGCCGGCGCATTTGATTGCACAACCGGTTCCGAAGCACCCGCGCCGTTCTTGCCGTGGGCCAGAACCGCCAAAGGATCCGAGGTGTCGATGGCAGCCCCAGCACGCCGACCGGCAACCGCCGGGGCACCGGCGGCACCGGTTTGACCGAAGTGCAGCGCAGCATGCGGTTGCGCCGTTTCCGCCACCAATTGGGCAGCGCGATCTTCCACAAAACGCGTGTAGACGTTGCCCGCCGCAAAATCCTCGTCCTGCAATATGTTCATTAGAAAACTGAGATTTGTGGGAATGCCGTCAATCCGTGTTTCCTGTAAGGCACGATAGGCTTTGGTCACCGCTGCGCCAAAATCGCTTTGCGGCGTATGCGTGATGATCTTGGCCAACAAGGAATCGAACCGCGGGTTGCTGGTGTACCCGGTATACCCATAACCGTCGACACGGACCCCGCGGCCCGAGGGCATATCGAACGCACTCAGCATACCGCCCGCAGGCCGGGCCGTTCCGTCGGGCGTCATGCGCTCCATATTGATCCGCGATTGGATAGCAAAACCGGTCTTCGGCACCGCATCGTTTTGCATGAGATTGATGTCAGAGAAGCTCTTGCCCGCGGCAAGCTCCAACTGCAGGGCCACAAGATCGATATCAGTCACTTCTTCCGTGATCGTGTGTTCCACCTGCAGCCTTGCATTGGCTTCAATAAATGCGAAGGGGTTAGTGCCGGGCGTGGCCACGTCCACAAGGAACTCAAACGTGCCGAGGTTGAGATAATTCACACTTTCGGCCATTTGGCAGGCGGCCTGGATGATTTGCTGACGTAAAGAAGAATCGAAATTCGGCGCCGGCGCAATCTCGATAATCTTCTGCTGCTGTCGTTGGATGCTACAGTCCCGCTCGCCAAAATGCAGCACGCGGCCGCTGCCGTCTCCCGCAATCTGCACCTCGATGTGGCGCGCCTTGGGAATGTACTGTTCCACATATACATCGCCGATGCCGAACGCCGCCTTGGCCTCGGACTGGCAGCGTTCAAAAGCCTGCTCGATCTCGTCCGCTTGAGTGACGGCCCGCATGCCTCGGCCGCCACCGCCGGCGAGCGCCTTGATGATCATGGCGCCGCCATCCCGTAGCCCGGCAAAAAAAGCCTGGGCTGCATCCAAGGTCGTCGGGCCGTCCGTTCCCTGAAGAACCGGTACGCCGGCTTGTTGGGCGAGCTTCCGGGCTTCCGCTTTGTTACCGAACAGGGCAAGTGTTTCCGCCCGAGGCCCGACAAAAACCAATCCGGCTGCGGCACAGGCTTCAGCGAATGCTGCGTTTTCGCTCAGAAACCCATAGCCGGGATGCACCGCGTCGCACCCGGCTTCTGCTGCCGCACTGACAATCTGATCGATATCCAGATAGGCTGCCGCCCCCTGCCCCGTCAGCGGGGCGGTTTCATCCGTCTTCCGGGTGTGCAGCGACGTGCCGTCATCTTCGGAGAATGCCGAAACGGTCACAATCTCCAGTTCCGCCGCCGCACGGGCAATGCGGATGGCAATCTCCCCCCGATTGGCAATAAACAGCTTCTTGATTGTCATTCCGCGCGTCCGAGTCCTGTTCTAAATTCTATTTTGAAGCTTGCACGATCCACACCGCACCGCCGAGGCTAATCTTGCCATCGACCATATTGCGTGACAGAGCCTCTTCGATCTTCGTGCGCACCGTATCGGCCATTTCGTCGGGCTGATCCTGCAGCAAGCGCTTTGTGGGCCCGAACGACACATAAAACTCTGCCGCCGACTTCGGATCGAACGCTTCCGGCAGCGGCACACGGGATTCCAGCCCATCTATCGTAATGTCGTGGAAGCCGACCTTGTTAAGAATGTCGTGAATGTAGTCTTTTTCGCCAAACGCAAACGGGCCCGGCGCGCGTGGCGGCATGGGCTCCGGCGGCGGAACCACTTCAAGGGCAGCGCCGATCGGCACAACAAAAAAGGGGTTCTTTGCCATTTCCTGCCAACAGACGAACGTCAAACGGCCGGAATCTTTCATTCCCTTACGGATATTTTCGAAAGCGCCATAGGGATCGCCGAAGAACATCACACCAAAGCGTGAAAAGATTAGGTCGACCGATTGTGCGTCGAACGGATGCGTACCCGCATCCGCCACCTCGAACGTCACATTGGACACCCCCGCGGCATCGGCGCGGCGGCGGGCTTCGTCGATCAGGGGCACCGAAATATCAACCCCTATCACCCGGCCGTTTGGTCCCGCCGTTTCTGCCAGTGCAAGCGTCGTCCCGCCGGTCCCGCACCCGATGTCGATGATCGTTTCGCCCGGCTGCGCCGCTGCTGCGGCCAACACCCGTTCCTGGAACGGCACCAGCAATTGGTCGACCACATCAAAACTGGCCAGCCAGTTTTCGGCACCGGGGCCGTTCCAATATTCTTCCTGTTCCTGCTGAAACTTCTGCGCGGTTTCGCTCATAAACTGCCTTCTTATCGTGGGACGCCCTAGGGCTCCGTTGTTTTCGGACTATACACCGCCTATAGTTTGGAAAAAACAGGCGTGCACCTTTTGATGCGCGCCGCGACGGGCGGCCCAGGATTACATACATGACCACTATACCTCTCATCGACAATCCAGATGACGTAACGGCAGACTGGATTACAGACGTGCTGGCCCATGCGGGTTATACCGGCACCGTGGCCGACTTCACCAAGAAAAACGTAGGCACGGGGCAAGTCGGACAAAATGTGCGATTCGCCCTCAGCTTCGCCGGCGACCACACGGCGCCGGACACCATTGTCGGCAAATTCCCGTCATCGGACCCGGAAAGCCGCGCCGCCGGCGTGTCCCAACTCACCTACAAACGGGAAGCCAATTTTTACCGGCACATCCTGCCCACGGTAGAGATCCAAACGCCGGTGCCGCTGTTTGTCGCGTTCGACGACGACAGCCACAATTTCGTGCTGATGATGGAGGATCTCGCGCCAGCAGAACAGGGCGACCAAATCACCGGCTGCGATGCGGGCCATGCCGAACTCGCCATGGACCAGATTGCCAAGCTGCATGGACCGCGCTGGGGCGATGAAAGCCTTGATGACATCGAATGGCTGTCGGGAAGCAGCAAAGCATCGCTGTCGCTCACGCCGGATCTGTACATGTTCTTCTGGAACGGGTTCAAAGACCGCTATGCCGACCGGTTGACCCAAGACGAACTTGATCTGGGTACGGAATTTTCAGGCTTTTTCGAGCGCTACGCCGGCACGTATGACGGGCCCCGATGCGTGACCCATGGCGATTACCGCCTGGACAATATGCTGTTTGGCACGCCTGACGGCGGATATCCGCTGGCCGTGGTCGACTGGCAGACCGTCGGCTATGGTCCCGGCGCCTTGGATGTCTCCTATTTCATCGGCGCGGGCCTGCTGCCTGAAGATCGCCGCGCGCATGAAAAAGCACTGGTTGAACGGTATCATCAAGGCCTCCAATCTTTCGGTGTCGCCGACTATTCTTGGGACGCGCTGTGGCACGACTATCGCCGCTTCAGCTTTTCCGGCTATGTGATGGCGGTGATCGCGTCCATGCTAGTGGGCCGCACCGAACGCGGCGACGACATGTTCATGGCGATGGCCAAACGGCATGCCCAGCAGGCTTTCGATCACGACGCGCTCACCCTTGTTAAGTCTCTTTAGCCTTTCAAAGAGCCGGCTTGGGGACCGGCCCCTCGGGTTTGTGTCCGGCGGGCGGCCGCCGGACCGCAAACAGAATTGATTCAATCTCATCTCATACCGCTCTAAACTTGGCGCAGCACCTCAGCCATGGCATGGGTCAGAACCGTCACGTCATCCGGCTCCATAATGTAGGGCGGCATCACATAGACCAGCTTGCCGAAGGGGCGGATCCACACGCCCCGCTTCACGAATTCCCGCTGAAGGGCCGCCACATTCACCGGTTCCTTCATTTCCACTACGCCGATCGCGCCCAACACACGCACCTCGGCCACAGACGCGATGTCATTGCAGGGCGCAAGCCCCACCGCGAGCCCGTGCTGCAAATCCAGCACCCGCTCCTCCCAATCGGCGGACAGCAACAGATCGATGCTGGCATTGGCGGCCGCACAGGCCAGCGGATTGGCCATAAAGGTCGGCCCATGCATAAACAAACCGCCGCTGGCTTCGCCCGCAGAGATGCCCATCGCGACTTTCTTGGACGCCAGCGTCGCCGCCATTGTCATGGTGCCGCCGGTCAGCGCTTTACCCAGACACATAATGTCCGGCGAGATGCCGGCGTGGTTGCAGGCGAACAGCACACCGGAACGGCCGAAGCCCGTCGCGATTTCGTCGGCGATCAGCAGCACATCATGGGCATCGCACAACTTCCGCACACCGCGCAAATAGGCGGGATGATAGAACCGCATGCCCCCAGCCCCTTGAACGATCGGCTCGAGAATGACAGCAGCGATTGTGTCGTGGTGTTCCGTGATCAACGCTTCGAAGGAGGCAAGGTCCGCCGCATCCCACGGCTGGTGGAACTTCACTTGCGGCATGTCGGCGAAAAAGTGGGTGGGCAGCACGCCGCGAAAAATCTCGTGCATGCCCGTGACCGGGTCGCATACCGACATGGCCTGGAAGGTATCGCCGTGATAGCCCGAGCGGATCGTCAGCAATTTGGTTTTGCTTTCCCGGCCTTGGGCCTGCCAAAACTGCGCCGCCATTTTGATGGCAACTTCCACCGACACCGATCCGGAGTCGCAGAAGAACACATGCTCCAACCCGTCGGGCGTCAGTTCCACCAGCTTGCGCCCCAATTCGATGGCCGGCTTATGGGTCATGCCGCCGAACATCACATGAGACATATCGGCCATTTGCGCCGTAACAGCGGCATTCAAACGCGGATGGTTGTAGCCGTGAATCGCCGCCCACCAAGACGACATACCGTCGATCAGGTCTTCCCCGGACGCCAATTTGATCCGTACACCGCGGGCACTTTCCACAGGATAGACCGGCAGGGGGGCCGACATGGAGGTATATGGATGCCACAAATGTTCACGGTCGAAGCGCAGATCGTCGTCCGTGATCGACGTCCGGTCAGTCATCAAGCAACACCTCCGCACATTCGGACACAAAAGCCGGCGTCACCCGATCCGTCTGCGGCACATCCAGCAGGCAATCAAGACCGGTTTGAGACAAGATCGCCGAGCGGGTCGTCGGCACCGGCTCCCCATTAAAGATGATGCCGGAAACATCGATTTTGCGGGCACGCAGCGCTTCCACGCTCAACAGCGTGTGGTTGATACTGCCCAAATAATACTGAGATACCAGCACCACGGGCAGGCCCCAGTCGCCCAGAAGGTCGATGTACAAATCATGGTCGTTCAGGGGCACCATCAGGCCGCCCGCCAGCTCCACTACCAAGAAACGATCCGTCTGCGGAAGGTGTAGACGTTCGCGTTCGATGGTCACGCCCTCGGCCGCGGCCGACGCATGGGGAGAGGCCGGCATTTCCAACCGGTAAGCTTCGGGATGAAATGTCCGCTCATGGTCCGAAACCAAGGACCGCACCACATCCGTGTCGGTTTGGTCCAACCCTCCCGATTGAACCGGCTTCCAATAATCGGCAGCGAAAGCTTCCACCAGGATCGCGGAGATGATTGTCTTGCCGATTTCCGTCCCAATGCCGGCAACCACACATCCGTTCATAAAGATTCCTCCGCCGGGTTGGTAGCCATGATGTCATCGACGGCCGCAAACAGCCGGTCGATATCGTCGGTCGTGTTGAAGGCATGCAGGCACAGACGAATGCGTTCGGTGCCTGCCGGAACCGTGGGGCTGACGATCGGCACGGTCCAGAAGCCCCGGTGCCGCAATTCTTGCGCCACCGCGCGCACACGCTCGTTCCCCGGAATGATCAGCGCTTGAATCCAGGTGTCGCTGTCGAGCCAAAGATGCGCCCCCTTTTTGCACCGTGCACGGAAATGCGCGATCAGGCCTGACAATTTCTCGCGCGCGGCGCCGATTTCCGGCAGAAGGTCATAGGCAGCAGCCGCAGAGGCCACCGCATGCGGCGTCGGCGCCGTGGCAAAGATGAAGGGCCGGGCAAAGTTGATCAGGTAATCGCGCAGCGTGTTGGAGCCCGCCACTGCCGCACCATGAAGCCCAAGGGCTTTGCCGAAGGTGTGCACCCGCGCGAATACCCGGTCTTGAAGTCCAAGCTCTACCGCAAGCCCTTGCCCCTGCGGCCCCATAATGCCTGTGCTGTGCGCTTCGTCGACCACAACGGCCGCATCGTATGCCTCGGCCAGCGTCACGATTTCGGCGAGCGGCGCAACATCACCGTCCATGGAATAGACCGACTCGATCCCAATGACTTTGGTCCCTTCCGCCCGGCGCAAGGCCTCTTCCAGGGACGCCACATCGTTGTGTTTGAACACAATGCGGTCGGCTTTAGACAGCCGCGCACCGTCGATCATGCTGGCATGGATCAATTCATCCATGATCAGCGTGTCGCCCGCCCCCAACAGGCAAGCAAACAGGCCCGTATTGGCCGCATAGCCGGATCCGAACAGCAGTGCCGCGTCGGCCATATGGAAGCCGGCGATCTGCGCTTCGAGCGCTTCGATGCGCGCATCATTGCCGGAAATCAGCCGGGAGCCGGTACTGCCCATGGGCAACGGGACATCTTGCGCAAGCCGCCGTTCTGTCTGCGCGCGCAGGGCCTCCGACCGGCTGAGCCCCAGATAATCGTTCGATGAAAAGTCGACGCCTTGGCTTTCTTGGCGCAATTGACGCAACAAACCGGCCGATTTCCGGCTGGCCAGCGCGTCCTCCATTTTTTGTGTCAGCGTGTTCATGGCGCTGGTGATAGCAGGCCGGTTGCGCGGCTCAAAGGGTTCATTGTGTCCCGCATCGACCGTTGACTGGCCATTTCGGCGCGCGAGACGGGCGGCAAAAGATGGGCGCATGGGGTAGATCCAAAAAATCGGGACCCGTCCCCCACCCCCATTCCGGCAGCGCCCGCGCATGAACGGAAAATCCGATGGTTTAGCAAAGGAAAGCTTGGTGGGGGACATCATCACCGCCACGCTCCGCCCCCGGAGGTGACCCACTACAGACCGTTCGGGATCTGTCTCGCCCTGGAATTCTATCATGCCAGGCGCCGACGACGAAATGTCCGAGCCCAGGCAAGGCGCTTTCGCAAAGACCCGATTGCGCTTATGGTTAATGCGGGAAAACGATGTGGGGAGAGCAACGATGTCCCGGACGGCTTGGCTGTGCGCGATCGGACTTGTTTTGGCGTCCTGTAACAGCGACGAAGACGTGGCGCAAAGCTACGAAAACCCCGCAGAAACCGGACTGGAATATGACGGCGCGGCCCAATACCAGGGTACGCCGGCCGGCACGGCTCCATATGCGGCGGCATCGGGACAACCCGAACAAGGCCGAACAACGATGCCCCAAGGCACTGTGCACGCCAAGCGGGTCCAAATCATCGATAGGCAGGGGTTCGAGAAACCGATTGTCGCGTCCACCGTCATCGTGCCGGTCACCTGGCGCGAACAAGGCGGCGTGTTCTGGAACGCACAAGCGTTGTGCGGCTCCGGATATAACTTCGATTTTCGGGTGGACGCACCCGACGGGCGCACGGGCGTGCATTTCTTCCCCATGGAATACTGGCAATGGAACAATACCGGCTCGCCGGTGGCCAGCGGCTGCCCCACCGCACAGATCAATTCCATCCAACAATATCTGCAAAGCCTGGTACAACGCACCCGCCCGGGCGCTCAGATCAAAGACTTTCGTCCGCGTCCGAACATTGCCAAGGAACTTGAGAATCTGAATCAAGTCACGCCCATGCCGATGGGCGAAATCCGCGCCTGGGTCGAAGCGGGCGAGGTTTTGATTGCCTATCAGCAAAACGGCATCGATATGCGCGAAACAATTTCGGCCGCAGCCGTCTTCACGCTGAACCGCATGCAAGCGCCGGGCATGCCGATGACGGAATATTTCAACGGGGCCACACTGCCGGGCTTTGCCATGCGCGCCCCCAACGGCCAGCTTGATTTCAAACTGGCGGAGATGATCCGCAAATCGGCCAAGGCCAACCCGGCCTGGACGGCACGCATCACCCAGCACAATGCCAAAATCACGAACATGAAGGTGACGGCGGCGCGCGATCAGTCCCGCATGACGGCCCAGTATGGCGAGGAAATCAGGCAGATGCATGCCGACAGTTGGCGCTTGCAAAGCGAGAGCTTCGATCGCAATTCCCGCGAAACCTCGGAATGGATTCGCGGCGTGGAGACCTATAACGATCCCTATTACGGCGGGACGGTGCAGCTCGACAACACTTATGAGCATGCCTATCAGCTCAACGACGGCAGCTATGTGCTGACCGACGATCCGGACTTCAACCCCTATCGCGTCTTCGGACAAGACGCGCAGCGACTGGAGGTGACCCGATGAAACGCTTCGCCGTATTCGCTATGTGCGCCGCCGGCTTCGTTTGCGGCACCCCCGCCTTCGCTCAGGACAGTTTCGGCGCCGCACCGCCGGTGTCTCAACACCCTTCAACAACGCCCGGCCCGGCGCCATCCCAAACCCAGCCAACGGGACCGGCGCCCTATCAGCCACCCGCCGGCTACGGTGCCCCCACTCAACAATCGGGTGCTCCATCGCCTGATCCCTATACCCAAGAAGAGCGCCAAGACTACGGTGTCCCGGCGACCGCTCAACTCCATACCGGCGCGATGCACGGGCCCACACCCGCCAGCATTCACGGCGGCCAGATCATCACCACCCAAGGGGTCGCCGAATTGGTGCAATCCCGCCAAGTGCCGTTCTTGCTGCTCGACATATTGGGGGGTCCGGAAACGCTGCCGGGAGCGGCGATGGCCGTACCGGCTCATTTGCCGGGCTCGTTCAACGACCAAACACAGGCCAAATTTGCCGAGTTCCTCCAAAAATCGACGGAAGGCAATAAGCAAATGCCCATCGTGCTTTACTGCCAATCCACCTATTGCTGGATGTCGTACAATGCCGCCCTGCGCGCTATCAATATGGGGTACACAAATGTTTTGTGGTACCGTGGCGGCCTCGAAGCCTGGCAGAAGGCCGGCCTGCAAACACAAAGAATCCAATCCTTTAACCGATAGCCTCATAGCGGGCGAAAGCTGCTGACAGGTTGCGAACTCTGCTGACAAAAAGCTGTCAGCAGGTTACACTTATGCTTAGCCCCAACACATACAACAACAGGAAGACCGCCCATGACCCTCGCCTTTGAGAGCGCGACCACGCTTGCCCAAAAAATCCGCGACAAGGAAATCAGCTCCCGCGAGCTGACGGACATGTATATCCAGCGCATCGAAAAACATGACGAGGTGCTGAACGCAATCCCCGTGCGCGATTTCGACAGCGCGCGGCAGGCCGCCGACGCCGCAGATGCCAAGCTGGCCAAAGGGGACGTGCTGGGCCCGCTTCACGGCCTGCCCATGACGATCAAAGAATCCTACAATGTGAAGGGGTTGCCGACCACCTGGGGGCTGGAGGTATTCAGGGATGTGTTGTCGCCGCAGGATTCGGAAGCCGTGCGCAAGCTCAAATCCGCCGGCGCCCATTTCATGGGCCTGACCAATGTACCGGTCAATTTGGGGGACTTCCAAAGTTATAACGATGTCTACGGACAAACGAACAATCCATGGGATATCGGCCGCACGCCCGGCGGATCGTCCGGCGGCTCGGCAGCCGCGCTGGCGGCCGGTCTGACCGGACTGGACTGCGGTTCCGACATTGGCGGGTCGATCCGCAACCCAGCGCATTATTGCGGGGTATACGGACATAAGCCCACTTGGGGCGTCGTCCCCAGTAAAGGTCACGCCCTGCCCGGCATGCTGGCAACGCCCGACATCGCCGTTTGCGGACCGCTGGCCCGCAGCGCGGAGGACCTTGCCTTGGCGATGGATGTGGTGGCTGGCCCCGAACCGTTGAATGCCGCCGGGTGGACCCTCAGCCTGCCGCGCCCCGAAAAAACATCGCTGTCGGACTATCGGGTGGCCATCTGGCCCAATGAGGACCGCGCACCGGTGGACACGGCCATATCCGACCGGGTGCAACACGTGGCCGACGTGCTGTCCAAGGCCGGCGCCAAGGTGTCGGACACGGCCCGCCCGGACATTGATCTGGAAGAAAGCCACCGGGTTTATCTTTACATGCTGAACGGTGTGACCACCGCCGGATGGCCGCGCGAGGAAATCGCCAAGCGCCAGGAGATTGTCGATGGGCTCGACCCCAACGATATGAGCGATGGCGCGATCTTGGCCCGGTCGACGGTTCAGGAACACCGAGATTGGCTGCGCGAATCCAACACGCGGGAAAAGCTGCGCTATGCCTGGCGGGATTTCTTCAGTCAGTGGGACATTGTGATCTGCCCGCAAGTGGCTACGACCGCCTTTCCGCACGACCATCGGCCGTTCGGCGAGCGCACCCTCACCGTCAACAATCAAGAACAACGCTATTTCCAGCAACTGTTCTGGTCGGGTCTTATCACCGGCAGCTATTTGCCGAGTACGGTGTTCCCGACCGGCCCCGCGTCTGACGGCTTGCCCGTAGGCCTGCAGGCGGTGAGTGCCGAATATAACGACTACACCACCATCGAGTTCGCCCGGCTGATCACTCAAGAAATCGGCGGCTTCACGCCCCCGCCGGGATACTAAGCCCGCCTTGTGACGTCCTACGACTACATCATTGTCGGCGCGGGGTCTGCCGGTTGCGTATTGGCCAACCGGCTGACCGCCGACGGCCGATACACCGTGCTGCTGCTGGAGGCGGGCGGCAGCGATCGGCATCCGTTTGTGCAAATGCCATCGGCCCTGTCCTATCCCATGGCGATGAAGCGCTTCAATTGGGGCTATGAGTCCGAGCCTGAACCTTACCTAAACGGTCGGCGCATCAATACGCCGCGCGGCAAAGGGCTGGGCGGCACGTCATCGATCAACGGCATGGTCTATGTGCGCGGCCACGCGTGCGATTTTGAGGAATGGGAAAACGCAGGCGCCGACGGATGGGGATATTCGGACTGCCTCCCTTATTTCCAACGCGCAGAAAGCTGGCAAGGCGGCGCGGACGCCTATCGCGGCGGCAACGGCCCGCTGGGGGTTGGCGGCGGCAACAATATGGCGCTGAACCCGCTCTATGGTGCCTTCATAAAGGCCGGCGCCGAAGCCGGTTATCCGACGACGGAGGATTATAACGGCTATGCGCAGGAGGGGTTCGGCCCCATGCACATGACCGTGCGCGGCGGCGTGCGGGACTCCACAGCGCGCGCGTATTTGCGCCCCGCCCAAAAGCGCGCCAATTTGCATGTGGTCACCCACGCGTCGGCGGACAGATTGATGTTCGACGGCAAGCGGGTGACCGGCGTCTCCTACACCCGACGCGGGACGCCCCACCGAGCAAACGCCACACAAGAGGTGATCTTGGCGGCAGGTGCGTTTGGATCACCCGCCTTATTGGAACGGTCGGGCGTGGGTGCGGGCCCGCCCCTGCAAGCGGCCGGCATCGACCTGCGCCATGAGCTAGCGGGGGTTGGCGGGAATCTGCAAGACCATTTGGAGGTCTATTTCCAATATGCCTGCACACAGCCGGTCACCCTCAACGCCCGGCTTGGCCTTCTGAGCAAAGCGTGGATCGGTGCGCGCTGGCTGTTGAGGAGGGACGGTTTGGGCGCCTCTAATCACTTCGAAGCGTGCGCCTTCATCCGTTCGAAGGCCGGCCGGAAGTGGCCGGACATACAGTATCACTTCCTGCCTGCCGCCATGCGCTATGACGGCACGGCAGCCTTTGACGGCCATGGCTTTCAAGTGCATGTGGGGCCGAACAAACCCAAAAGCCGCGGCCATACCCATATCGTTTCGGCAGACCCGCAAGCGCCGCCGCGTATTCTGTTCAACTATCTTCAGCATTCTGACGATGTTGCCGATTGGCGGCACTGCATCCGACTTACCCGAGAAATTTTGGCACAGCCGGCCATGGACGGGTTTCGCGGGCCCGAAATTCAGCCCGGCAGTGACGTTACTTCCGATGACGCAATCGACGCCTGGGTCAAAGATAACGTCGAAAGCGCCTATCACCCCACGGGCACCTGCAAAATGGGCCGGGAGAACGACCCGTCGGCGGTGGTCGATCCAACCTGCCGGCTGATCGGTTTGGACGGGGTGCGGGTGGTCGATTCGTCCATCTTTCCCGCAGTGCTGAACGGCAACATCAACGCGCCCACCATTATGGTGGCCGAGAAAGCCGCCGATATGATTTTGGGCAACCCGCCGCTGCCGCGCGCCGACGTGGACAGCTGGATCGCCCCGCATTGGGAAACACGCCAGCGGCCCGGCAAGCCAGTCCGCGAGGTGCTTTCCTAAGAAAAAAAAGAGGACAAAAGAATCCAGGCCTCGTTTTCCACGCCGAAGGTCAGCGCATTCGCGTCAACACGTCGACCGCGAAGTCGTGCCATCCCGGGGCCGTCAACGCGGTGGGGCGGATGTGTTTCAGCGCGGCAATCGCTTTTTTCGGCCTAACATCGTTTTGCTTCATCAGGAAGTAGGCGAAGAACAGTCCTGTACGGTCCCTACCGTGCCGGCAATGCACCAAAACCGGACTGTCGCGGTCTATATGTGCCGCGACAAATGCAAACTGTTTGACAAGGCGTCTGCGGCAGATCTTATCGTCACCACGCCGAGGCGGGGCGTTGGCCGACAGGGGGATGCACGCATACTCAATACCGGCGCGCGCCAATTCGCGCTCGGACACATCATCGCCGCTATTGACGGACAGCACGGCGCGGATGCCGCCGGCATAGAGATCGCCTTCGTCCCATGGTTCGAGATTGGGCCCCGGCCGCCCAGCCAGCACATTCGGAACAACCCAGAACAAATGCTTCATGGCGCATTCCGCGCGGCGCGGATTTGTTCGCAGGCCTGAGCCCAACTGGCGGTCGCCGCCACAGCCGGGCAGGCAGAGCTTGTGTCTAGTTCGACCAGTTCGTCGTCGGTGGCATCGCGCCCGACAATCACCGGGTTGGTCCACGAAACCACCGGCATGGGCGGCGTGTGATAGCCACCGTCGGGCGTGGGCGTCCACCACCAACCGGCCCAGGTGCCGTCGGCGCGGCGCTCAAACCGGATGCGGCCCGCCGCGATGGGGGCGTTGCGATGCCGCTCGCGCGCGGAATACATGCGGCCATGCTGGGCAAACAAATCGCCTTCCCATATCCGGCCGCTGATCTGTTCGAGGCGGCGCAACACCGCCACATGGCCTGCGCCGTTGGACGCATCATAGGCGCGCGCCTTTGTGTACCCGTCGCACAGGCCGCCGCTGCCCGTTGCCGCATCGCACGGCTCGGCACTGAAATCCACTTCCAGCGACACCACCGCCCCTGTCACCGGGCGGCATTGGGTGGCGCCGTTGAAATAGTTTTCAAGCTTCACCTTATAGGGCGCGATACGCGGCGTGGACCGCACCTGATCGCCCAACAAACGCTCCAAATTGCGCGCCACATAGCGCGCATTTCCCATCACCGGCAGGCCGCAATAGTAGCTTTCCACGCCATACATGTAACGCACGAAGCGATGCACGGCTTCCGTACACTGATAACAGGCCGCCCTGACCTGAGTGCCGTTGGAGTACGCCGCGACCCCCCAGAGGCTATCGAATTCCTCGCCATACCCCGCCCACTTCAGACCGGATGCGGCCTGCCCTTCGATTTCCAGGAAGGTACGGCCGCAGCCGTTCACTTCGCGCAAGGCTGGCGTGCCCGCCACCGCGGGGCCGGGCAGCCACACCCAAACCAAGCCAAGAAACAGGAGGACACGGCACATCATGGGTCTAATAGTTCACCACCACCTTGGATTTAGCCGAGTTGGCGATGAAACACAGGCGATGGGCTTCTTCGTGCAGCTCATGAGTTTTTTCGGCACTGGGGGCGTCCCCACTCCAGACGATGCGCGGGTTAAGGTCCACCTTGTCGATCCAGAAGGTGCGGTCTTCCCGCCGCGCCATATGGCCCACCGCTTCGTCCGTATAGGAATCGACCACCAGGCCGGCGCGGCGCGCCAGATCCAAGAACCACAGCATGTGGCAGGACGACAGCGCCGCCACAAAGCCTTCTTCCGGATCGACGGCCGCTTCGTCGGACAGAGGCGGCGGCACCACCGCCGGCGAGGGCGAGGCCGGCACCGTTACCCCGCCATCGAAAGACCAGGTGTGTGCGCGCTTGTATTTGTTGTCGCTGAACGGCTGATCGCCGCGTTCCCATGTCACGGTGGCAAGATAGGTGGACATTCAACCCTCACTTTCGCCGGTGGCGCTTTGTTCACAATATGGCAGCACACCCCTTGCACTAATCAGTGCAAGGTTAAGCTCTTCGACTTCCTTCAACACATCCATCACCTCAAGCACCAAACCGGCCTTCGAACTTGGTTCGGCGAATATCAACACCGCAGCGTCCGGATAGCGGCCGGCAAGCTCTTCAAACGAAGACGCATAATCGTCGGGTGAGGTGCTTTCGCCCGCAATGCGAACTGTATCATCACCCGCAACGCGGACCAGGATGTAGTCGTCTGCCGCTTCGACACCGGGAATGACACAACCGTCCCACGGTTCATACGGTGGCGATGCGGGAGAGGCGCACCCAGCCACCAAAAGCCCGCCGAGCAGTAAGCCGGTCCTGGCTTGGCCCCGGACATAATCGATCACGATTGAAAGGCCGGCCGGGCAGAGATCCGTTGGTGCCAGGCATGAAAATGGGTAAGATCGTCCGGCAGCTCGATCTTCAGCATTTGCGCCAAGCCCGTGCCGGTAAAGCCGATAATGTCGGCCATGGAAAAGAAATCGCCGGCGATGAATTCTCTGCCGTCTGACATTTCCTCGTTCAACCACGCGAATTTCTTCGGCGCCAGCGCCCGCTGGTTTTGGGCATATTCCGGAACCTGTTGGACCTTGTCTTTGAAAAATTCCGCCGAATGCTGCACGACTTGGGCGCACACATTGTGCACCTCGATTTCCACCCGCCGGCACCACATTTCCACCAACGCTTTGGACACCGGGTCGGTGCCGAACAATGCCGGTGCTGGATGCAGCTCCTCGAAATAGCGGCAAATGGCAACGCTTTCCGTGATGATGGTGCCGTCGTCCAACTCCAAGACCGGCAAGGTACCGAGAGAATTGATCTTGAGAAAGTCGGGTTGCCGCTGCTCGAACGCCATCATGTCGAACAATTGGGTTGGCACCTCGACCCCCTTTTCTTTCAAGAAGATCGCCACTTTCTTCGGGTTGGAGCCCGCCTTGCCGGTGTAAAGCTTCATGTGTTTCCTGCCTTTATATGATGGGTCCCCATCATACCGGCGAGGGGTGGGCAACGCACCCCCTTCCCGGCGCCATCGCTTGTAATGTCTGTCATTTGCTTCCTATAATCGAAACCGTGAGCGCTGCAGGCGCTGACATCCGTGCCGGCGGGGGGCACGTGGCCAGTTGGTGAGGGGCGTAAATGGGGTTTGACTGGGCAAGTCTGATTATTGCCGGCCTGAGCGGCGGCATTGCCGGGGCCTTGGGCGGAATGCTGGGCAGCCTGTTTGGCGGGCGGGGGCGATCGACCCTGACCGTGATCTTCATCGTGGCCGGCGTGGTGTTCCTGCCCCGTTATATCGAACCGGTGCTCAACCCCTATATCGGCCCGCTGATGCGCGATGTGACCGGCCAGACGGACCAAGCCGAACGCGAGATGGAAAACCTCACCGCCAATCCGCTATTAGCGGCGGTCATCGGCGACGATCCCGAGAAAGAGGCCGACGTGCGGGCCCGTCTGACGGAAGCATACCGGGTCGGCGGCATTCGCGGTATCCGCAGCGAAATCGAGAACATCGGCCGCGAATACGGTCAGGACGCCGTGTTCGCGAAACTGCCGCGCGCCCAGGCCGCAGACGTGTTGGCTTACTTCAACGCGGTGACGGACGGGGTGCGCCACATGGTCTGGTCGTCACCCGATATCTGTTATCAGTGGCTATATGGCGCACAATATGGCGACCCTGTGGACGGCGAAGCCCTGATAACCGCGCTGGGCGAAGAACGGGTCAAAGTCTTGTTCGGCGCCATGGTGGCCGTCATCAACAATGCCGGCGCGGACCCTGTGGTCTATAACCGGGAAAGCGCGTTACAGCGCATCCAAGCCGCTGCCGGGCGGGCATTTTCACGGGTCGATCAAGGCAGCTTCGCCGTCATGGCAGGCGAACGGGCACCCCAATCCCGCGAAGAAATGATCGTCGCCTGTCAAGCCACCGGCGATCTGTATACGCACATATTACAAGGCGATGCACCGGCGGACACCATACGCGAACTGTTCGCCCCCATCGAAGCCGTGCTTTCCCATGTGGGATTAGGCGGTATTGCCGCCGTCCGCCAAGTATACGGACCCGGTGACCCAGGAAGCGTCGTCGCTGGCCAGGAATAGCATGACCTGAGCGATTTCTTCCGGGCGCCCATAGCGCTGCATGGGGATGCCCGCCATCGAGGCCGCCTTGAGGTCCTCGGCGCCGATGCCGACCAGCTCCCCCATCCCGCTGTTCAGACTGCTGATCATACGTCCTTCCACCGGCGAGGGGTTGACCGTGTTGACGCGAATATTGTCGGCAGCGCATTCCTTGGCGGCGGATCGCATCATACCCACCACGGCATGCTTGCTTGTGACATAGGGCGAGACATTGGCATACCCTTCCACACCCGCCACCGACGACGTAATCACAATGCTGCCGCCGCCGCGGCGCTTCATGGCGGGGATCGCGGACTGCAGGCCCAGAAAAACGCCTTTCACATTGACATTCAGCACACTGTCGAATTCGCTCTCGTCAAAATCGGGGATCGGCTTCACCTTCCCTTCAACCCCTGCATTGGCGAGAAATATGTCGAGCCCGCCATACCGCTCTTCCGCGGCCGCCACCATCGCCGCATTGTCGGCGGCCCGGGTCACGTCGGCGACCGCATAGCTCACATTATTGCCGCCAATCGCCGCAACCGCATCGCGCAAGCGGTCTTCATTGAGATCGGCCAGCACCACTTGGGCGCCCTGGGCCACAAACAACGCGCCGGCCGCCTGACCGATCTCGCCCGCTCCGCCCGTAATCACGGCCACTTTGTTTTCAAGACGTCCCATTTTTTCACCCTTTTTATTTCGTGTTCTGTCTGCTGTCCAAATTGAAAGAAACGCTGATACGCTCCACGTCGTTGCGCTGCCGTTCCACCCGGTGCGACAGCCAGGACGGCCACATCAGCAGCGTGTCGGCCGGCGGCTTACGATACCAATTATTGTAATTGTAATAGGGCGGATCACCGGTCTGTTTGGCGCGCGCGTCAATCGGCTCCTCATACATCTTCCGGTGAAAGGCCGGATCTTCAAAAATGATGGCCGATGTATCGGGCGAGGTTTGCACGTAATAGGTGCCGGACACGGACGACATGGCATGGGTGTGGAACTCATGTGAGTCGTCCTGCTTCATCACATTCGCCCAAATATTGATTTGCCAGTCTTCCGGATGGCGGCCCCGATCCAGATTGATTTTCTTAGCGTAGACGGTCGCGATCTGCTTGATGCCCCCAATCAATTCCTGGGTCGCGTCCAGCGCCAGAAAGCGCCGGTTGATGTCCGCATCATGGTAGGTGGTATAGGCGCCGTCGCCGATCACCGCCCGGATGTCGGCTGCATAGGCAGCCGCGTCCAGCCCCAAGGTCATCTCCAGAATGACCACCGGAAACACCAAATGGAACTGAGAGTCGATGGATTGGGACATGTAGGACCGTGAAAAAATCGCTGAAAACCCCGATCTTAGCTATCATAAGCACCCGTTGCGACCAATCTCTGACGCCGGAAGACCCGTTGATTCGGACGCACACAGCACCACGTCTCTGGCAAAGCCCGCTTCCCGGCGCATTGTTTCGCGGCAAATTTCGGGAAAATTGCGCTTTGTCCAATTTTCGCCATGGTTGGCCGGTCTTTAGCGCGCCGGCGGCTGGGAGTTTATGCGTTCCGCCAGGCCAGGTGTCCGCAGAATTTGTTTAGTGTTTTGATATATTCAAAACAGTGTAGGTGCCTTATTTTTAGCGCGCCTTGGTCGTGATTCACCCGTTATCGGCTTAACAATTGTCGGAGAGCGCAGATTTATGCCTACCCGTTCTAATTTTTATGGCTTGGCCCTTTTTTTCATGCTGTGGACGACCTCGGCGACCGCCAGCGAGGCCGTTGCGGCCCCGACCCCCCAACCGGACGCTTTCGGTTGGGTGGAAAATGTGCTTGTGGGCAAGCTGGGCCTGCGCATGAAGGGCAAGCTGGATACCGGCGCCGACAGCAGCTCGGTCCATGCCTATGATGTGGAACTCTACAAAAAGGGCGAGAAAGACACCTGGGTGAAATTCCGCCTGGTCGGCAAGGACGGGCGCACCATCCGCTACGATCAGAACGTTATCCGCTTTGCCTACATCAAGAAGAAGCAGGGCGGCCTGCTGCGGCGCCCGGTGATCCGGCTGCCCATCTGTTTGGGTGGTATTTATGCCCATGCTGAAGTTAACCTTGCCGACCGTGGCCACTTCAACTACGACATATTAGTGGGCCGGGAGTTTTTGGCGTCGCGCGCATTGGTCGACTCCAGCCGGACTTTTATTAGTCAACCCAGTTGTGAGGCCGTGAGTGGGGAGTAGTTTTCGCCAAAGTCTCCTTTTCGCTTGGATATTGGCGGGTACCGGGCTCATTATTCTGAGCACGAAGATTTTCCAACTCGACTACCCTGTTTTTCCGGATACGGAACGCACCATCTGGGATTTCGAAACCTATCTAGAATTCGATACCGATAACGAGCCGGCCCGGCTCGAAGTTTTCATCCCCGCGGCAAAAAACGAACGGAACATCCTGGAAGAACAATTCTTCAACGGCCCGTTCGGCTTGAGCCTGATGTCCGAAGACAATCTGGCCAACCGCAAGGCTGTGTGGACCCACCGCTTTCCCGACAATAAGAAGGTGTTGCGCTACCGGGCGCAGATTGTCGGCGAGAACCGCAGGTCCGACTTTGGCGACAACGCGAAATTCGCCTCTACCGAGCGCAGTGGCCCGATCGCCGACCCGATCAAACGGCAGGCGCTGATCGTTTGGAGCGACCGCTTACGACGTCAATCGGCCGACGACCGCTCTTACGCGCTGCTCGCTCTGGAAGACATCTTTGCGTCCCAAGTGTCGGACGAGGTGCAATCTCTTTTGCCGGACCTGCCGGCGCCCCTGAACAAATTGGCGCTGGCCGTCGAAGCGCTGGGCTACCAGCGGATTCCATCCCGTATCGCCAATGGCGTTTATCTGACCGAAGCCCGCCGCCGGGCCGACATCAAAAGCTGGCTGGAATATCGCGCCGACGGCCGCGATTTCCGCTATTTCGTGGACGACGAGCCGGCAAGCTTTTTTCCCATCTGGTACGGCACGGAGCGGCTGATCGATGCCCGCGGCGTAAGTGGGCTGGATGTCCAGGTCGCCCTGCGATCCGGCTCCCGATTGGCGCAGGAACTGGCCCAGCAAAGCGGCAGTGGCCGGCCGTCCCCTGTGGTCAGCTTCGGCTTTCAGGACCTGCCCCTCACCACCCAGCTCGTCTACAAGGTGTTGGTGACGATCCCGGTGGGAATCGCCCTGCTGGTGTTTCTGCGACAATTCATCGGTATTTCCACACTAGGCACATTTATGCCCGTTTTGATCGGTATCTCATTTCGGGAGACCGCGCTGTTGAACGGCATCATTTTGTTTACGGTGTTGGTCACTCTAGGCTTGATGATGCGGGTCTATTTGGAACGCCTGCAATTGCTGTTGGTGCCAAGGCTGGCGGTTGTGTTGATCTTTATTGTCATCTGTATGGCCGGTATCACGTTATTGATGAATGAGTCGAACCGCACCGTCGGCCTGTCGGTGTCATTGTTCCCCATGGTGATTTTGACCATGACCATCGAACGCATGTCGATCGTGTGGGAAGAATATTCGGGTACGGAGGCTTTCAAACAAGGCGCCGGCAGCCTGTTGGTGGCCAGTATTTGCTATCTGGTTATGACCAATAACCTGGTAGAACATTTCATGTTCACCTTTCCGGAAACGCTCTTTATCCTGATGGCCATCTGCCTGTTAATGGGCCGGTATACAGGATTGCGTATTAGCGAAATTTGGCGCTTCCGGCATATGAGTCAACAAAAGCAAAGTGCTTAAGACATTTCGGTATCTTCGTCGGGCCGGCGTTGTAGGCCTCAACGAACGCAACATCAATTATGTGAGCGAGTTCAACCCGCGGCGCCTGCACCGTTTGGTGAACAATAAACTCGAAACCAAGGCATTGGCCCTGCAGGCCCATATCCCCGTGCCTGCCTTGCTGGGCACCATCGAATCCGCACGGGACATTGGCGGCCTGGAAAAAATCGTCGACGGCGCGCCGGGCTTTGTCATCAAACCCGCACAGGGCGCGCAGGGGAATGGCATTCTGGTGATTGACGGTCCCGTCGCCGGTGGCTGGCGTCTGGCCAATGGGCGCCGCATCACCAACGACCGCATTCGCTTTCATGTGAACAACATCATGTCCGGCATGTATAGCTTGGGCGGGCAACCGGACGTGGCCATGATCGAATACAAAGTCAATTTCGATCCGCTGTTCGACGATGTCTCGTTCAAAGGCGTACCCGACATTCGCATCATCGTGCTGAAGGGATTTGCCGTGGCCGCTATGGTGCGCCTGCCCACCGCAGAATCGGACGGCAAAGCCAATTTGCACAAAGGCGGTGTGGGCGTAGGCGTCGACCTGCCCACCGGCCTAACGACGACCGGCATGCAACATGACCGTCCTTTGGACGTTCATCCGGACACGGCACAACCTCTATCGGATATCCAGATTCCCAATTGGGATGACGTGCTGTTGATGGCCGCCCGCTCCTATGACGTCACGGGGCTAGGGTATCTCGGCGTTGATGTCGTGCTCGACCGAAACAAAGGTCCGCTGCTGTTGGAACTGAATGCCCGGCCCGGCATCTCAATTCAAATTGCCAATGGCGACGGCTTGCGGCCGCGTTTCGCCGCCGTGCTCAACCGCAAAGACGACGGCGTGCTGACCGCCGAAAAACGGATCGCCATATCCAAGGATTTGTGCCGCCCCTCCACCTCAGGGCCAGAAGAGAGCGGCCAGACCGGCGAAGAGAAAAAGCCGGACAACACCCCAGAAGCGGGCCATCCCCAGCATGTGCCGCCGCAAGAACTGATTTGGCGAAAAAGTGCGGTCCACTGACACTTTGCCCCGACGTAAATCGTCAGCAAGGGCGGCATGCAGGCGCGCAATGCCATAGCGCCATCCCGGCAGGCGTAACATCACATATTCGCCATATCGCTGGAAAATCAGAAACAGCCCCACGGCTAGAATCGGCCCCGACTGAACCAAGGCGATAAGCGCAAAGATATGCCCCACCGCAATACCGGCAATGGACCAACCGGTTAGCACCGCGATCGAGATTGGCGATTCCATCTGGAGGAGCCGATCGATCACCGTCTGGGTCCAATCGGACAAGCCGATAATGAGCAAAGCAAGAAACGCTGCCGGCATTATCCAACCGAAATAATCGGGATAATCCCGCTGGCGCAAGCGAGCCAGCACGTCGTAAAAGCCGGCGGTCAGATAAGCGCGTTCATCTTCCGAGAAATACGTTTGGGAGATATCGTCTTCACCGGATAACGCCACCGGCCGATCGATCTGTCGGCGGCGCAGCAGCACGCCCACCGAAGCCGCCGCGCCGGCCAATAAGATCCAAGGCCATGCGATCGATGGAATGAGGACGATCAGAGAAATCATGACACGGATGACATCGCTTAAACGCACAGGTTCCATCGTATGCACGAGATCACCGATGACAAAAGACAGGCTGATCCCAACCGCGAGACACAATGCGCCTATCGACGCATATCCGGCGCCCATCAAGAACGCGGTTGTCCACCCCGGTGTTCTGATACCGGCCGTCGCGTCTTCGTCATCGGACACAGATGGGTCAAGAAAGATACGCGACGAGCGCGGGTCATCTTTCTCCAGCAGTTGAACGAAAGTGACGATGCCGACGACCGCGCCGGCGCCCAAGCCGAGCGCCCAAAGGGTGTGACCTTGCATAAGCAACCCACCGGCGGCTTGCACCATGAGAAAAGCGATCACAATCAGCGGCAGCTTACTGATGGCCGTGCGCGCGAATCGAACAGCGTGGGAGGACGCAGGTCCCCAGATCCCGACAAACAGCGCGGCTTCCAGATAGACATAGGCGGCGATCGCGAACAACAGCGCCATTACGTTCCGCCGTGCGCTCGTTTCGGGTAGAAGCCCCATCAAATCCACGCCCACGACAATTACAGTAGCGGCGCTACCGAGCCCCAGCGCAACCAGCACGTTGGACATAGCCAGCGCTTGCGCCCAAAGCCGTGTGTGACGCTGAAACTCACCCACTGTTTTGACTGCCCCCTTAATCGTCGAAAGCATAGCCCACCGCAGAAACAAGAACCAGCCGCCGGTCCCTTTCGCGAATATATTGTCTATGTTAGTGTCAATAGTTTGGGATCGACCGAAACAAGGCAGAAGGCGGCATGCTGAGGAACATTGTGATCGGAGTGGTGCTGTTGGGGATCGCCGTTTTTGCCGGCGTACAGATCTTCAAGGTGCAAATCGGCGCGCGCCTGTTCGACCGCGCGATTGAACAAAATATGGGGCGCAGCCTGATGGACGAGTTGCCCGATGGGCTGCATGTGGCGCTGTGCGGCGCTGGGTCCCCCATGCCTGACCGCCTGCGCAATGGTCCATGCACGGCGGTGATTGCCGGCGATCAGCTGTTCATTGTGGACATCGGCAGCGGTGCGGCGCGTAATTTGGGGCCCATGCAAATCCCGTCCGGCCGCATTTCGGCGATCTTCCTGACTCATTTTCACTCAGATCACATCGACGGTCTGGGGGAATTGATGATGTTGCGCTGGGTGGGCGGCAACAACACGTCGCCCGTTCCGGTATATGGGCCCACCGGGGTTGGCGAAGTGGTCAACGGCTTCAATGCCGCCTATCGCTTGGATGCGGGCTACCGGGTGGCCCATCACGGCGAGGACATCGTGCCGCCTTCGGGCGCCGGCGGTGAACCGCGGCCCTTCCGCGCCAACGGCCTGAACGATGTGCTGACGGTGTTTGAAGACGGCGACGTGAAAGTCACCGCCTTCAGCGTCGACCACACCCCGATTCACCCTGCCGTCGCGTACCGTTTCGACTATATGGGCCGGTCCGTTGTCATCAGCGGCGATACGGTCAAACACCCCAATTTGATCGCCCAATCGAAGGACGTGGACCTCCTGGTCCATGAAGCGTTGAACGCCGAATGGGTTGGCAAGATGCAAGCGACCGCCGAACGCCGCGGCCTGACCGCCCTTGCCCAGATCGCTCAAGACATTCTGGATTACCACGCCACGCCGGTGGAAGCCGCTGAAGTCGCCCAAGAATCCGGCGCCAAGTCACTGGTGCTGAGCCATGTGGTCCCGCCAGTGCCAATTCGTTTCATGGAAGCCTATTACCTTAAGGGCACACGCGACGCCTATGACGGTCCGATCACGCTCGGCCGAGACGGGATGTTGTTCAGCCTACCGACGAAAACCGACGAGATTTCTGTAAGGGATCTCTTTTGATCGCTTTCTTCCCAATCGTCAATGCAGAGCTTCAGACTTTCTGCCAGCATACCTCGCATGTCGAAAACCCGGATCTGAACTTCACCATTCCGATCGCTCCTGCCAGCGAAGACCTGGAACTGGATTTCGCAAGCCACGAGATTTTCTTCGGATGGAAGGGGCGATTTTAGTCGTCCCCTTCCCCAAGGGCCTGCGCCCTTTCCCGTCCCAGGTCGGTCAACGGGCGTTTTCGCCCGTTGACATTCCGCATTGCCTATCCCCATGGTGCGCAACGACAACACTGGCGGTCGCGCCATCCACATGAGGACAGGACCAGGACAATGATCGGATATACCACGCTCGGAACCAACGACTTAGACAAAGCCGTCGCATTTTATGATGCGCTGCTTGGGGAACTTGGCGCCAACCAAATCATGAATGACGGCCGGATTGCCATTTGGGCCAAATCGCCGGAAGAACCCATGGTCGCCGTGTGCAAACCCTATGACGGCAAGGAAGCAACTGTCGGGAACGGCATGATGGTTGCCCTCAATGTGGGCTCCCAGGAAATGGCCGAAAAAATCTACAACAAAGCGCTTGAGCTGGGTGGCACGGATGAAGGTGAACCCGGTTCACGAGGCATGGTGTGGGGCGGATATTTCCGGGATTTAGACGGTAACAAGCTGTTTGCCTTCACCATGGGCGGATAGTTTTTGTTTCAGTGCCGCTTAAAGCGGCACTGAATGACACTTGGCCGTCCCGCTCCCCTTCCCCAACCACGCCAAGGGTAACCTCATGGGTGGTTGGCAGGGAGAGGGGCACGGGAAAGCCCATAAACACCGTGGAACTCTGGATTCCCCTCACCATTGCCGCTGCGTTCGGTCAAAACCTGCGTTCGGCCTTGCAGAAACACTTGGTCGGCGAACTGTCCACGCTGGGCGCCACCTACAGCCGTTTTGTCTTCGGCGTTCCCTTCGCGGCGCTGTATCTATATTTGATCCTTCAGGTTACGGACGAAAGCATACCGTCATTGAGCGGCGCGTTCTTGATTTACGGCGCGCTGGGGGGATTGAGCCAGATCGCGGGCACTCAATTTCTGATCACCGCGTTCCAATACCGGAATTTCGCCGTCGCCACGACCTATTCCAAAACCGAAGCACTGCAAACCGCTCTGGTGGGGTTGATTCTATTGGGCGACACGCTTACCCCCCTTGCAACATTTGCGATTGTGGTGGGTGCGGTCGGTGTCATCATCATGTCCATGGCCCATACGGACTTGTCATTGAACGGTGTCGTCGGCTCTCTCGGCCAGCCTGCCGCCCTGCTGGGCCTGACCTGCGGGGCCGGGTTCGGCATCGCCGCCGTGTGCTATCGGGCAGCCTCGTTGGAACTCGGTGGCAGTTTCGTGCTGTCGTCGGCTGTAACCTTGTTCTACGTGCTCGCCTTTCAAACCTTGGCCATGGGCCTTTACCTGGCTGCCACCAACCGCGCCGAGATCGTGAACGTGTTTAAAGCCTGGCGCGTTACGGGCTTGGTCGGGCTTGTGGGGATGCTGTCTTCCGCCGGATGGTTCGCCGCCATGACCCTGCAAAACGCAGCCTATGTACGCGCGCTGGGCCAGGTCGAACTATTGTTCACCTTTGCTGCCTCCATCTTCGTCTTCCGGGAACAGATCAAATCCTTAGAGGTATGGGGCACCCTATTGGTGATCGGCAGCGTATTGTTGTTGATCTACGCCGCATAGGGCGGACCGGTTGTCACATCGTTTGCCAAAAATGACGTGAGCGCGGCAATCAACTCTTTTGGATTGTCCCCTTGTATGGCGTGACCTGCATCCGGGATCGCCCGCCAACGGCCGTTGGGGACCGCGCCCGCGAAACGGGCCGCCAGTTCGTCCGTTAGGATATCGCTGTGGGCGCCCCGCAACACCAGAACGGGACAGGCAATGCCCCCCACCTGCTCGCCGAGATTGGCGGTTTGTTTCAATATTCTATCCACAGACGAACGCATGTGAGGGTCCGTTTTCCATGTCAGATCGCCGTCCACCAACGCGCGTAAGCTGCGGCGCATGGAAAACGCCAACAATTCTTTGTGCCGGCGCCGGTTGAATGCGGCGGCGGCCTCCACAAAATCATCGAACTCCGACAGTTTGAACCCGTGGGCCACAAAATCTCGGATGGGCTGGGCGGCTTCCACGTTGACGTCCGGCCCCACATCCACACAGACGAGCCCGGAAAGCGATTGGCTGTATCCCACCGCATATGTGATCGCGGTAAGCCCCCCCAAAGACATGCCAACCAGCACGGGAGCCGGCGGCACCAGGCTCAGAAACCGGCGCACATCGTCGACGAAACCGTCGATTCCATAGTCCCGATCATAAGACCATTCGGAGTCGCCATGGCCGCGCAAGTCCAAGGCAAAGCAATGAAATTCCGATGCGAGCTGCTGGCACACCGTATCCCACGTCCAGGCATTTTGGCTGCCGCCATGGAGGAACACCAAGCAGGGTCTGCCCGCCTGTCCCCATTCCAAATAGTGGAAACGCCGTGCACCCAACAAAACATGGTGGCTCTGCGGTGCCACATAGGCGCGGTGCGGCAGGCCGGCAAGTTCCGAGCGGCGGCGGTGATAGGTAATCGCATCCATGGAAACTCTCCTTACTTAGATTAGTCTAAGTTTACAGCTAAGACATATCTAAGTAAAGTGGCGATATGAGCAACTCAAAAACAACCACCGCCACGAAGCGCCGCTACGGGGCGGAAGAGGCGCGTGCGCGGATATTGGCGGCCGCAGAAGCAGCCTTCCTGGAAGGCGGGGTGGATACCGTAAAAATTCAGCCCCTGGCCAAGCAGCTCGGCATTACCGATGCGGCCATCCACTACCACTTCAAAAATCGCGAGGGCCTGTTGGAAGCCTTGCTGCGCCGTTGCGGAAAGCGCCTTAAAGAACGGTTTGCCGCGGAAACATCCGCGCCTCTGCCGCCACGCCGGCGCCTTGCCGCCATCGCGGAAACGCTGCACGCCGCATTTACCCAAGAAGGATACGCACGGCTTGCCCTGTGGCTTTATGTGGCCGGCTGGAAGCCGAAAGGCAAAGGCATGTTGGAGCCGCTCGCAGAGCAGTTGCATACGGACATTCACAAACGCCCGGCGGACACGGCCGCGTCGATTGACGAGCGCGCGCGCTTTTCCCTCTGCCTACTCCACACCGTCCTGGCAATGG
>JANQMY010000217.1 GCA_028279895.1 Alphaproteobacteria bacterium
AGTGGCCAATTCCTGCAGATCCCTGAGGTCGAGACCGGTTTCTTCCTCAAGCTCCCTTTCGGCACAACACGCAATGGTCTCTCCTTTCTCCAAAAAACCACCCGGCAAGGCCCATTGCCCCTTAAAAGGCGGGTTCGCCCGCTTGATCAGCAGCAATTTGAGCGTGCTGCCTTCCAGTGCGAAGACCACCAAATCGGCAGCAAGAGCAAACATGTCCACGTGTCGTAATGTCATCGATACTTAGTGTATTATTTACACTTACTTGTCAAGAGCGGCCACAAACAGTTCGGCCACCGGGCGATCGATCTTCACGCAAACCGGTGTATATCTAGAACCTTCGACAGCAGAATTGCCGAGACCGCCATGCGCCCAATTGCCCTTTTGCTTACATTTCTTGTGACGGCCCCCGTTTGGGCCGACGAATGGAAAACCATCGAACCGGGCGGCGACACGCTGTGCGCACCGGGCACGCCCTTCCGGTTCCATGTACGGGACGGCGACCCGACCAAGCTGATGCTCTTTTTCAATGGCGGTGGCGCCTGCTGGTCCGGCGACAATTGCGATGTCAAAACCGACCCCACCACCTATCGTCCGTTTGCGGATGGTGAAGGCAACGATCCGCGCATGCGGAACGGCGCGTTCGCGCTCGACAATCCGGAAAATCCCTTCAAAGATTGGACGCAGGTGTTCGTGCCCTATTGCACCGGCGACATTCACCTCGGCACGACCGACCATACCTACACCAAATCCGACGGCACAACGATCACGGTCCACCACCGGGGGCGGATCAATGCGCAGGCCGCCGTCGATTATGTCTATGGAAACGTCGCTGCTCCCGAAACGGTCTTTGTGTCGGGCGGCAGCGCGGGTGCCGTTTCGTCGCCATTTTTCGCCGCGGTTTTGGCAGATCATTACAAAAGCGCAACCATCATTCACTTCGGCGGCGGGGGCGGCGGATATAAGATGCCCCCGCAAACTCAGATCTGGACCGATTGGGGTGTATTCGACGGTCTGCCCGGCTGGGTGAACACGGAGAAATACACCGCCGAAACCACCACCTTTAACGGCTTCTACACGATGGCCGCCGAGGCGTTTCCACGCATTCGTTTTCATCAGTACAACAATGCGTTCGACGAGGTACAGGAACAATTCTCGCATATGCTGGGCGCCGGCGACACGCTGCACCAGCCGCTAGCGGAGAATCTGGCCGAGCTTAAATCGGCCGTGCCCTATTTCCACAGCTATACCGCCCCCGGCGATTTCCATACGCTGCTCCGCTTTCGCGAGCTGTACACCACCACGTCGGATGGCGTGCGCGCGGTGGACTGGGTGCGCGACGTTGCTACCGGCAAAAAAGTTGCGGATGTCACATGCGGGGCGCCTGAAGACTGCGAGTGAATGAGGCGATCAAACCCACCTCGTCATCACCGGACATGTGAGGCGTTCGCCATTCAACACGGCACGACTCAATTGAGTTCCGACGTCATGAACACGCTGGCCGGGTCTTCCACATACTCCGCAAACGGCGCACAATAGGTAAAGCCGTGGCGTTCATAAAGGCGGCGGGCAGGCCCGAAGGCGTCCTGCGAGCCGGTTTCCAGACTCAATCGCCTGTATCCGCGTTGCCGTGCTTCTTCAACAATATGGCGCAATATAGCCGCGCCAACCCCGCTGCCCCGCGCCTCGACGGCGGTATGCATCGACTTCACTTCACCATGCGCCGGATCGAGTTCCTTCAGGGCGCCGCACCCCACCAGTGTTCCGCCATCCCATGCGGTCCAGAAAGTGATGCTGGGATGCTGCAGCGCCGACACATCGAGGGCGTGAATACTGTCCGGTGGCGACACGTCGTGCATTAGCGCCAGATGGCGTTCCAATAGCCGGACAATCTGCCGCCCTTGCGGCCGGTCTAGCTTGATGGCGATGGGCATGCGCCATTGTCACAGCTTCCGTCCAGGCTGACAAGCCGCGCATAGCTGTCATGGAACCACCGGATGGGATCTTCCGCCCCCGCGCCTTTCGATAAGGGACCATGTTCATAGGCCGGCGATTCCAGGCCGCGCTGCACCTTCTCGCACATCCAAACATCTTCCGTCTGGAAATCTCCGGTCTCGAGCGGGTGAGACGCCAAGCGATCGGAGGTGATGCGCCCACTGTCCGGGTCGTATCCGGGCACGTGCTGCCGCCCGTCCTGTTCGCCCCAAGACTGGGCCCATTGCCGCGCATGAAGTTCGCAGCGGCCGGCCGACAAGGGCACCAGACGCGAAACACTTAAGCCGTAGGGCGTCGGCACAACGAATGTGGTGGGAAAAAAGTAGTAAACGCCGCCATAGCCGGACATTGACACCCCGGGCACCGGTGGCAAATGCGCCAAGTCGTGCCGCACCTTAGCCGGCACCGGATAGCGCACCGCACCGTCGTCGGTGGCGTACCAGATCATATTGTCTCCCCAGCGTTCCCAAACATTCCGGTCCGGCGGCGGACCGCCGAGCGAATGCGCATGCAGATAGGCCAGGTGATACCCGTCGATGGCATTCTCGGCGAAGACTTTCCAATCGCACTTCATGTCATAAACCAGGCTTGGGCCTTCGATCATCGACCCGTTGTGCAGATCGTGGGGCCAGCCATGATCTTTCAGCTTTCCGATCCAGCTCTGAAAGTCCGCCTGCGGATTAGGATTGACGAACACCAAATTCTGAAACACGCCCACTGCCGCGGGCTTGAGCGCCAGAGAGGCCTTATCCGCCCCGGCAAAACAGGTTTCCCAATCGGGCGCGCCGCGCAAGGCCCCATCCAACCCGTAGCTCCAACGATGATACGGGCACACTAGAACGCTGCCGGCGGATCCGTTCCCCTCAACCAGTTCCGCGCCGCGGTGCCGGCAGATATTGTGGAAAGCACGCAGCTCGCCGGTCTCGGACCGCACGACAAACAGCGGATAGGGTCCGGCAGCCCCGGTTATGGTGTCGCCCGCCTTCGCCAAATCCGATTCTATCCCGATGAAGCTCCATGCGTCCCTGAACAATTCAGTCCGCTCCCGATCGTACCAGGTTTGATCCGTATAGGCCGTGCGGGGCAACCGGCTGTCCGACATGGTCATTTTATGTTTTCCAAACTATCCACAAGCAAAAGAGCCGCGTGTTTCGACGCCTTGGTCAGCCCGGGCATCTTCCCCAACGGCGTCGTCGAATCCACGTTGAAGTAGATGCCGGTCAAACCGGCAGCCACCGCCTGAACGTGATCCTTTTTCGCCTTGGGGTAGGCCTCGGCGATAACTGCGGCCAGATCCGCCACAAAATCATCGAGCCATTTGCGCATGGCTTTGGCGATCCGGGGATGTTGGGGTGCCGCCGAAATCAACGCTTCCGACACCAAAACCTGCGTCGGGTCCGCATAGCGGGGATCGAAAAGCCAATCGACCAAGGTCTGCAATCGATTTTCATCGGGCAAATACCGATACGTATCTTCCATGGCTTTGACGGAATGTTTTTCAAAACGGTCCATCAATGCGGCCAGCAAATCCTCGCGATTGCCCACATTGTGGCGGATCAGCGCGCGGGCGAGCCCCGCCTCTTCTGCGATCCTTTCCAGGGTTGCCCCTTCAACACCATAGCGCGCCACGCAACTTTCATACGCATCCAGAATCTGGGCGCGCCGCTCTTCCTTGAGGCTGGGTCTTGGCATCGACAGGCCTTCTATAAATTATCACTCTTGACAAACTATATATCACGCCGCATATAGTTTATCAAGTTTGATAATTTTCATGTCCGGAGGGCGGTGCGTAATGGAATGGCTGCAAATTCCCTTGTCCCAAAGCCTGCTCTCCCAATGGGAAACATCGATCAGCGACTGGATTTTTGTGATCGCCCTGGCCTTTTTGGGCTTTGAATTCATTCGTTACGCGGTGCTGAAGCGGCTTAGCTGGAACCTGGCAGGCGATTCCGCCACCAACTTCGTCACCATGATCGTTTCGTTGACCGGTGGTGCCATTCTTCTTGGTGCCTTCTATATCGGCGTCATGTTCGCGGCCTATCAATTCGCCGTCTTCGATATCCCTCTTACCTTGGCAACCGTTCTCATCTGCATCGTGCTCGCCGACCTGGCCTATTATTGGGAGCACCGGTTTACCCATCGGGTCAATTTGGCATGGGCAACCCACACGGTTCATCATTCCTCGCCCCATTTCAACATTTCGGTCGCGAGCCGTTTCGGCCCCATGGACAGTTTCTGGCCCATTCTTTTTCATGTGCCGCTGGCCTATTTGGGGTTTCATCCCGTTGTGGTCTTTCTTGCAACCGCTATCGTGCTGGAATACCAAACTTTTCTGCATACGGAGAGCATTAGAAAGCTTCCTCGTCCCTTCGAATGGATCATGAACACGCCATCGCACCACCGTGTGCATCACGGCGCGAACGATGCCTATATCGACAAAAACTATGCCGGCATGTTCATCATCTGGGACCGTTTGTTCGGCACCTTCGCCGAAGAAAAAGACCCAGTGGTCTATGGGCTAAAAAACCCGATCAATTCCATCAATCCGATTACGGTGTTTTTCCACGGGTTTGTCCGGTTAGGCCGGAAGATCAGCCAAGCCCGAGGCGTCGGCGATGTCTTCGGCGCATTGTTCGCGCCCCCGGAATGGACGCCCCGTTCAGCGTCCCGCCGTCACCCCCGATCCGCTTGACCCCATCCAGAGAGGAGTGCCCCATGCCGTCCACCGCAAAGATGCTATTCGACCTCACCGTAAGCGGCGCCATTTTGGCCGGCGGCGCCTGGCTTGCCGCAACGATTTCGACCCCTGCCGTCGGCGCGGATGCCAGTGCGTCGCCCCCTGTTCAGGGTTTGCAGGTGGACATCACCGGAACCCGCAACGATGTGGGCAACGTCATCGTCATGGTGTTCGACGCCGAAGATGCCTATGCGGCCTATGACTTCGAAAAGACCGTTGGATTTCAAGAACTGGCGGCACGTCCGCAAACTCTGACCGTCACATTCCGCGATCTCACCTCCGGCCCCTATGCGGTTATGATGTTTCATGATGAGAACGGCGACTATGATTTGAACATGAACGGCGACTGGCCGACGGAAGGTTATGGCACGTCCGGCGCCAAAGGTCCCTTTGACGCGCCCAGTTTCACCCAGGCCGCCGTCGGCCCCGGCGTTACGACGGTGCAGATGTATTATCTCGACTGAACATTGGCGCTATCTAAAAATAGGTGGACACGCCAAGCTGAGCGGCGCGCGCCCAGTCATTCACAATGGCCCACTCTTCTTTGGACGGATCTCGATTGGCGAAGCCACGGCATTGAACAAAGGTGTTGTACTTGTTGACCTCGATGGTTTGGCGCCGCTCATAATCCTCACCATTGGCACTCACAGAAAGACTCCAGATTGTGCAATTCCCGCGGGCGCAAGACCAATGGTAGCTAACGACGCAGTGTCGAAGCGCATCGCCTTCCAACTGCAGATCCTTAGCGCTGCGCAACTGGCGGATCGCCCAATGCGTCGTCTTGCCATTAGCTTTTTTCTGCACGGCGAACCCGTCGAATGGAGCCTCTTCGTATCGTCCTTCCGGCAGGTCTTGGAGGCGGCCGAGATCCGCATGCCAAGCCGCCACCTGGCGCATCAGTGTTGCTACCGTGCGCCCGGCCATAGACAATCCGGGCTGTGGCGGCGGCTCTTGACGCCATTCGCCAGGGGCCACTTCGGTTTCGGACGGCTCAAATTTTTGATGGTTGAGATAGTCCACCACGGGTCCAATCTGACGCGGGTCCAGCATCGGGTTGTCCGCAATAAATCGAAGAACCGTGAACCAAAAATCTTCGTTCTGGAAGGAGCGGCCCAACGGTGTGGCGACCGTTGCGTGGATGGCGGTATCGCCCGCCTCCAATGCTTTCATCTGTCCCCAACGCACAGCCTGTTCGACCATGTAGTTATCGGGCGCCCTGAGAAAGTGATGTACCATCATCTTTGTCAGCGGCATTGGTGTCTTCGCCATGCGCAAATTGTGTCCCCGACCCAAATGCACATACCAGTCGCGATAGCGCCAACTGGCGCGATCGTTCCGTAACCACACACGCTCCATAAACCGCGGTACATCGCCATACTTATCGAAGAGATGGTGAGTCAGCTCGCCGAACCGCCGTTCACGGTTCTTGCTTTTCGGTTTCCAGTCCTCGATAGGCCGCAGCCACAACGCCTTGCGGTCATGCAGCTTGATCAGCCCATGTACAAACGGCACTTCGCCGTGCCCCGCCACCGACTGAAACACCATATCGTCAACTTTGATGACGTGGAGGAGCATGGCGAGCAAGGATTCGCGCACTTCTGCCGATTCGTTGCTTGCTTCAATTTCTGAGGCGGTCCGCTTGAAATTGGGGCGGTCGATTTCATCGGACGTAAGGTCGCCCCTACATACCGCTTCCAAAAAGGCCTTGGGGTTTTTGTGCAGCCGGTTATGCCGTTGCCGCCGGGCTGCCAGCGCTTCAAAGGCTACACGCTCTTCTCGCAGATCCGCTTTGGATTTTTCCAAGCTGCCGTCAAATCCATTTGCCCAGCACCAATCCACATAGTCGCGAGAGTAGCTGAACCCTAACGCCACCATATGCTGTTCGACCGCCCTTGGAACAGGATCGGTGGTGCGCAGATATTCGGGTCGGCCAGCCATGCCAGCAATCTAACGTTTTTGAGGCAAACGAGAAACAGCGGAACACACGCAAAAGAGGCCCCGCCATTCACGGCGGGGCCTCCTGATACTGGTCTATTCGTCCGCCTTACCGCGCTTTCATCGCCGCAAGCGTTTCTTCTGCCTCGGGCCGATAAGTATAGTCAGGGTTGACCTCCGAATAGCGCACGACACCGGACGCATCGATAACGAAGCGCCCCGGCATCGGCAGTGACCAACTGTCGTCACCGCTGAATTTCGGCAGTTCGATTCCGCCCCCGCCGTAGATCTTCTGTAATTGCGGCGGCAGCACGAAGCGAAGGTTCAATTGATCCGTATACTCATTTTTGGCATCGAACAGAATGTCAAAGCCGTAGCCTTTTTCCTGTACGAGCTTTAAATTGATGTCGGGCATTTGCGGGCTGATCGCAACCAAAGACCCGCCGAGCGCTTGAATGTCACCCAGAATAGCTTGCAGAGCATCCAGCTCCGCTTTGCAATACGGTCACCACGACCCCCGATAGATCGTCAGCATCAAGGGGCCCCGTGCGAGCAGATCCGCACTGGTGACGATGTCGCCATTCTGGTTGGGCAAGCTAAAAGCGGGCAGCGTTTCGCCGGCCTTGATGACCTTCTCCACCTGACCGCTATTGGCAAGATCTTCCGTCGCGTCATGCATGATTTTGAGGACGGCCGGCGGAAAATTCTTTGCCGCGGCTTCCCTCATCTCTGTCAGCTTTTCAGCAAGACTCATGTCTGATCCTTTCGTGACGGTGAGGACCAAACCTAGGCACGGTCCCGGCGGTTTGTCCAGGGGGTGCATGTTCAAATCATTGCGCATGGCGGCGCATTTGCGCACCGAGGGGACACGGTTTTGTCCGGCGGCGGTTGCATCTTGGAAGCGCTTTGGGCACAGTCCCAAATCGCAATCATTTTCAACCAAACGTGAGGAACAGATGTCGTGAGAGTCCCACATGCCGACCAGTTGGGTCGAACGCTGCGCAATCGGATAACTTCGCTCGCTTGCGCGATTGTTTTTCTCGGCTTAAGTGCGTCCGTCGCCATTGCCGAGACCTTCGTTTTCACCGCCATTCCCGACCAGGACGAATCCAGGCTCAAGGAGCGCTTCGGAAAAGTCTCCGAGTATTTGCAGAACGAGCTGGGCGTCGAGGTCCGCTACATTCCCGTCAAATCCTATGCCGCCGCCGTAACGGCCTTCAGAAACGACCAGGTGCAACTGGCGTGGTTCGGCGGCCTGTCCGGCGTAAGGGCGCGGCTGGCCGTGGAGGGGTCCACCGCGATTGCCCAGGGCTACGAAGATCCGTTTTTCCAAACCTTCTTCATCGCCAATACAAAAACAGGGCTTACACCTTCGGAAGACTTCCCCTCAGAGATCGCGGGGCGCACCTTCACATTCGGCTCTAAGGGATCCACTTCCGGCCGCCTGATGCCCGAATTTTATATTCGGGAACGTCTGGGCAAAACCCCTGACGAGGCGTTCTCCCGCGTTGGCTTCAGCGGCGATCATTCCCGCACCATCGCCCTTGTGCAAACCGGGGCCTTTGAAGTGGGCGCCGTCAATTATAAAGTCTGGCAAAAAGAAGTGGAACTGGGCAAAGTCGATCCGGAAAAAATTCGCGTGATCTGGAAAACCCCTCCCTATCCGGATTATCAGTGGACGCTGCGCGGCGATGTCGATGAAAAATTCGGAGACGGCTTCTCCAAACGCATCACCGAGGTGCTTTTGGGCATCACGGACCGGGAAATACTCGACGCCTTCCCGCGCGAGAAATTCATACCCGCCAGCAATGACGATTACGCACTGATACTCGATGTCGCCAAACAGGTGGGCCTGATCGAGTGACACTCTTGTCCCTGACGGATGAGACCATTGGCTATAACGGCGAGGCGGTGCTGACCGATGTGAGCCTCGCCGTTGATGCAGGGGAAACCGTGGTCTTTGTCGGCGAAAGCGGCGCCGGCAAGTCGACGCTGCTGGCGCATCTTTACGCCCTATGCCGGGATCAGGCGGCGCTGGTTCCGCAAGATCTGGGCCTTGCGGATAACTTGTCCGTGTTTCACAACGTGTATATGGGGCGGCTCGACCGCAACAGCTTGTGGACCAATCTGCGCAACCTCTTTTGGCCGGCCAACGCTTGTGCCCGGGAGGTGAAGCAACTGCTCACCGATTTAAGCCTCGCCGACAAGATGGGCGAGCGCCCGACCGAGCTTTCCGGCGGTCAACGCCAAAGGGTCGCGGTGGCGCGCGCCCTCTATAAAGGCGCTGACATCGTCATCGGCGACGAACCGGTTTCCGCATTGGATGAAACGCTGGGCCGCGACGTATTGGACCTCTTGGTGTCGAGGCACCAAACCGCCCTATTGGCCCTTCACGATGTGGAGGCCGCGCTGGCGGTCGCCGACCGGATGGTCGGGTTGAAAAACGGCCGCGTTCATTTCGACAAAGCACCTGCGCACGTGACACGCGCCGAACTGCAATACCTGTACGAGCGCGACTAGGGCATGATCATTTTTCACACAAACATGATCATGCCCCAAAACGCTATGGGGATTCACCGTTGGTCGCGCCTGCCTTCGCCGAACGACCCGTCGCCCGAAGGGCTATGGCCCGCAGGGCGAAGCTTAGGCTTCG
>JANQMY010000327.1 GCA_028279895.1 Alphaproteobacteria bacterium
GGGTTTGCCGAAGCGGACCTGATCTCTCTATCCGCCCACAAGCTGGGCGGCCCTCTGGGTATCGGCGCATTGGTGTTTCGGTCCGATCTTCACCCTGCCGCGCTGTTGGTGGGGGGCGGGCAAGAACTCGGCTACCGCAGCGGTACCGAAAACCTTGGGGGTGCCGTCGGATTTGCGGCAGCGTCCAGAGAGGCCTTGGCCGACGACCAACTCACCCCTCGGCTTGCTGAGCTTAGGCGCACACTCGAAGCCGGTTTGCGGGATATCAGTGCGGACACCATCGTCTTCGGCGAGGAGGCGGAGCGTTTGCCGAATACCGTCTGCTTCGCCGAGCGTGGTCTGACAGCCGAGACCGCGGTGATGGCACTTGATTTGGCCGGGATTGCAGTGAGCGCGGGATCTGCGTGCTCAAGCGGGAAGGTCTCAAAGTCTCAAGTGATTTCAGCGATGGGCTGGGATGACACCGTTGCCGCAGGGTCCATTCGGGTCAGTATGGGCTGGGGGACCACATCGGAGGATGTGGAGCGTTTTCTCGCAGCCTGGAAAGAAACACGCGGCCGCCTCATGGCATCGCGCCAAAGTGGTCATGGTACGGAAGATTATGCGGCCGGCGGGGCGGCTTAGAAGGAGTTACAAAACATGGGTGCTGTTCAAGAAACCGTCGATCAGGTGAGCTCGGTTGCGTCCGACAAATACAAATACGGATTTGTAACGGATATCGAAACGGAACTCGCGCCTAAAGGGCTGAATGAAGACATCATCCGGTTCATTTCCGGAAAGAAAGATGAGCCGGAATGGATGCTTGAATGGCGTTTGAAGGCTTTTCGACGGTGGCTGGAAATGGAAGAGCCGAAATGGGCCATGGTCAACTACCCTGATATCGATTTTCAGGATGCCTATTACTACGCGGCGCCGAAAACTAACCAAGAACGCCCGAAAAGTCTGGATGAGGTAGATCCTGAACTACTGCGCACCTATGAAAAGCTCGGCATTCCGTTGTCGGAACAAAAGATGCTTGCAGGCGTGGCGGTTGACGCGGTGTTCGACAGCGTTTCGGTTGCGACCACATTTAAGGCAAAGCTGGAGGAAGCCGGCGTTATCTTTTGCCCCATATCGGAAGCGCTGAAGGATCATCCCGAATTGGTTCGGAAGTATCTGGGAACGGTGGTGCCGTATTCGGACAACTTCTATGCAACCCTTAATTCAGCCGTGTTCAGCGATGGCTCGTTCGTTTACATCCCGGAAGGGGTGCGCTGCCCGATGGAACTGTCGACCTATTTTAGAATTAATCAAGCGCAAACCGGGCAGTTTGAGCGGACCCTGATCATTGCGGACAAAGGTTCCTATGTGAGCTATCTCGAAGGCTGTACGGCGCCGATGCGCGACGAAAATCAATTGCATGCGGCAGTCGTTGAGTTGGTGGCGCTGGAAGATGCAGAGATCAAGTATTCGACGGTTCAGAACTGGTATCCGGGTGATGAAAACGGCGTCGGCGGTATCTACAACTTCGTGACCAAGCGAGGTGACTGCCGCGAGCGTAACGCGAAGATCTCTTGGACACAGGTCGAGACGGGATCGGCGGTAACTTGGAAGTACCCGAGCTGCATTTTGCGTGGCGATAATACGGTCGGGGAATTCTATTCGATTGCCATTGCCAACAATTATCAGCAGGCGGATACGGGCACCAAGATGATCCATCTTGGGAAAAATACCAGCAGCCGTATTATCTCGAAGGGCATTTCTGCCGGGAAAGCGCAAAACACCTATCGTGGCTTGGTCAGCATGCATGCCAAATCGTCCGGCGCACGGAACTATACCCAATGTGACTCGCTGCTCATTGGTGATGAGTGTGGCGCGCATACGGTGCCATATATCGAATCCAAAAACCCTTCTGCGGTTGTTGAACATGAAGCGACCACATCGAAAATCAGCGAAGACCAACTCTTCTACTGTCAACAGCGAGGCATTGATGAAGAGGAAGCCGTTGCGCTGATTGTGAATGGCTTTTGCCGGGAAGTCCTGCAACAGCTACCCATGGAGTTTGCGGTTGAGGCCCAGAAATTGGTGGGCATCAGTCTTGAAGGTAGCGTCGGCTGATTAAATACATCGAACGGAAAACATTATGTTGGAAATCAAGAACTTACATGCCGCGGTGGACGGCAAAGAAATCCTTAAGGGCGTCGACCTTTCGGTGAATGCGGGTGAAGTGCACGCGATCATGGGGCCGAACGGCTCGGGTAAAAGCACGTTGTCCTACGTTCTGTCTGGGCGCGATGGATATGACATCACCCAAGGCGACATCCTTTATAACGGCGAAAGCATAATCGATCAGTCGCCGGATGAACGGGCGGCGAGCGGCATTTTTCTTGCTTTTCAATACCCTCTAGAGATCCCGGGTGTGCCGACCATGACTTTTCTGCGCACGGCGCTGAATGCACAGCGCCGCGCCCGTGGCGAAACGGAGTTGGATGCAGTCAAGTTCCTAAAACTTGTTCGTGGTAAGGCCAGAGACCTCAAGATCAAGGAGGAGATGCTCAAGCGTCCGCTGAATGTGGGCTTTTCGGGCGGCGAGAAGAAGCGCAATGAAGTTTTACAAATGTCTCTCTTCGAACCGACCCTCGCCATTCTGGATGAAACCGACTCTGGTCTGGACATCGATGCGCTGAAGATTGTGTCCGAAGGGGTCAATTTGCTTCGGTCTCCGGAGCGCTCGATGGTCGTGATCACGCACTATCAGAGGCTGTTGGATTATATAGTGCCGGATCACGTGCATGTCTTGGCGCATGGCCGTATCGTGCGGTCCGGCGGAAAAGACTTGGCACAGCAGCTCGAAGACTCGGGCTACGAGTCGATCGTCTCGGACGCGGCTTGAGGGTGACGGAACAATACGATGACTCAATCCACGGAAAAGACGGCACCATTTGACGCTTTCCTCGGTAGGGAAGGTGCGACGCTTGCGGATGTGGAGATCACACAATTCCAAGCCAAGAACTTAGAGCTCTTTAAAGCGGCCGGGTTGCCGACAAAGCGGCAGGAAGAATGGAAGTACACCGATCTGACGCAGCTCACCAAACGATCGTTCGAGAAGGCGGCACCGTTTGAAGGGGGTGTCTCGGGCACTTCTGCCTTCGAAGGTTTGGCCGTATCAACTTTTGTGTTTGTGAACGGGTTTTACCGCGAAGACTTATCGGTCTTGCAAGACCTGCCGGAAGGGGTGTTTGCCGGGACACTTGGAACGTCGGACAGCATCCCGGAGTGGGCCCGTAAGATTGTATTAGAGCAGCAACGCCCGGATAATCATTCGGTTTTTGCGCTGAATACCGCGCTTATGCGTGATGGGTTTCTGATGCATGTGCCGTCAAACGTTAAACTCGACAAACCGATTCATTTCCGCTTCGTGCAAGAGAGTGCGGGAGCTGTGACTAACCCGGCCAATTTTTTGAGGCATGCGGTTGTTCTGGATGAAGAGGCGTCCGCTGCCCTTATTGAGACCTATGAGGGGAACGATCAGCACGCTTACTTTAACAGCATTGGTACCCAGATTGCAGTGGGTGCCGGTGCGTCCCTTTCCCATGTTAAAATCCAGAAGGAAGGCGGTCTCGCAACGCACCTCGCCACACAACTGGTCAGCGTCGCATCGCAAGGTTCATTCAAAGGCTTTTATCTGAATGCCGGTGGCGACACATCCCGAAACGAAATCCATGGCAATTTCGAGGGCGAAAACGCCTTTATTCAGCTTGATGGTGTGTTTCTGGGGGCCGGCACACAGCATTGTGACAACACAACCTTTGTCAATCATGCGGTGCCGTCATGCAACAGTTCTCAGGTTTTTAAGGGTGTCCTCGACGAGAGTTCTCGTGGCGTTTATCAAGGGCAGATCGTTGTAGAGAAAGATGCACAGCACACAGATGGGCGGCAGTTGGTCAAGACGCTTTTGCTCTCCGACAAGGCGGAAATTGATGCCAAACCCGAATTGAAGATCTTCGCCGATGATGTGCAGTGCGCCCATGGTGCCACAGCCGGCGATATTGACGATGAACAACTTTTCTATCTGCGATCGCGTGGCATTGATGAAACCACGGCACGGGCCCTGCTGGTCGAAGCATTTCTTGCAGAGGTGATCGATCGTATTGATGCCGAGGATGTCGCACGCATTTGTGCCGATGAAGTGTCGGCCTGGCTGTCAGCGCATGGGCGAGGTCGCAAAAATGGCGAATAAACCGAACGGTTCGGCCGTCTATGACGTCGATCGAGTGCGCCAAGACTTCCCGATCCTGCAGACGGAAGTCTATGGCCGGCCGTTGGTATATCTCGATAACGCGGCATCGGCGCAGAAGCCTAAGGCTGTGTTGGATGCCATCCAGCATAGCTATGAACACGAATATGCCAATGTGCATCGGGGGCTGCATTATCTGTCAAGCGCAGCGACCATGGCTTATGAAGGCGCGCGGACAAAGGTTCGGCAGTTTCTGAATGCCCAGCGTGACGAGGAAATTATTTTTACCAGCGGCGGGACAGATGCGCTCAACCTTGTTGCCGCCTCATATGGCGGTTCGGTGATCGAGCCGGGCGACGAAATCATCTTGTCGATCATGGAGCATCATTCGAATATCGTGCCGTGGAATTATTTGCGCGAGAAGAATGGGGCGGTCATCAAGTGGGCGCCAATTTCCGATGACGGAGAGTTCCTTCTCGATGCGTTCGAAGAATTGTTGTCGCCCAAGACGAAAATCGTCGCGGTGACGCATATGTCCAACGCGCTCGGTACCATCACGCCGTTAGAACAGATTGTCGAATTGGCCCACGGCGTTGGGGCTGTCGTGGTGGTAGACGGGTGTCAGGGCGCCGTGCACTTGCCCGTCGATGTGCAGGCGCTCGATTGTGACTTCTACGCGATTACAGGTCACAAGCTCTATGCCCCAAGTGGCGTCGGGGCCTTGTATGGAAGATTAGATCTGCTCAAATCCATGCCGCCTTATCGGGGAGGGGGCGAGATGATCCGTGAGGTGACGACCGAAGGCGTCACCTATGCAAATCCCCCCAACCGGTTTGAAGCGGGGACGCCGCCGATCGTGCAGGCGATCGGTCTTGGCGCTGCGTTGGACTATATCGAAACGTTGGGGCGCGAGAACATTGCCGAGCACGAAGCCGGCTTGCTGGACTATGCAATGTCTCGTTTGGGCGAACTGAATTCGCTGCGCGTTTTTGGCACGGCGCGCCGTAAGGGTGCGATCCTCTCGTTTGAGGTGGAAGGGGCCCATGCCCATGACATCTCCACGATTATGGACCGGTCCGGCGTTGCTGTTCGTGCCGGTCATCACTGCGCACAGCCGTTGATGGATCGGTTTGGTGTTGCCTCAACAGCACGGGCGTCCTTCGGACTTTACAACACACGCCGGGAAGTCGATGCCCTGGTCGACTCCGTTCTCGAAGCGGTGGAGTTTTTCAGATGATCGATCCAGAGCTGCGAGAATTGTACCAGGAAATTATCCTGGATCATGGCCGGCACCCGCGCCATTTTGGACAGCTGGAAGGTGCCAATCGTGAAGCCGATGGGCACAATCCCCTATGCGGTGACAAGATTCACGTCTATTTGCGGGTCGATGACGAGGCGAAGATCGAAGACGTGATGTTCGATGGTCGTGGATGTGCCATTTCGATTGCTTCGGCATCCATGATGACGGAACTGCTGCGTGGCAAGACTGTCGACGGTGGAAAGCGCCTCATGAATGCGTTTCTGGACATGGTCAAAGGTGACGACGCCGACTTTGAAGGAGTCGACGAAGACGATCTAGACCAGTTGCAGGCCATGTCCGGTGTGAGCGAATTTCCCATGCGGGTGAAATGCGCGACATTGGCGTGGCATACATTTGCAGCGGCCGCCGAGGGCGACGGGGATGCAACAACTGAATAAGCGAGCGGGAAGACGGTAATGGATATGTCCGATAATACGCAGACGGAAAGTATCGAAGCGGTAGACAGCAGCCCCGAAATCGATGCTTTAGCCGATGAAATCATTGACGCAATCAAAACCGTCTATGATCCGGAAATTCCGGTTAACATATTCGACCTTGGCCTGATTTACCGGGTCGACGTGTCTGACGACAAGGACGTCACCATCGACATGACACTGACGGCACCCGGCTGTCCGGTGGCGGGGGAAATGCCCGGGTGGGTGCAAGCTGCCGTGGCAGATGTGGATGGCGTTGGAGACGTCAGAGTTAACATGGTCTTTGATCCCCCGTGGGATCCCTCACGCATGTCGGAAGAAGCAAAGCTTGAATTAAACATGCTGTGATCCAATTTGAGTTAGCTGAGTTTGAAGTCTGGAGATTTTCGCAATGGCGAGACTGGAACGGCCCAAAGTTGTGTCCCTGACCGACGCAGCCGCTGAGCGCGTCAAGAGAATTATGTCGTCCGCCGACAACAATTACATCGGCGTGCGAGTCGGCGTGAAAAACGGGGGCTGCGCAGGCATGTCCTACACGATGGATTATGCTGAGGTTCAAGACCCGTTGGACGAAGTGGTCGAAGACAAGGGTGTGAAAATTTTGGTTGAAGCCAAAGCGGTCTTGTTTTTGTTGGGCACCGAGATGGACTATCAGGAAGGCAAACTGTCGTCAGGGTTCGTGTTCAATAATCCCAATCAGACAGATGCCTGTGGGTGCGGCGAATCCGTGAGCATTACGCCTGCTCAAGCGGTGAACTAAAAAGGCACACGACTGCGTTAATGAACAAATCCCCGTAGGCGGCGTTACTGACCGGTAAACTTGGCCGGCCGTTTTTCGACAAACGCTTTAATGCCCTCTTTTGAATCCGATGAGCGTCCGGCCACCGCCTGCGACCGGCGTTCCATATCGAGTTGCGCTTCATAGTTATTGGCAGCGCTTGACCAATAGAGTTTGCGGATAAGGCCATAGGTCTTAGTTGGACCGGACGCTAATTCGACTGCGAGTTCGCGAGTTTTGTCCGCAAGCTGATCGTCGTCATAGACGCGGTTGATCAAACCCCACTCAAGCGCGGCCTCGGCAGGAAGCTTCTCGGCCAGCATGGACAGCTCCATAGAGCGTGCAAGGCCGATGAGCCGAGGCAGTATGTAAGTAGAGCCGCCATCCGGTACCAGACCGATGCGCTTGAACGCCTGTAGGAAATAGGCACTACGGGCAGCCAACACTAAATCGCCCATCAGCGCGAAGCTCATTCCGACACCGGCCGCAACGCCGTTCACCGACGTGATCACCGGAACATCCAGGTCTTTTAATTTCTTTAGGAACGGATGGTAGTGGGAATCCAGGACAGCGCCTGCATCCGGATAATTGTTCGACATGCGCTCGCCACGCGCGTCGTCTGTCAGATTGGCGCCGGCGCAGAAACCGCGGCCTTCGCCCGTGAGTACCAGGCAACGTGCTCCATTTGCCGGGTTTTCCACTTCGCTGACGGCTTGAGAAAGCTCGGTGATCATCTGCAGAGAAACAGCGTTCAGCACTTCCGGATGGGCGAGCGTCAGTGTCGCCACACCGTTACCTTCAATTTCCAATTTAACGCGTTCATAGGTCATACGAGGCTTCCCCAAAGGACAGTCCACAGGACCGCATAGGCGATCTGCAGGTTTGAATTGGGGCGCAGCATAGTGCCCGCATGAAGCCTTGAAAAGGGGGCGCAGGCGCGCTTGTTAGCTGGCGGCTTTGGCCTCCAGCACAGCGTCGGCGCCCACTTCTTGCTCGGTTTTGACGCAATTGCGTCCGGCGTGTTTCGCTGCGTAAAGGCACGCATCGGCGCGCTTCACCAAGCTTTCGAGTGAATCTTCTGCGGTGAGCTGAGCGACGCCTAAGGAGAGCGTGATCGTACCCAGCGACTCTCCCGTGGTCTTCTTGACGACCTTTTTGCCTTGTACGGCATTTCTAATTTTTTCAGCGATGCCCTCGGCGGTGGCCAAGTCGGTATTGGGCAGAATAACGCCGAACTCTTCGCCGCCGTACCGTGCGGGTGTTTGACCCTCTCGCACGCTGGTCTTCATGCAATGGGCAACCAGTCTCAGGACCTGGTCGCCGGTTTGATGGCCCCAAGTGTCGTTGAATTTCTTGAAGCGGTCGATGTCGCTCATGATCAAGCACATAGGCGCACCGGAATTGTTGGCGTCCCGCGCTGCGTCGCGCAATTCTTTGTCGAAAGACTTGCGATTGGCCAAGTTGGTAAGTTCGTCCGTAAGGGCCTCGTGGGTGACCGTTTCGAGGTTTTCCTTCAACTGACTAACTTCAGCGGTCGAGCGTTGGAGTTCCTCTTCCAACGCACGGCTTCGCGCTTCCATTTTTTTTGTGGCAGCGACCAGTTCTTCGACCATGTGCCGCACATCGCCACCATCGGCGCTGCCTAGCACATCGGCGGCGCCAGCGAGCGTATTCCCGAAGTGGCTGGTGTCTTCACCGGTGGCTTGAATGATTTCCAAAACCCGGTTGAGTTCCCCGGACATCTTTGAGCTGATGTCTAAGACCGCGTCGTTGGTGTTTTTGTCACCGAAAAACTCAGATCTGATTTCTTCGATGATCGTGGGATCGATCGCTTCGTCTTTTTTCTCAAGCTCGTCGAGAGTCTTTTTCAGGTGCGGGTTAGATCCGGCGGCATAATGAAACCAGACTTCAAAATTCTCGGGATTAGTCGGTACCCCGAACGCGAGCATTGATTGCAGCGCCTGTTCACTCAATGACCGGCACTGATCAACATCTTCAAATTTGCGCGCCATTTTTCCCTACCGATATGCCACTTAGGTCCGTACTGCGAAATGAGACTCTCGGTTTAAGATGAAAATGGAAATAAGCTCTTAATCCACTTCGGAAAAATGGCTAGAATCCTTTAGTTTTTGCAGGTTTAGGTTGGTGCCAGGGCGTATTGCTATTTGATCTAGATAGGCCGTTGAGCGTAAATTCCAATTCAAGACTATAATCGCTGGCGGTCGTCTCGACGGCGGAATGAACCGATATCGGAGGACACGGCATATGAGCGTGGCAGAAAACTTCTCACAAAAAGAATCTCAGGAGCACACGGAAGAGTCGATCCGGGAGGTTCTGGAGCGCCAGCGAGCTGATTATCTCAAAAAAGGTCCGCCGTCCGCTGAAACGCGTATCGAAATGATTGACCGCGCGATCGGATTGCTGGTCGACCACAAGCAAGAGATTGTTGATGCGTTATCCGCCGATTTTGGCCATCGCTCCCATCATCAAACGGAGTTAACGGATGTTTACGGTTCGATCGAACCGCTCAAACACGCCAAAAAGCATCTTCGGCGGTGGATGCGGGGAGAAGGGCGGGGCGTGCAGTTTCCCCTTGGACTCTTTGGCGCCAGCGCGCGCGTCGAGTATCAGCCTCTTGGTGTTGTGGGCGTAATCAGCCCTTGGAACTTCCCCATCAACCTGACTTTTTCTCCTTTGGCAGGCATCTTTGCGGCCGGCAACCGGGTGATGATCAAGCCGTCGGAATTCACGCCTGCGACGTCTGATTTGATGGCCGCCATGTTCCGTAAAGCATTCGACGAGACCGAAGTGGCGGTCATTGTGGGGGGGCCGGAAACCGGCTCTGCCTTTACGAAACAGCCTTTCGACCATCTGCTGTTTACCGGTGCCACGTCGATTGGGCGCCACGTCATGCGCGCCGCCGCTGAGAACCTGGTGCCGGTTACGCTGGAATTGGGGGGCAAGTCTCCGGTGATTGTCGGGCAGGGGGCCGACCTGCAGAAGACAACGGATCGCATTATGGCGGGTAAGATGATGAATGCCGGACAGATCTGTCTGGCGCCGGACTATGTCATGGTTCAAGAGACGGACACGGATGAATTCGTTAAGTCTGCTACCGCGTCGGTTAGTAAGATGTAATCCACTTTGAAATTCAATCCCGACTACACGTCGGTAATCAATCAGCGGCACTTTGATCGCCTTAACGGATATTTGGATGACGCGAAGGCTAAGGGGGCCGGAATTGTCGAGATCAACCCAGCAAACGAGGATTTCTCACAACAGCCGACGCACAAGATACCACCCACCTTGGTGATGAATCCGACAGACGAGATGGACGTGATGCAGGACGAGATCTTTGGACCGATCATGCCTGTCAAAACCTACAAGCAGCTTGATGAAGCGGTGGAGTATATCAACGGCCGGCCGCGGCCTCTGGGGCTTTATTTCTTTGGAGAAGACAAGGAACAACGGGACCGGGTTTTGAACCGCACCACATCAGGGGGCGTCACCGTGAATGATGTGGTCATGCATGTCAGCATGGAAGACCTGCCCTTCGGCGGGGTGGGGCCAAGCGGTATGGGGTCCTATCACGGCCGGGATGGCTTTAAAACATTCAGTCATGCGAAAGCGATCTTCTCGCAAGCCAAAATGGATATCGGTGCAATGATGCGTCCGCCCTATGGCGAAAAATTCGAGAAATTTATTGGCGGGCGGATTAAGCGCTAGTCTTATCCGACGCTTTCTTCGCTCGTCTCTTTTGTTTTGCGATTGGGCAGGGGAATCGACATAAAGGCCGGTACATGGGCGCCCATTCCAACAACCGGCTCGTCAGATTCTGAGTCGCGGCGACTATCATTTTCGCTGCGACGCCCGCGTCCTCGTTTTGGACGTTTGCGGTCGTCTGTACCGCGCTGTCGGGAACGCGATTTACGGGGCGATGCCTCTTCTCCTGCGTCACCGTCCCCACCGCCGGTGAGACCCGGGAGGTCCACAAGCGGAATTTTGGTCTTAATTAGGTCTTCGATTGCATCCACATATTTCTGTTCGGCGCGAACAGCGATGGTAAATGACGCTCCTTCTCGCCCGGCACGCCCGGTCCGGCCGATGCGGTGAACATAGTCCTCTGCGTTAAAGGGCACATCGAAATTGAACACATGGCTCACATCCGGAATGTCGAGACCTCGGGCCGCCACATCGCTTGCCACTAAGAGCTTGATTTCCCCGGCGCGAAAGGCATCGAGAGTTTGCATGCGGACACGTTGATCGAGGTCGCCGTGAAGTGCCGCCGCGCTGAAATCATGTTTCGTCAGTGAGCGGAAGACGATAGATACGTCGCGTTTCCGATTGCAGAAAATAATTCCGTTCTTTACGTCATTCTCGCGGACGAGCTGCCGCAAAGCTTCCCGCTTGTCGTCTTTGTGGACAAACAAAAGGTGCTGCTTCACGGTCTCCGCGGTTGTCGATTGTCGTGCAACCTCCACCCGTTCCGGATTTTGCAGAAAGGCTTGCGTCAGCCGCGTGATTTCCGGCGGCATCGTCGCTGAGAAGAAAAGCGTTTGGCGCGTGAAGGGCAGTAAGCCCACAATGCGCTCGACATCCGGAATAAAGCCCATGTCCAGCATGCGGTCCGCTTCGTCGATCACGAGGATCTCGACGCCGGTCAGGACAAGCTTGCCGCGCTCGAAATGGTCGATCAAACGGCCTGGCGTTGCGATCAGTACATCAACGCCACGGTCCAACAGGCGTTCTTGCTCGCCGAAGGAAACGCCGCCAATCAGCAACGCCATGGTGAGTTTGTGTTGCTTACCGTAGGTGGTGAATGCATCGGCGACTTGGGCTGCCAGTTCCCGCGTTGGTGCCAGGATCAGCGAGCGTGGCATGCGTGCCCGGGCGCGCCCTCGCTCCAGGCGGTCTATCATCGGCAGCACGAACGACGCCGTTTTGCCGGTTCCGGTTTGAGCAATTCCGAGGACGTCGCGCCCCTGAAGCGCAGGGGGGATCGCTTGGGCCTGAATGGGCGTGGGGTCTGTATATCCCGCGTCCTCGACTGCCTTAAGCACACGGTCACTCAATCCGAGTTCGGTAAAAGTCATGAAGGCGTTGAATCTTCGTTGCTACGGGCCGGAGCCCTTGGAAACTTTAGGGTGTAAATTTCAAGTAAGTTTCTGTGTGCAGAGCCGTTATTCTTTTTCGCACTGCACAAATTTGACCAGGAACATAGGTTTTTTGGCGGTTTTGTCAATCCTGGCGAGAATTAAATGTCGAGTTCTTCCACAAAACTTGCGTTTTCCTGGATGTATTGGAAGCGCAGTTCAGGTTTCCGCCCCATCAACTGCTCCACCAAGCTAACGGTCGCGCCGGTTTCTTCATCAGGCACGATCACGCGCAGCAGAGACCGTTGGCCGGGTTTCATGGTAGTTTCTTTCAGCTGTGCCGGTAGCATCTCACCCAAGCCTTTGAAGCGAGAAACCTCAACTTTGGCGCCGTTCTTGAATTCCTTTTTCATTAGTTCGTCGCGGTGGGCATCGTCCCGCGCGTAGAAGATCTTACCGCCTTGAGAGAGTTTGTAGAGGGGGGGTAGCGCCAAATACAGATGCCCTTCGTCGATGAGCTTGGGGATTTCCCGATAGAAAAACGTAATGAGGAGAGACGCGATATGAGCACCGTCCACGTCCGCGTCCGTCATGATGATCACTTTGTCATAGCGTAAGTCTTCTTCCCGGTAGCGCTCTCCCACCGCACAGCCGAGCGCCTGAATTAAATCGTTCAGCTCTTGATTCGCCTGTACCTTGCCGCTGGCGGCGCTGGCCACGTTCAATATTTTGCCCCGCAGCGGCAACACGGCCTGCGTGCCTCGGTCGCGGGCTTGCTTTGCAGATCCGCCGGCCGAATCGCCTTCTACCAGGAATATCTCGGTGCCATCTGCGTGAGATTGGGAGCAATCCGCAAGTTTACCCGGAAGACGTAGTTTTCGAAGGGCGGTTTTTCGCGATACGTCCTTCTCGAGCTTACGACGCAAGCGCTCCTCGGAACGGTCGACGACCCATTGCAGCAAGCGGTTGGCCTGAGCCGGTGACGCTGTGAGCCAATGCTCGAAATGGTCTCGAACCGTGCTCTCAACCAGTTTTGTGGCCTCGGTGCTCGAAAGTTTCTCTTTGGTTTGTCCCTGGAAGGCGGGGTCTCGGATAAAGACGGACAACATGGCGGCCGACGTGCTCATAACATCGTCTTGGGTGAATTGTCCCGCTTTTTTGTGGTTGGTCAGCTCGGCATAGGACTTAAGCCCCTTGGTGAGTGCCGCCCGCAGCCCGGCCACATGAGTTCCTCCGTCGACTGTCGCAACGGTGTTGCAATAGGAATTGACAAAGGGGTCCATACTGACGACCCAGTTGACAGCCCATTCGACAGACTGACCGTTTTTGTTCTTTACGATACCGCTGAATGCCGTGTTGGTGACCGTCTCTTGTTCGCCCACGGTCGCGACGAGGAAGTCTTGCAATCCGCCCGGAAAATGAAGCGTTTCTTTAGCCGGCGTTTGATCTTTGCCCTGAATAAGCGATGGGTCGCAGCTCCATCGAATTTCCACACCGCGGAACAAATAGGCCTTCGACCTTGCCATTCGATACAAGCGTGCCGGTTTGAATTGTGCCTTCTCGCCGAAGATTTTGGGATCGGGCCAGAATGTGATTTTGGTGCCGCGGCGGTTTTTTGCTGAGCCCACATTTTTCAGTTTGCCCTTGGGAAGGCCGCGCTCATAAGTCTGCGCAAAGAGCTTTTGATCCCGGGCCACCTCGACCATAAGCTTTTGCGACAGGGCATTGACCACGGAGATACCGACGCCGTGCAGCCCTCCGGCGGTTGCGTAGGCTTTGTCCGAAAACTTACCGCCTGAATGCAGTGTGGTCAGAATGACCTCTAGAGCCGATTTGTTCTTAAACTTTGGATGGGGATCTACAGGAATGCCGCGGCCGTTGTCGGTGATTGAAAGAGAGCCATCCGCGTGAAGGTCCACCTCGATACGTGAGGCATGGCCGGCCACGGCCTCGTCCATGGCGTTGTCGAGCACCTCTGCCGCGAGGTGGTGTAACGCGCGCTCGTCAGTGCCGCCGATATACATGCCGGGGCGTCGGCGCACCGGTTCCAGCCCCTCAAGGACTTCAATGTCGCGGGCCGTGTAGGTTTTCTCGGACTTTGCGGATTGTTTCTTGTCGAATAGAGAGCGTGCTTGAGCCATGCGTGAACGCGGAAACCTGAGTGTTGATTCGTGAGATGGAAGGATATCGCCTGTTAACGGCGCCTCCAAAGCCAATCGCTAAGATGCCCCCAATATGGCAAGGCAAGTGGGACAAAAAAAGGGCCGCCGGATGGCAGCCCCTTTAACAACCTCCTGAGAGGACGCGTTAAACGCTGTAGTAGTTCTTGAATTCCACCGGGTGCGGTGTCGTTTCGAACTCGATGACTTCTTCCATCTTCAGGTCCGCATAGGCGTCCAACTGGTCGTCGCTGAACACGCCGCCCTTCGTGAGGAAGGCGCGGTCGGTGTTCAGAGAGTCGATGGCCTCCCGCAAGGATCCGCAAACGGTCGGAACGTCTTGCAGCTCTTCCGGCGGAAGGGCGTACAAGTCTTTATCCATTGGATCGCCGGGATGGATCTGGTTCTCAATTCCGTCCAGACCGGCCATCAGCATGGCTGCAAACGCGTAATATGGGTTTGACGCCGCATCCGGGAAACGCACTTCTACGCGCTTACCGTTGGCGCTTGGGGCAAATGGGATACGGCAGGAGGCAGAACGGTTGCGGGCCGAGTAGGCGAGCAAGACCGGCGCCTCAAACCCCGGAACCAAGCGCTTGTAGCTATTGGTGGTGGAGTTCGTGAACGCGTTGATCGTGCGGGCGTGCTTGATGATGCCGCCGATGTAGTAGAGGGCCGTGTCCGACAGATCGGAATAACCGGAGCCTGCAAAAGTGGGCTTGCCGCTTTTCCAAATCGACTGGTGCACGTGCATGCCGGATCCATTGTCGTTGAAGACGGGTTTCGGCATGAAGGTTGCCGTTTTGCCGTAGGCCGCCGCAACCATGTGGATAACGTACTTATAGATTTGCAGCTTGTCGGCGATGCTCACCAAAGTGTCGAACTTCATGCCAAGTTCGTGCTGGCTTGGTGCGACCTCGTGGTGGTGCTTTTCGGTGTCGACTCCCATTTCACGCATAACGGTTAGCATTTCCGAACGCAGATCCTGTCCGCTGTCGACCGGGGGAACCGGGAAATAGCCACCTTTCATTTTTGGCCGGTGGCCCATATTGCCGATTTCGTACTCGGTGCTGGTGTTGTACGGACCTTCCGCCGAGTCGATTTCGAAACCGGTCTTATTTTGATCGACACTGAAGCGCACATCGTCAAATACGAAGAATTCCGCCTCAGGGCCGAAGAAAGCCGCATCCCCGACACCCGTCGATTGCAGATAGGCTTCTGCCTTCTTTGCCGTGGACCGAGGATCGCGGTCGTAGGGCTGACCGGTGGAAGGTTCGAGCACATCGCAGAAAATTGCCAGCGTCGGCTGAGCCATGAAAGGATCTATTACGGCGGTTGCCGGATCGGGCATGAGGTTCATGTCGGATTCGTTGATCGCTTTCCAGCCCGAAATTGAGGACCCATCAAACATCTGCCCTTCGGCGAAGAAGTCTTCGTCCACCATGTTGACGTCAAAGCTGACGTGCTGCCATTTCCCCCGGGGGTCCGTGAAACGCAGGTCTACGTACTTCACGTCCTTCTGAGATATCGTTTGCAGCACAGATTTCGCGTTGGCCATTTGCTCGCTTCCTGTAATTAGTGATTTCGATTGGTTTAAGTGCCCGAGTGGGCAGTTTGTAGGGACCCCAGCCTAGATCGCTTCTTGGCCTGTTTCCCCGGTTCTAATTCGAATGACTTCTTCTACCCCACTTATAAAGATTTTGCCGTCGCCGATACGTCCCGTTTTCGCCGATTGCTGGATGGCATCGACGGCTTGTTCGACCATGTCGTCTTGCAGCACGATTTCTATCTTCACCTTAGGTAAGAAATCCACCACATACTCAGCGCCGCGATACAACTCCGTGTGGCCCTTCTGCCGGCCGAAGCCCTTGGCTTCCGTCACCGTAATGCCTTGAAGACCAACTTCTTGCAGTGCTTCCTTCACCTCGTCCAATTTGAAAGGCTTGATTATGGCCTCAATTTTCTTCATCGATTTGCTGATCTCCGCTAGTTCCCGGACCTCGTAATGTACCCCGCCGCCAGGGAGTTAGCATGCGCCGTGCCAAGACGGCACAAATATGGAAATGCCAAGGCAAAAGCTGGGGTTGGAGGCGGTGATGAGGCGCGTTGGATAAAAAAGGGGCAGTCGAAACTGCTGGAAAAATAGACATAATGCAAAAATATTAGGCAAAAAAAGTAATCAGAAGTCGCAGGGATTACAAGGTACACACCTCATGAAGCAGCTCAATTCTGGATTGGTCGGTCAGGGAACCACCATCTTTGCCGTTATGTCGGCCATGGCTCTGGAACACGAGGCAATCAATTTGGGGCAGGGCTTTCCCGACGAGGATGGGCCGCGCGACATTATTAAGGCCGCCAGCCGGGCGCTTTTGACGGGGACCAATCAATACCCACCCATGATGGGGATGCCCGAGTTGCGCCAAGCCGTCGCCGATCACAATAAACGGTTCTACGATCTAGATGTAGATTGGGAGACCGAGGTGATGGTGACGTCCGGTGCGACTGAGGCGCTTGCGGATTGCTTCATGGGAATACTCAATGCGGGCGACGAAGTGGTGGTTTTCGAACCGGCGTATGACAGTTATCTCCCGATCATCGAACGTGCAGGCGCCAGAGCGAAAATCGTAGAGCTTCAGCCGCCGGCCTGGGACATCCCTCAAGAGGCGTTGATCCAGGCATTCAGTCACAAGACAAAGGCTGTTGTGATTAACACGCCGATGAATCCGACCGGCAAGGTGTTTTCGCGATCGGAACTCGAACTGATAGCCGACCTGGCCAAGCAACATGATGCTTATGCCATCTGCGATGAAGTATATGAGCATCTTGTTTTTGATGACGTCCGCCACATTCCCATCATGACGCTGCCGGGGATGCGGGAACGGACGGCGCGTATTGGATCGGCGGGGAAAACGTTCTCTCTGACAGGATGGAAAATCGGGTATATCACGGCTGCGGCCAGCGTGATGCAAGGCATTAGCCGCGCCCACCAATATGTCACCTACACCACACCCCCGGCATTGCAGTCTGCCGTGGCATATGGTCTACGAAAGCCGGACTCTTATTTCAGCTCCCTAGCTGAGGATCTGCAGCGCAAGCGGGATTTGATTTGTAAGGGCCTGTCCGAACTAGGATTTGCCATGGCGCCGTGTCAGGGGACCTATTTTGTGACCGGGGACTATAGCGGGTTGGGGCTGAACGGGAATGCAGACCAGGTCTGCCGACAGTTTACCACGGAAGCAAAAGTCGCGACGATCCCGATGGGCCCGTTTTTCTCGAGCAATGATGGCGGATCGATCTTGCGTTTCTGTTTCTGCAAGAAACCGGAAGTGCTTAACGAAGCTGTCGCACGGCTTAGAGACTTTTTAATGCAACCATCGGAACGACGCTGAGGAACACCACATATGCCACATGACAATACGCCAATCTTAATCGGCGGCGCGCAATTCACTCAGCGCACGGCGCAGGAAAAAAACTGGCGTGCATCGCAATCGCCAATGGAGATGTTGATCAAGGCGGTGCGTATGGCTGCCGAAGACACAGGGGTTGCCGATGCCGTCCTGTCGAAGGCCGACAATATTTCCGTTGTGCGATTTACGGCAGATAGTTCCGAGGTCGGACGATTGCCCGTCGGACAATATAAGAATGCGCCGCGTACCGTGGCTAAGGCCATTGGTGCGTCACCGGAACGTGAATACTACACGGCAGCTGGCGGTAATACACCGCAATGGTTGGTAAACCGAACGGCGGAAGAGATTGCGCGTGGGGAAACCAATATCGCCATCTTGGGAGGTTCCGAGGATCTGGCCACAATGACGGCGGCCCTCAATGAAGGCGCTCAACTCGACTGGGGGGACGACCCAGGCGGGGAGCCGATCCGAATAGGAGATGATCGCAGCGGGACCAATGCACAAGAAAAGGCGCACGCCCTCTATTTTCCGGTAAACGTCTATCCGTTGTTCGAGAACGCAATACGCGCCGACAAAGGCCGCTCCATAAGAGAGCATCAAAAGGCGCTTGGAGAGCTGTTTTCAAAGTTTTCGAAAGTGGCCGCGGAAAATCCACATGCCTGGTTTCCAAAAGCGCGCTCGCCCGAGGAAATCTCCACGCCCAGTGAGTCCAATCGCTATATTGGCTTTCCGTATACGAAGTATATGAACGCTATTATACGGATCGATATGGCAGCGGCGGTCATCATGACGAATGTCAAGACAGCCCGTGCATTGGGTGTCGATGAAGCCAAATGGGTTTATTTGCATGGATGCGGGGATGCACACGATCTTTGGTACTTCACGGACCGCACCGATTTTCATTCCTCGCCGGCAATTCGCACGATCGCCAAAAAGTCGTTTGCGATGGCCGGCAAGACCGTCGACGACATGGACTACTTCGATTTGTATTCGTGTTTTCCGTCGGCGGTCGAAATCGGCGCTCAGGAAATCGGTGTCGCGCTGGATGACCCCCGTGGATTGACCGTCACAGGCGGCCTTCCTTACTTCGGGGGCGCCGGCAACAACTATGTGATGCATTCCATTGTGACCATGATGGAAAAACTGCGCGCAAGGCCCAGGTCGTTCGGCTTGCTGACAGGGAATGGGTGGTACGTGACCAAACATTCTCTGGGAATCTATTCGACCGAACCCTTTGAAGGTGAGTGGAAACGGGAAGATCCGGCGGTTTACCAGAAGGAAATCGACGCGATGCCACATCCCCGTTTCGAGCCGACGCCATCGGGTAAGGGCACGGTCGAAACCTATACCGTGGTGAATGGCCGAGACGGTCCATCCATGGGCATCATTGTGGGCCGTCTTGAGAACGGTGACCGGTTTGTTGCCCATAGCCGAAATGATCCCGCAACGTTGAACAAGATGATGGACGAGGATTGTCTTGGGCGCCCGGGTGTTGTGACGCCTGGCGACAAAACCAATACCTTTGTGTTCGACGGAGAGTGAACCGATGCCAAGGGTTTATTTGGTGCGGCATGGCCAAGCGGCAGCCGGTTTCGATCAGGACCGTGATCCTGGATTGAGCGATTTAGGCCGGTCTCAGGCGCAAACCGTCGGCAACACCCTTGCTCCGAAAGGTCCTCATCAGGTCATAAGCAGCCCGTTAAGGCGATGCAGGGAGACCTCTCAGCCCCTGTGTGCCACCTGGGACGTGACACCGAACATTGTTGAAGCGGTTGCCGAGATCCCGTCGCCAACCGACGACTTGAGTGCACGCACCGCCTGGCTTCAGTCCATTATGCCTGGCCGATGGGCGGATATTGGGGATCCGACTCTTGAGACGTGGCGAGACCAGGTTGTTGAAGCAATTCGTGTACTGAGTGAGGACACAGTCGTCTTTTCCCATTTCATCGCGATCAATGCGATCGTAGGGCACATGCAAAATGATGATCGCATGGTTGTATTTCGTCCGGACAATGGATCGATCACCACGATTGACGTCATTGACCGGAAACTTAGCTTGGTCGAAATGGGGGCGGAAGCCGAAACACAGGTGCGCTAGGCAAATCCATGAACTCTTCCGGCCGTCACGACAAAGCCTCTGCGACTCTTGAGCTTCTGTCCGTTGAAGAAATGTACAAGGCGGATGCCTTGGCGATCGCGTCGGGAACGCCGGGCACAGAACTTATGGACCACGCCGGCCGTGCGGTTGCAAATGCCGCGGCAGAGATGTGTGCGTCGGGGCGCGTTGTTGTTCTTTGCGGGCCGGGAAACAATGGGGGCGACGGATTCATCGCGGCGAAATCTCTTGCCGAGCGAGAGCCCTCCAATTGGAGCTTGGATGTTCAGCTTCTGGGAGGTATCGACGCCCTGAAGGGAGATGCCAAATGGGCGGCAGACTGCTGGATGAATGTGCCGAACGCGGCTGTGAGAGCTTTCGATCCGCAGGCCGTAAGGAGTGCCGATCTGGTGATCGACGCAGTTTTCGGGGCTGGGCTCGGGCGACCGATCGATGGCCCTGTGGCGGAAGTTTTAGAGGCGGTAAATGAAAATGATCGGTGTGCTGTCCTTTCGGTAGATGTTCCCAGCGGAATCGACGGCAATACGGGGCAAGTGCGCGGTTATGCCTTGAAAGCCGACCGCACGGTTACGTTCTTTCGAAAAAAACCGGGTCACTACCTCATGCCGGGTAGGAGGTTATGCGGGCGCGTCGATTGCGTGGATATCGGTATTGAAGATCGCCATTTGAAAACGATCGGTTGCCGGACCTATGCCAACGCGCCCAAACTATGGGAAGAGGCGTTCCCGACTCAGAATGCCGAAAGTCACAAATACAAAAAAGGCCATGCTCTGATCGTCGCTGGCGGTGTCGGCAAAACCGGCGCCGCGCGGTTGGCCGCTATGGCGGCGCTTCGAGCGGAGGCCGGATTGGTAACTGTGGCCGGCGGACCGACTGTTTTGCCCGAGCTTGCTGCTCAGCTCACCACAGTAATGACCGTTGAAGTCGATCAGGCCGAAGCGCTTGCTGCCGTGCTTCGCGACGAAAGAAAGAACGCCATCGTCATTGGTCCAGGTTTGGGGGTCGGTGGCGTGACCCGAGACTATGTGGCCGCAGTCCTTTCTTCAGCGCATGCGACCGTACTGGATGCCGACGCACTGAGTTCGTTTGAAGGAAGACAGGAGGCGTTATTCGACATGATTAAGGGGGCGGCTGTGCTAACGCCCCATGAAGGCGAGTTTCAGCGAATTTTTCCGGGGCTGTTGGATACGGGGATGGGGCGGCTTGCGGCCGCGCGTGACGCTGCTCAACGAAGTGGTGCGACGATTGTTCTGAAGGGGCCGGATACGGTGATTGCTTCGCCTGATGGACGGGCGGCCATTAATGCCAATGCGCCAGCGAGCCTCGCGACCGCCGGGTCAGGTGATGTCTTGGCAGGGACAATTGGAGGCTTGATGGCGCAAGGAATGGCCCCTTGGGAGGGGGCGTGCGCCGCCGTTTGGCTCCATGGCGCCGCTGCGCAGTCCGGGGGCCGGGGCATGATTGCGGAAGACCTTCCCGGCCTGCTGCCGGCGGCGCTATCCGCCTTGTCTGCCGAGCTTGCCACATAAAACTTCGTTAAGACGCTATTCCGCTGGTGATTTTTAAACCACTCGTGTTATAGAAAGCGCCCAATTTCTCAGGCCCATAGGGCTTCACGCGGGCGTGGTGGAATTGGTAGACACGCCAGATTTAGGTTCTGGTGACGCAAGTCGTGGGGGTTCAAGTCCCTCCGCCCGCACCATTTTTCAGACAAGCTGCCGCATGCCCCGACGGGCCGGCCATTGATAGGCGCTCCGATATGCAAGTCACAGAAACAAACTCCGAAGGTTTAAGCCGGGAATACAAGATCACGATCACGCGCCAGGATTTGGACGATCGTCTGATGAACCACCTTGAGTCCATTAGAGGTCAGGTCCGCATGAATGGGTTTCGGCCGGGCAAGGTGCCGGTGCCCTTTCTGAAGAAGACCTATGGCAAGGCGATGATGGGCGACATCATTCAGGAGGCGATGAACGAAGCCACCCAGCAGGCGATCAATGACAATGAGCTTCGCCCGGCCTTGCAGCCGAAGGTGGAAGTCGATGGCGAACTGGAACCTGTCGTCGACGGGGCTGAAGATCTTAATTTCAAGATTGCCGTTGAAATCATGCCCGATTTCGACATCACGGATTTGTCGAAGCTTGAGCTGGACCGCCCTGTAGCGGAGGTCGAAGACGGCGATCTTACGGAGATGCTTGAACGCTTGGCGGAGCAAAACCGCAGCTATAGCGAGCGGAGTGAAAAGAGCAAGGCCAAGGATGGTGACGCCCTGCAGATTGACTTTGTGGGCCGGGTGGACGGTGAAGAGTTCGACGGCGGCAAAGGCGACGACATTCGCCTAGTGATCGGGGCCAACCAGTTCATCCCTGGATTCGAAGAACAGTTAGTTGGCGCTAAGAAAGGCGAAGAGAAGACCATTAAGGTGACTTTTCCGGAAGACTATGGTGCCGAGCACCTGGCGGGCAAGGAAGCCGAATTCGACGTGACCGTTAACTCGGTGAGCGAACCGGACGAGGCAAAAGTGGATGATGCATTGGCGGAGAAGCTGGGGCTTGAATCTCTGGATAAGCTCAAGGAAACCCTCTCTAACCAAGTGGCGGATGATTACAAATCGATCTCTCGTGCGCGGCTGAAGCGCAATATGCTGGACCGGTTAGACGAGTTGCACGATTTCGAACTGCCGCCGGGCATGGTGGAATCCGAGTTCGAACAGATTTGGCACCAGGTGCAGCATCAGCCTGAAGAAGAGAAAGAGGACAAACCGGAGGAAGAGCTCAAAGCGGAGTACCAAACCATCGCGGAGCGTCGCGTTCGTCTGGGGCTGCTCCTGGCGGAAGTGGGCCGCGTAAACAACATTTCCGTCAGCCAAGAGGAACTCAATCGAGCGATCGCTGAACGGGCGCGGCAGTATCCCGGTCAGGAAACGCAGATCTTCCAGTTCTATCAGCAGAACCCAGGTGCGATGGCCGAGATCCGGGCGCCATTGTTTGAAGACAAAGTGGTTGATTACGTTTCGGAACTTGCAACCATTAATGACGTTAAGGTGAGCCGGGAAGAGCTGATGAAGGACCCGGACGAAGAGGAAAAACCGGAGAAAAAAGCTGCACCGAAGAAGAAATCGGCAGCCAAGAAAAAGACCGCCGCCAAGAAAAAAGACGATGCGGGCGAGGAGGCTGATAAGGAATAGCGCTTGTCCGGCCGGCCAAGCGAAAGTCGACCGGCAAAGTGGTCTGTGCGTCAGGAAGAGACAATACTTTGTCTGTGGCGTATCATTATGAGATGCGGTGGGCCGGAATCGGGTATTCCTGTTCACCGATGGGCAGAGTGGGGCTTTTCTGGCCCGACCAGACCAAATTTTTACTTTCGGAACCTAGTATGGCCTTTCGACGAGAGGCCTAATCCAATGGCCAGCAGGGCAGGAAATAAGAATGAGTAACCCCCACGACATCACCATGAACACCCTTGTCCCGATGGTGGTCGAGCAAACGAATCGGGGCGAACGCGCGATGGATCTCTATTCGCGCCTGCTGAAGGAGCGGATTATCTTCGTCAGCGGTCCCATCAACGACATGGTGGCGACCCTGGTGACGGCCCAATTGCTGCTTCTTGAGTCGGAAAATCCCAAAAAAGAGATCGCCATGTATATCAATTCCCCGGGTGGGATTGTGACCTCCGGATTGGCAATCTACGACACCATGCAGTATATCCGTCCGCCGGTTTCGACCTTTTGTGTGGGCCAGGCGGCCTCTATGGGGTCGTTGTTGTTGGCAGCCGGCCAAAAGGGCATGAGATTTGCTCTGCCTAATGCGCGAATTATGGTGCACCAGCCCTCTGGTGGGTTTCAGGGGCAGGCCGCAGATATTGAGCGCCATGCTCAGGACATTTTGGCGATCAAGGACCGGTTAAACAGAATTTACGCTAAGCATACCGGGCAAGATGTTGAAACAGTTGAGAAAACGCTGGACAGAGATAGTTTTCTGACGGCTGCGGAGGCCAAGGAATTCGGGTTGGTTGACATAGTGGTTGAAGAACGTACGGTTGAAGAGCAGGCCGATACTTCCACTTAATCAATTCTTGATCCCTAGTTCCATATCGTGGTCGAATAAGGAGTAACGGGTAAGGGCCATACCAGCTGCCCAAAAAATTTGGCGGGTGAGCGTAAGAAGACACTATATTTAGTGTTGGGCGGCGGGACTCTTAGCAACTGGTGGCGTAACGGACCAAGGAGCATGCATGAGCAAGGTTAGCGGTGGCGATTCGAAAAATACGCTCTACTGTTCGTTTTGCGGAAAGAGCCAGCACGAAGTTCGCAAGCTAATTGCCGGGCCGACGGTTTTCATTTGTGATGAGTGCGTTGAACTCTGCATGGACATTATCCGTGAAGAGAATAAGAGCTCGCTCGTAAAGTCCCGCGACGGCGTACCGACGCCCCAAGAAATCTGCCGTGTGCTGGACGACTATGTGATTGGTCAGGCTCAGGCCAAGCGTGTGCTGTCGGTTGCCGTTCATAATCACTACAAGCGTTTGAATCATTCGGCGAAAAACAACGATGTGGAATTGGCCAAATCCAACATTCTGCTCGTTGGCCCGACAGGGTGCGGTAAGACATTGCTGGCGCAAACACTTGCGCGGATCTTGGATGTGCCCTTTACCATGGCCGATGCCACAACTCTGACTGAGGCCGGCTATGTGGGTGAGGACGTCGAAAACATTATTCTCAAGCTGCTTCAGTCTGCCGACTACAACGTGGAACGCGCGCAGCGCGGCATCGTTTACATCGACGAAGTGGATAAGATCAGCCGCAAGTCGGATAATCCATCGATTACCCGTGACGTGTCGGGCGAAGGCGTGCAGCAAGCGCTCCTGAAAATCATGGAAGGCACTGTTGCGAGCGTGCCGCCGCAAGGAGGCCGCAAGCATCCGCAGCAAGAGTTCTTGCAGGTGGACACGACAAACATTTTGTTCATTTGCGGCGGTGCTTTTGCCGGCCTGGACAAAATTATTTCCGGTCGCGGCCGTGGAACGTCGATCGGCTTCGGTGCCGATGTGAAGGGCTTGGATGAGCGGAACATGGGCGAGATTCTGAAGGACGTGGAGCCGGAAGACTTGCTTAAGTTTGGACTGATCCCGGAATTCGTCGGTCGTCTTCCGGTCATTGCGACTCTGGAAGATCTGAGTGAAGAGGCCCTGGTCGAGATTCTGACCCGCCCGAAGAATGCGCTCGTGAAGCAGTATCAGCGGCTTTTTGAGATGGAAGACACAAGTTTGACTTTCTCGGATGATGCGCTGAATGCGGTGGCGCGCAAGGCAATAGCTCGGAAAACCGGTGCCCGTGGCCTGAGGTCGATCATGGAAGGCATCTTGCTGGACACGATGTATGAGCTGCCGGCTCTCGATGGTGTAGAGGAAGTCGTGATTAACGGCGAAGTCGTTGAAGGTCGCGCACGCCCTC
>JANQMY010000337.1 GCA_028279895.1 Alphaproteobacteria bacterium
GTCTTCAATGTCGGCGAAGGGTCTGATAGGGCTGCAACCATCCCAGTTTTCGCAAACCTGCGAGAGACGTGCATATGTTGCGCGCTTCTTTTCCTGAACCTCCACAATTTCCAACATGCAGCCATAGGCGGGCGTCGTGTCGAAATACGCAAAACGCGCGCCCGGCCCACCGCCGGACAAGGCTTCAACAAAGCCTTCCGCCTTATAGTGGGTGTCGTCGGCTGCAAAATCGTTGCTCCAGCACGCGAAATGATGAAAGCGCGGCCACGTTTGCCGGTTCGGCAGGCCGAACACGCCGCCATTCTCTCCTCGGGGTTCGATCAGTTCGATTTGCACAGGCCCCGCCTGAGACGTCGCGATCCGCGCGTTGAGTTCGCCGGGTTTTCCATAGAACGATAGGCGAATGCCATAGAGTTCCCGCAAAAAGAACGGTCCAACCCCAAGGTCCCTGGTCCACACGGTGATCGCCTCTTCAAGATCGCGAACCACCCAAGCGTTCTGAAATATGTTCCTCTTACGAACGATGCTCATCGATGATCCTAAACCGCGCCTGCGCGCTGCGCTTCCCGCCACGCAGCTTCGGCAAGTGGCTGAACCCGTTCGGCTTGCTCGGACGCATTGGCTGCCGCTGCAGTACCTATCTGCGCCCGCCCGACAATGCCTTGCACAATGGCCGCGACACGAAACAGATTGTACGCCTTGTAAAAACTGGGATTTTCGATGGGCACCCTGCCCGTTCGCTCGCAATAGCGCACCATGTAGGCCTCCATGGTGGGAATGCCGAGGCTATCGAGATCAAGCCCGTTCAATGTGCCACGGGAATCGATACCGGGCGGCCGGTACCATTCCATCATGTGATACATGAGATCACCCAAAGGGTGCCCGGTGGTGGACAATTCCCAATCCAATACAGCGACCACTTTTGGTTCTGATGGGTGGATCAAGACGTTGTGGAAAGAATAGTCGCCGTGAACGAGCGAAGCGGCGTCATCGTCCGGGATCGCGTCGGGCAACCAATCGATCAATCGATCCATGGCCGGTATGTCAGACGTCTTGGACGCTTCATACTGTTTCGACCAGCGTGCGATCTGCCGGGCGAAATAGTTTCCGGGCCGCCCGAAATCCTCAAGCCCCAGCGCGGCGTAGTCCACACTGTGGAGCGCCGCCAGCGTTTCATTGACGGAATCGAATACCGCCGATCGTTCTGCGGGCGACAGGTCGGGCATGCTGCAATCCAGAAAAACCCGGCCCGGCACAAAATCCATAATGAAGAACATGGTGCCCAATACGGACTCGTCGTCGCACAACACATGGACACGAGGCACCGGAAAACCGACGTCGCCCAATGTCGACATCACACGGTATTCCCGGTCCACCGCATGGGCCGATTTCAGTAGGACGCCTGGTGGTTTGCGGCGCAGGACATATTTGTTGGTGGGGGTATCGATCAAATAGGTCGGGTTCGATTGGCCGCCTTCAAATTGCTTGACGGTCAGGGGACCGTCAAATCCAGCCACCATGTCCGCCATGAAGGTGTGCAGCATTTGCAGATCGATCTCGTGACCTTCCCGGACCGGTCCCGTTTCGCCGAGATACTTTTTCTCCGTCGCGATCATTGCACCCCCTTAAAGGCCCTCTTGAACAGTGGATACGGTTGCTTATCTGTGCTAATCATAATCATATAAGATGGGCGCGTCGAGTAGAAGTAGCGCGCGGCCGAAGAATGACCCCGCCCCGCTTCACGGCGGAACGAACAATCGGATGGAAGGGAGCAACGCCATGTCCGACGACACGCTGGCTAATTGGAACGTGCCGCATGATGTACGTCTCGATCTTGAGGCGCTGTGCTTGGAATACCTGTATCGAGTCGACCATGAACATTTCGACCAGGTGCCGGAGCTCTTCACGTCCGACGGAACTTTTGAAACGCCGTGGTCCAAAATGGAAGGGGAACGAGAACTTGTGGAAGGATGGAAGGCACGCGGCGAACGAAAGATCAAGGTGCGCCACTTTTTAGGCAATGTACGGCTTTCGATGAGTGAAGCCGATCGCGCGCAAGGGTGCATCGGTTTCACCCTTTACCAACATGACGCGATGGATGGGGGGACACCCGAACCGAAGCTGGTGGCCGAACATCTTGACGTATACGAACGGGGGCCCGATCAGCAGTGGCGGTTTAAATCCCGCCGGGTGGTTCCGGTTTTTGCCGCCGAGTCCTTTGGGATCAGCCGTTAACTAGAGCCGTTTTGGTTTTCATTGAAACACAAAACCGCTCCAGACTTTTTCTTTTGCGCGTTTCCGGACGGCGAACCGGAGTCCACCCATCGGGTCAAGCCCGAGGGCATGCTTCACCTGGAAACGCTATAGAACGTCACGCGAGACTTTTGAGTCGGCCCGCTTCGATTACAATTTCACTTCTATTGTGTCGCCGGCAATCCGCGTCGGAAACGTGCGAATAGCGGCAAAGGCGGGAGGTCCCATGGCGCTGCCGTTCTTAAGATTGAAGCGGGCACCGTGATGCGGACAAACGATGGTGCACTTGCGAATTCGGCCACCTTGCAACGGCTCGAAATCATGGCTGCACCGGTTCTCGATCGCAAAGACCTGATTTTCGCTGCGGCATAGAAGAACGGCGCGGCCTCCGACGGACACCAACCGTTGCCCCTCATCGGGAACATCAGCCAGCGGCGCGGCCGCAATAAATCCATCCAAATCCGTCATATTCTGTGTTCCCTCACTTTCCTTTACCGCGATGGCCGATGATTTGCAGCACCTTGCAGCAGTTGGTCGGACGCAGTGCTGAAGTCGCGCACTGACCCCACATTGCGCTTGCCCCGCGGCGCGATGTGCGGCTGAAAAGAATGACACACACCGTGGGCGCCGAAACTCACCGCGTCCGGAATGCTGTCAAGTTCCAATTGACGGCCGATCGAAGTGCGCACGCACCGACGCAAGATCAGAATGCATTCGGCGATTTCAGGCGGGAAATTGCATTTGGCCCATTGCCCAAGATTAGCTGTAGACTGACCTTCAAACGCCTTAGGACTCAGAATGATTGTATCCTTGACTTCCCATTCAAGGATCGTAACGCCGTCTCGCGCAATGGCAGCGGCCTGAACGCCATCCACAGGGTCGTGGACCGTTACATCAAAACGGAGCTGCCCCTTACCCCTGGCTGCTTGCGCAATGGCAAGACCCGCAAGCTCAAACATATGGGTGCATTGAAAAGCACCATCCGTGTAAAGATAAGCATCGGAGGACACGGAATTGATTGTCATGCCGGCCAAACGGGATAAGTTGTCCGCAGCTTCGGCGCAAGTAGACCACGGATAACGTGTCGCCCGACCGGCAACCTCCGTCACCGTGTCTCCGTCATGACGGACGGTCACGCCAAAACGGTGGAAATCATCCTCAAGCTCAGCGACCGCCATATTGTGATCTGAACTGACGCAAACCCGCCGACGAAAAACGCCACCAGTTGTAGGTCGCCAATAGGCCTTCCAGCGATTGTTCAAAAAAACGGCTCCTAACAAAATCTCGCAAACGCTGCTGTCGGCGGGCGACACGACGGGTCGTCGACAACGCGCTATTCAGCCGTTCGCAAATCCATTAGATATAATAATTCTAATCATTGGTATAGATTTAGCAAGAACGAACGACGAGGCAAGGATCACGTTCGTCACAGGAGGGCAGAAAGCAAATGAGTATATTGGACAGGTTTCGGTTGGACGGCCAGGTAGCCCTGATCACCGGCGGCGGTGGCGGACTGGGCCACGCGATGGCAACCGCTTTTGCCGATGTCGGTGCGGATATCTGCGTCACAGCACGCAAGCTTGATAAATTGGAAGCGGTACGGCGCGATGTGGAAGCCCGCGGCCGCCGCTGCGCCGTCATTTCGGCGGACGTAACTTCAGAAGATGGCCCCGCCACCATCACAGAACATGCGTTGAAGGAACTGGAAAAAATCACAATCCTCATCAACAACGCAGGTGGCCTTGGCGGCGTGGACAAGGCGCCTCAACCTCTGATGAAAACATCAGATGCCTCGTGGGAGGCACAGATCGCTCTCAACCTTACCAGCGCTTGGCGCATGACGAAGGCATGTGTGCCGGAAATGAAAGATGGCGGAGTGATTATCAATATTTCTTCCATCCTCGGCTTAAAGCCTCAAGGGGCAGGCGGTGGGTATGGCGCGTCAAAGGCGGCCATGAATAACATCACGATTGCCCTCGCGAATGATCTCGCGCCCCGTTTTCGCGTCAACGGCATCGCGCCCGGGCCCGTGCCGACGGAAGCTTTCAAGAAAGCCCGCAAGGTGACGGAAGCTGATTTTCCTCGGGTGGCGCAGGAATGGGGCGTCCCTTTGGGCCGAGTGGGCACGCCCGAAGACGTGTCGGCCACGGCGGTCTATCTGGCATCCGATGCGGGAAGCTGGATGACCGGGCAGACCCTTCTTCTTGCCGGCGGCATGTGAGGCCGCCCTATTCCCGTGCGAAGAACGGCTCTTTGGTTCGTCCATAGAGAAAACCAAATGCACCCGAGGACACAATGTCGACGGCTTGAAGCGGTTCATACGCCAAAATCTCCGCAAGAGCCATTCGGACATGGGACACATCCATGGCCTGTGCTGCAATGATCCAAGTTTGGCCATCGATCGTGTCGCTCGGGTGCGGCGCCGCCCCACGAGACCGACGTGGCGCTGCGGTGATATCCGCATCCATTTCCAGCAGCACGGCGCCCAACCGGCCCTTACCGGCCGCAAGGTCGGGAAACAATGTACCGGCCACACGCCGGCGCAAGCGCTCCAGGTCGCCTGACGCAACGAACCTCACCATGGCCATGGCACCGGCATCGCCGTGAAACGCACCCGCACTACGCCGAGCTACAATCCTGCTGTGCCTTTCGATATGGCTGATCGACTTGCGTGTCCAGGGTGACAGATTGGCCAAAAGGTCCAGATACACCGGTTCGGCAAACCGACCGATGGCTTCAGCCTCGTAAAAGGCGAGATAGGTGGACTGCCCGTCCGCATTGCGAAAGCGACGTCCCCGCGTCCACCCAGGCAGATGAATCAGATCGTCCACATGTTCGTAATTGTACCATTCATTGAATTCTTCTTCGTAGTCGGACTCGATATCGATGAAATTGACAAGCGCCCCGTCGCCCAACATCGGTCGATCCTTTTCGTAAAGCCCGCTGTTACGTGTATCGCCATTCAAAAGCAGCGCGAAGCGCCTTCACCCGCTCCCCGTTCGGTTCGCCCTTAAACGAATCCCTCAACGCGGCATGCCTGTCGTCCAGGTAAGGCAGAAACTCGGGATGCGTATTGATGTAAAGGCTGTTGTCGCGAATGCCTTGAAGGACCGCTTCACCGATTTGCTTGGGCTGCACATCGAGTTCGCGATGAGATTCTTCGCGCACCGCCGAATGCTCACGCTCAGGCGTTCCTTTGAGGTGGGCAGGCCGGTTTCGGGCCGCCGAGCCTAAAGCCGTATGCACATGGCCCGGGCAAAGGATCGAAACGCCGATCCCATGGGGGATTAGATCCGCTTTCAAACATTCGGACAAACCGACAACGGCAAACTTGCTCGCGGCATAGATACCGATATTTGGCATGCCGATGAGACCGCCAACAGAGGCCGTGTTTACCACATGCCCGCCCTCGCCATGGGCCGTCATGCCGGGCAAGAACGTCATCAAGCCGTTGATTACACCCCCAAGATTGACACCCAAAAGCCAATCCCAATCCGCATACGCGGCTTTGTCCAGCGGGGTGTACACTTGCACGCCGGCATTGTTGCACAGCACGTGAACATTGCCGAACGCATCGGCAACCGCATTTGCGCTTTCTTTCATCGCGTCGCGGTCGGACACATCCACGGCGACAGGTAAGACCCGATCATGCGCCCCCTTCAAACGCTCCGCAGCAGACAACAAGGCGTTTTCCTCCACATCCGCTAGCGCAATGTTCATGCCGGCGCCCGCAAGCGCCTCCGCTATGGCGTATCCAATGCCACTTGCACCGCCTGTGACAAAAGCCGTCTTGCCGGCGAGATCTTTCATGGGCTGTCCCTTCCGAAAACAATCAACATTATTTAGCTGGTTCACGCGAGACGTTTCACACGCCAGCTTTTTTATAATGATTATTATAATAACTATATGTATAGAATTGTCAGACATCAAGAGACGGCTGGTTCCACCGAGGAGGCGCCCTTTGCTTGGCAACGTCAAATCGTTCCGCTTATTGCACCGCAAATCCGGCATGAGCATAGAGGCGTTTCAGTTACACTGGCGCACTGTTCACGCGGAACATGCTTTGAAACTCAATGCATATCTCCAACGCTACGTTCAAAATCATGTTTGGCCTGAACCGATTGCCGATTTTCGACGGCCCTGCGATGGCGCCCCGGAACTCTGGTACCAGGATGCCGAAGCCGCGCAACGCATGTCCCAAAGTCCAGAGTTTCGCGATGGGGCGGAACAGGATATTCCTAATTTCATCGGTGCCGCCGCTGCCCTTAACGTCACCGAACAAGCCGTCAAGCCAGGGCCAATCATGACCGGCACGCCGCGTTCAATTAAGGCGCTCTTCTTCGTCAAGCGGAACCCAAGCCTGACCTCGGAAGAGTTCCACAGGCGATGGCAGCAATCGAACGGTGCGTTGGTGGGCGTGGCGCGGCGGGCCATGCGCTACATCCGGTCGTTCACTATTGACGGTTACGGGACCGACGACGACCGGCCGCCTTATGACGGATCCGAAGAATTTTGGTGGCCGAATGAGGAAGCGTTTTTACGTGACATAGATAACTGGGAAATTCCGGCTACGGCAAAAGAGATCATTGATGTGACAGGAACCGCTGGGGCGCGGGTCGATGAATTGCGGTTCATCTGGCCACCCTATGAACAGCCCGGGCAAGGAGACCACACGCAATGAAGTTGCGAGCCGCGAAAAACTTAGTATGATAACGATTATCATAGATTTTGCGTGACCAGCCCAGGAAGGTGACAATGTCAGATACAGACCGGGTTAAACCGAGGGAACAACCGGAAGATTTCGATCTGTTGGATCCCGAGGTTCGGGAATGTCCCTATCATGCCTACAGCGTCTACCGCGAAAATTCGCCCGTCTACAAATCTCACGAGAACGGCGCCTATGTGGTGACAAGTTACGACGAGCTGCGCGAAGCGCTGCGTGACCCGGAGCGATTCTCGCGAGATACGACCGGCTATTTCGATCCGGAAATCCAGTCGGATCGATATGGTTCTTGGCAGTACAAGGAGGAAATCAAGAAACTGTTCCTCGAAGAAGGCTGGGAAGGGTGGCCGCAAGCGAGCACGTTAAACAGCGAGCCACCGCTCCACACCCATTTCCGGCGTCTGGCAGACCGATCGTTTACGGCAAGCCGGGTGAAGAAGATGGAGCCTTATGTGCAGGCCCTGGTCGCCGAACTAGTCGATACATTCATCGACGACGGCGAGGTGGAATTCGTCAGCCAATTTGCCATCCCCCTGCCCATGCATGTCATTGCGGATCGGTTGGGTCTGCCCCGCGCGGACCTACAACAAGTGAAACATTGGTCAGCGGTTCAGGCGGAAATCTTAAACGCCTATCCCCGGTCGCTCGAAGAAGAGATAGCGCTCGCCCGCGACTTGATCGCTTTTCAACACTATCTGGCGCAGAAGCTCGAAGAAAAAAAGCAAAACCCCGAAGAGGACATCATTTCTGACATGGCGGTGGCCGAAACGATCGACGGCACCCCCCTGCCCACCAGTCTTAAAATTTCCGTGCTCATGTCGCTGGTTATCGGCGGTAATGAGTCGACTACTAATGCTTTGTCCTCCGGCATGCTGATGCTCATGGAGAATCGCGAGATACTGGATGCGATTATCGCCGACCGTTCGCTGCTCCCCAATTTCATCGAAGAGTCGCTGAGGCTGGAGGCACCGTTTCAAACCCTCGCCCGTGCTGTTCGCCATGACACACAGCTTGGCGGCGTAGAGCTTTCCAAAGGCTGTCTGCTCGATCTTCGTTGGGGAGCGGCAAATCGGGATCCGAAGCATTTCGACCGGCCTGATGAAATTGACTTGGAACGGAAGAATCCAGGGCGGCATTTAACTTTCGGCACCGCCCATCACCACTGCATTGGAGCGCCGCTGGCGCGTCAGGAGCTCATCGCCTCTTATGAGAACATGCTCGATCGCATGGAGAATATCCAACTGGCGCCCGGTAAGAACACCTTCGAGCACTACCCCCACAACGTGCTGAGGGGGTTGAAGGAACTGCATTTAACCTTCGACAAGAAAACCGGCGGCTAAGGCTGCAATCGACAAAACAAACCTAGGTTCTGACTACGGAACATAGTCCTAAGGAGAAGCCCGTGGGAGATCAAACTGTCGTCGTTTTCGGCGCGAGCGGCCGGCCCGGTTCGGCCCAATTGCGCCAGTTAAAAAAACAAGGATTTGGGATTCGCGCCGTAACCCGCCAACCCCATCTTAAAAACCCTTCCTTCGACGAAGTCGAGATCGTTACGGCCGATTATGCGGATCTGGGGTCATTAGAACGCGCCTGCGCCGGCGCGGATGCAGTGTTTTTCACACCGCCCGCGTTTACGGATGTGCCGCGTGCCCTTGAAAATGTGTACAATCTCGGACGGGCGGCCACCGAAGCAGGCATTAAGCGGCTGGTTTACAACACTACCAGTTGGCACCCGGATGAACCGGTCGGTGTACCTACGATGGACCGAGGCTTAGAGCGGGTAAAGGCAATGGAATCGACGGGCGTGCCGTTGACCGTGGTGCGCCCTTCACTTTTCATGGACAATTTACTTACACAATGGGTAAAGCCATTTCTGATTGAAAAGGACGAATTCTCCTATCCCCACAACCCCGACCTTGAAGTGAGCTGGATTTGCCTCGATGACGTGGCCCTGTTCATGATCGAAACGCTTAAGCGTGAAGAATTCTTGGGCGAGAGAATAGATGTGGGCGGACCGCAAGCCCTTCGACCCGGCGAGGTGGCCGGCATTTTGACCGAGATTTTGAAGAAACCCATCACGTTCCGATACATCACACCACGTGAATTCGGTGAACGTCTCTACGATCTCTTCAAGGGCGTTTCTGGACTCGATCGCGAAGCCTATGTGTCTATGCTTGAGAAACACTACATCTTCAAGAACGAGTCCAACCCATTTTTGGTGAACCCGGAGCCGGTATTGAAACGGCTGCCGGTCACACTCACCACCATGGCTAATTGGGCGCAAAACCAAGATTGGTCGCTCGAGGAAAGCGAACGCATCGGATCCGTTTCCGGCTAACGTCAAAGCACGGCAAGGTGATCGTCAGTTGACGTATCCATGCGCATAATTATAATAGTCTTGTCTTGTTTTCCGATTTAGAGGCGCGCCAAAAAGGCAATCGGGCATTCAATTGGCCCCGGACAGAAGGCGCACGCCTAAGAAATTGAAACGGCCAACAGAAAGGCATCCCAAGATGAATAGTCTGACATCCGTGGCGATCACTGGTGTGGGGGAATCGGAATATGGCCGCGTCCTCGAGCCACCCCTATTCGACTTGATCGCAAATGCCGCGCGCAAAGCGATCGAGGACGCCGGACTTTCTCCCGCCGACATTGATGGCTTTGCCTCGACCCCTGGTGTTCCGCCAGCGGATGAATTGGCAGCAGCGATCGGCGTGAAAGAGCGGCGGTTCACGGCACAAGCCTCTGTCGCGGGGGCCGGCACAGTGGGAGCGGCCCAATTAGCCCAGTTGGCGATCAGCGCAGGCCTCTCAAAACATGTCCTTGTCTATTACGGCATCAAAACATCGCGTCCCGGCGGCGCTTACGCATTTCATGCCGCCGACCCGCATAAAGCCGATCTCGAAATGCCGCTTGGTTTTTATGGGCAGCCGCTTTACTTCGCGGCTCTGGCACAGCGGTATCGCCACGAATACGGCCTGACGGACGAACAATTGGGTGAAGTGCCAGTTGCCGCGCGCGCTTGGGCACGCATGACGCCCGGCTCCCAGAAGCAGGATCCCTTAACGCTGGACGATTATCTTGAGAATCCGGTAATCGCAACGCCCTTCAGGAAGCTCGACTGCTGCCTGAATTCGGACGGTGCCGCCGCCTACGTTGTCAGCAGCCTAGAAGCGGCGCGGGACTTGCCCAATCCGCCCGCCGTTGTCGCCGGTGTCGGCTTCGGAGCACTTCCCGTCACCTTGTCGGAAATGTTCACCCAAAACCCTGACCTCATACAATTCGCCGGTCACATCTCGTCCAAGCGAGCATATGAACAAGCCGGCCTCGGACCTGAGGACGTAGACTTTGCCGAAATCTACGACTGCTTCACGATCTCTGTCCTCCTCCAGATGGAAGAATTGGGGCTGTGCGGACGCGGCGAAGCAGCAAGCTTCGTCGAAGGGGGCCGCATCGGGCCCGGCGGCGACATGCCGGTGAACACCCATGGCGGGCATATGTCGAACGCTTATATTCCGGGTACGAATCATGTAGTGGAAGCCGTTCGCCAGATACGGGGCGTGCGCGGCGAAGCACAGGTGAAGGATGCCGAAGTGGGCGTCATTGCAGGCCTGGGCGGCAATGAGCATGCGACAATGGTTCTAACGGTGGATGGGTGATTTATCATGGGGCTTCCCTTCTTCGAACCACGGCTTGATACGGATCTGATGCGCCCCTATTGGGATGCGATTCGCAACAATGATCTGCGACTTCCCGCCTGTTCCGTATGCGGCGCTTGGCTATGGTATCCGCCAGAATCGTTGCCTTGCCACCCGAACGGTCATCTGGAATGGAGACCTGTCCCCAAAACGGGAACTGTATACACTTTCACCACAGTTGAACGATGCCTGCTGCCAGGCGACCACAAGGACGATACACCGTACACCAATGCATTGGTGGAACTCGACAACGTCCCGGGCGTCCGGCTTGTCACGATCCTGATCAATCTGAACGGCACACCACCTAAGATCGGTATGCGGGTCCGCTACGCACCGACAAAGGTCAACGATCAGACGTTGCCCACATTTGAACCCGAGACCTGAGCGGGAAGGCAGCCCGCGCGAATACAACTCGGCAAGCTTTGCTAACAAGAGAGGATTAGCAACACATGGCACGGTTTAAAATGATCTCTGCGATCAGCGCAATTGTCGAAGCGCCTGATCTTTGGGAGCGACGGCTGACAAAAGATTTTGGCGACCAGTGCCCCCGCATGATCGAAACCAAGGATGGCATCGCCTGGTCGGTCAATGGCGAAACAGGCGCCCCGAGCGCCGGCATAGAAGCGGCGTCCGCCGGGCAGACCAAGAATGGCAAGGGAGCGAGGATAAGCGACTTGCATTGGCTGTCCACCGCAGATGGGCGACGCTGGATTCAGAAGCGCGACGATATGGACGGCGAGGTGCTTTACGCGCTTTCCGATGTCTGGCGACTGATCAACAAGAGCAAAGACCGGAAGTTCAAACTCGCGTGCTACAAGGCCTACAACGATTGGCTTGCTGAACTGACCGCACAAGATCCCGATGCCTTCATCGGCCTGGCCAAAATCCCCACCACCGGCGCGCAGGATGCCGCAGACGAACTGCAAAGATCCGTGCGCGAATTGAAACTGCGTGGCGCGATCTTGGACTGCTGGCCAGGCGGCCCAGAAAGCTTCGCAGCCGACGAGGAAGCGGACATTTTCTGGGACGCCGCCAACGAGCTTGGCGCTCCGCTTAGCATTCATCAATCTTTGTCGGGCGAAAAAACTAAAAAACCCCTGGTGGCGGCGGGCGGACCGCCAAGCTATGCCAGCGACTTGAATGCGTTGGTTTACGCCAACATATTCGACCGTTTCACGGAACTGCGCATTGTGTCGGCGGCGCCCAGCGTAGGGTGGGCACCGTCCCAATTTGAAGGCGTCGACGAAACCTACATGCGCACAGCCGGCTCACGTACCATGAAGCTTGGCGACCCGGATTTGCTGCCCAGTGATTACCTGCGGCGGTTCTTCTGGTTTGCCGTGCAGGACGATCGATTCGCTATCCTGAACCGCAAATATTTCGGCGATGCGCACGTAATGTGGGCCTCATTCGCCTTGACCGACGAGGAGTCAGCCTGGCCCAACACGCGGCAGTTGTTCGAGCGGCTGACCGGAGGCATGCCCGACACAGACAGGCAAGCATTGGCGAGCCAGGTGGTGAGGCGCTTGTACGGCATCGGTGGCATAGAGCCCTTCAAGCCAACGGAAATCACCGAATACGAACGCTATGCGCTGCTTTGAAGATCGGGCTCAACGTTGATGATTAAACTGGGCGCTATGTATATGGGCGGTGCCGTAAGGCCCAAAGAGTTTGCCCTGGCTGTCGAAAGAGCAGGCTTTCATTCTTTGTGGGCCGGCGATCACATCCTTCATTATGTAGACGGTATCGCAACGTTGGGCTGTTTTGCAGGCTGCACCAACAGGATCGAATTGGGCACTTCCGTGATCGTTGTGCCCTTTCGGCCGCCGGCCGTCACCGCCAAAGGAATTCTGACCGCCGCTTGGATTGCGGGTCGCGAGATTATCGCCGGTTTCGGCCCCGGCGGCGACGTGCCCAAGGAATTCGATGTGTGCGGCGCCAACATAAATGAGCGCGGTGCCTATACGGATGAAGCTCTGGAAGTGATGTCTTTGCTGTGGCGCTGTGAAGAAGTGTCGTTCGAAGGCCGTTGGTCTTCCTTTACCAACGTGCGGATGCAGCCGGGAGATGCACCGAAGCCAAAAATCTGGATCGGCGGCCGCTCCGAGGCCTCCCTGCGGCGCGCCGTCGCCCACGGATCGGGCTACATCCCCTATCTTATCGGGCCGGATCAATTGGAACGCCGTGTGGCATGGCTTCATAAAATCGCTAAAACAGAAGACCGTAACCTCGACGGCTTCACGGTCGCCTGTGCCACTTTCATGATTCCTGCAAATTCAGTAGACGAAGCGGTAGCCATCGGCCAGTCCAATGTCGGGTTTCAGAACGTAACGCCGGAACGCATGGCCGCCTTCTACATTCTCGGCAACCGGCAAGATCGACTCGACAGAGTGCAACAGTACATTGAGGCCGGCGCGACACACGTGGTGCTGGGCTGCGCGCCCGGACGCGCAAATCAGCTCGAAAGATTTGTCGAAGCGGGGCAAGAGCTGATGGACGACCTTCGGCCTAACCTAGCAGCCCTGGTCTGACCACTGTGCTGTCGCGGAGTTCCCTATGACTGCAGTGCCAGAAGCGGCAGAAAATAACAGCCTTCACGACAAAGTCGATCGCCTTGGAATCACAAGACTGACTCGGCACGTGCTGCTATGTGCCGATCAGACAAAGCCTCAATGCTGTTCCCGGGAATTGGGTTTGAAATCTTGGGACTATCTAAAGAAGAGGCTGGTCGAACTCGGACTTGTAGGCCGGGGGGGCGTTTTCCGAACAAAAGCCAACTGCCTGCAAATCTGTCAGGGCGGACCAATCGCTGTGGTCTATCCAGACGGAACCTGGTATCGAAATTGTACGCCCGAAGTGCTTGAGCGCATCATCCAGGAACATATTGTCGGCGGACGAGCTGTCGAAGAATTTGTCATCACAACACGCGTGCTGCCGGAACAAAATTGTGGGGTCGGCGGCTCGCTGCCCGGCCCCCAGGAACGAGGAGAGAACGGTCATGTGTAAAACGGGCCACACAACGTGCAAAGACGAATGCGAGATCGTCGTATGCCGCACTTACAAAGAATTACGGGCACATGGGATCGATGACCTTGTGGCGTTTTCGTCCGCGCTTAACGTCTATCGCCTGCGCCATCCATCCCAATCGCGTGCGGACGCGATCTATTGGGTTTCCGAATGGCTGAGTATGGATGGAGAAATGGCGAATTGACCCGCCGCCTATATCCTTTCGAATACGATTGAAAAACTATGCATATCATTATATTGTTTTTCGTCACAACGTTAGGCGAAAGGAACGGCGATGCAATACAAGGCGATTTCCGCGGACTCTCATGTAAATGAGCATCCTGAGCTTTTTGTAAAGCGGGTGCCTGCAAAATTTAGAGATCGCGCCCCAAAGCTGATTGATCTCGACAATGGGGGTCAAGCCTGGTCTATCGAAGATGCGCCGGACCCGATTTCCTTCAGTGGCACCGCGGTCAATCACCGGTCTTCCAAGCGCTTCGATCGCGCGAATTTCAAAGCCCGCTTTCAAGAATTTAAGGACGGGATCAGCCAGGGCGTACGCTATGAAGATATTCTGCCCGGCTCTTGGGATCCTGCCGCTCGGTTGAAAGAACAGGACGAAGACAATGTGGATGCGGAGGTTCTTTATTCCAGCCCGCAAGTGTGGGGTGGCGTAAAGGCCATGAAGGATAAAGAGCTCACGCTCGCTTGTTTCCGCGCCTACAACGATTGGATGGCTGAGTTTTGCTCGCACAACCCACGCCGTCTTCTTGGCGCGGGCCTTATTCCAACGACGGGCATTAAAGATGCGGTCGACGAATTGCGCCGATGCCTGATCGATCTCGATTTGCCGACCGTGG
>JANQMY010000338.1 GCA_028279895.1 Alphaproteobacteria bacterium
CGGTTTGATGTGCATTCCCCCGGCAGGTGAGGAACCATCCCTGCATTTTGCGCTGCTGGCCAAAATCGCCGAGCGGAACCGGCTCGAAAAGCTCAGTATGGGAATGACCGCGGATTTCGAAACCGCCATCGCCTTCGGCGCGACTCATATCCGCGTGGGTACGGCCATTTTTGGCGCTCGTCAGCCTAAAGAATAATGGAGACGCACATGCCTTGGCGAAGCCGGCCCAGCAAGCTGCGCAGGTGCGGCTGTGCAAGGGCGACGCAGCCTTCGGTAGGGCCGTAATTCGGCCGGGCCACATGCAGAAAGATCGCGCTGCCCTGCCCCGGGATCGGCGGCCGGTCATTATATCCCATCACAAGCACCACATCATACAAGGGATCGCCGCGCCACAGGCGCTCGGCGGACGCCGGATAGGGCAGGTTTACCGCCCGGTTATAGCGCGGGTCGTCAGGGGCATCGCACCAGCCCCAACGGGGTAAAATCGGCTCAAATACAAGGCCTGGGCAGTCCGGCGGCGGCAAGCGGTCGGCCCGAAAAAATCCCTTGCGCAGCGGCCAGCGGCCCGCCGGCGTGGCCCCGTCGCCTTCGCGTTTCATACGTGTCACCCCCGCCCGCCCGATCGCGCACGGAACCTGCCAGCCACCGACACGCAAATGCCGGGCGGTGACGGTGATGTCGGGAAGGGTCTGGGAAAACACGGTTACAGCAAGTGGCCCGTTTTTTTCTTCTTGGTATCCAGATAGCGCCAATTGTGTTCATTGGACGGAAAATGGTGGGGGACGCGTTCCGTCACCTGAATGCCGAATTTGGCGAGCGCCGCCACCTTGTCGGGATTGTTCGTCAGCAAACGGATTTTCGAGATCCCCAAATGGGCGAGCATGGATTGAGCTTGGCTGAACAGCCGCTCATCTACCTCGAAGCCGAGCCGCTCGTTGGCTTCTACCGTGTCGAACCCTTTGTCCTGCAGGGCATAGGCGCGCAGCTTGTTCATCAGCCCGATGCCGCGCCCTTCTTGCGCCAGATACAAGACCACACCGGCCCCTTCATCGGCGATGGTTTTGATGGCGCCGCGCAATTGGTCGCCGCAATCGCACTTCAACGATCCGATCAAATCGCCGGTGAAACACTCGGAATGCAGCCGCACCAACGGCGCGTCATTTTGATTAGGATCGCCGATCACGATGGCCAAATGTTCGGGTCCGCCGTCGGCCGGGCGAAAAGCGAACAGCTGGGTGTCTTCCGAGTCGGCCAAGGGCACGTGGGCGGTGGTGATCGGCCTCAGAGCCGTTGCCGCATAGCTGTCGTAGGCCAGAATATGGTCCGCGTCGACTTTTAGGATATTGCCGTCATAGGCCTCCACCACCGCGCGCCAGCCCTTCTCATCCAGGGGCAGCCATAGGGCGGCAGGCAGCAGACCGGAAAGCTTGGCCAAGGCAACGGCGCCCACGGCGTCGCGGGTGGGGGGCTTCCGGCTGGCGTCAAACGGACCCTGCAGTGGCTGATCCAAATCGCATTGCCGATCCGGCCTTC
>JANQMY010000364.1 GCA_028279895.1 Alphaproteobacteria bacterium
CAAACTTGAACACAACGCCACGCTATTGAGTCGCCTTATGAGCCAAATACCAGGCATATGTGCGCCTGAGCCCCTCTTCGAAGCTGATCGCCGGACGCCAGCCACTCTCGTTCAACAGGCGTGAGTCCAACAGCTTTTTCGGCGTTCCGTCAGGTTTTGTACGATCGAACGCCAGCTCGCCCTCAAAGCCGACCACTTTGGCAATGGCCGCCGCGATTTCGGCAATTGTCAGATCCTCGCCGGTCCCGACATTGATGTGGCCTTCGCCGGAATAAGTCTTCGCCAGATGCACCAATGCGTCCGCGCAATCGTCCACATACAGCAGCTCGCGGCGCGGTGTGCCACTGCCCCAAACCTCCACCGACGCGGCCCCGTCCTGTTTGGCCCGATGCATTTTGGCCATAAGCGCCGGAACCACATGCGAGCTGGCCAGATCGAAATTATCCTCGATGCCAAAAAGATTGGTCGGCATGGCTGAAATGAAATCGCAGCCATATTGCCGCCGATAGGCCTGACACAGCTTAATCCCGGCAATCTTTGCCACTGCGTACCATTGATTCGTGTCCTCTAAGGGGCCCGTGAGCAACAACTCTTCGCCCATGGGCTGCGGCGCCAGCCGAGGATAGATGCAGGACGACCCCAAAAAAACAAGCTTCTCCACACCCTGCCGGTAGGCGGCGTGAATGATATTCGCTTCGATCATCAGATTGTCGTAAAGGAATTCGGCCGGCAGGCTGTCATTGGCCAAGATGCCGCCCACTTTGGCGGCGGCCACGAATATAAGATCCGGCCGGCGGTCGGCCACCCAATCTTCAACGTCGGCCTGAGTGCGCAAATCCATGTCGTTGCGGGATGCGGTGAGCACGTCGCACGCCTCGTCGGCCAGCCGACGGCATAGCGCCGATCCCACCATGCCGTTGTGACCGGCGACCCAAACGCGTTTACCGTCGAGTGCGTAAATGTCCGACTCAGTCATTGGACGGATTAACTTGGTTGTGGCCCGTTACTTGGCGCAAATCCGATTCCACCATTTCCCGCACCATGTCCGCAAATTTCGTTTGGTGGCGCCAGCCCAGCCTCTCCTGTGCCTTGGACGGATCGCCCAACAGCAATTCCACCTCGGTCGGACGGAAATACCGGGGATCGATTTGCACCAACACTTGGCCGCTCACGGCATCACGCCCGATTTCGTTTTCGTTTTCGCCTTCCCAGAGTATTTGCCGGCCGACGCAGTCGAACGCCAATTCGACGAATTCGCGCACGCTGTGGGTTTCGCCCGTTGCCAGCACATAATCGTCCGGCGCCTCTTGTTGCAGGATGCGCCACATGCCGTCCACATAGTCCCGGGCGTGCCCCCAATCTCTCTTGGCATTGAGATTGCCCAAATACAACGTGTCTTGAACGCCGGTGTGTATAGCGGCAACGGCACGGGTGATCTTACGAGTCACAAATGTTTCGCCGCGGGTCGGCCCTTCGTGGTTGAACAAAATACCGTTCGACGCATGGAAACCATAGGCTTCCCGATAGTTCACGGTGATCCAATAGGCATATAGCTTCGCCGCGGCATAGGGGCTGCGCGGATAGAACGGCGTCGTTTCACGCTGCGGCGTTTCCTGCACCAAACCGTACAATTCCGACGTGCTGGCCTGGTAGAACCGCGTGCTCCGGCCTAAGTCCAAAATCCGAATGGCCTCCAACAAGCGCAGCGTGCCCAAGCCGTCGGCGTTCGCCGTGTATTCCGGCGTTTCGAAGCTTACCTGCACATGGCTTTGGGCGGCCAAATTATAGATTTCGTCCGGCTGCGTTTCTTGAACGATGCGGATCAGATTGGTCGCGTCGGTCAGGTCGCCATGATGCAGGAAAAAACGCGAGCTCGGATCATGTGGGTCCACATACAGATGGTCGACCCGCCCCGTGTTGAACGAGGACGAGCGCCGCTTGATACCGTGAACCACATAGCCCTTTTGAAGCAGCAAAGCCGCCAAATACGCACCGTCTTGTCCCGTGACCCCCGTGATCAGCGCGACTTTGTCTTTGGCCAAAAAACACCTCTTTCCTGGGCTCCCGCAGCCCGCTGGTTTGGCGGGAAATTAACGGCAATCGCCGGAACAGGGCAACCCCGCCCCTAGAGCGGTATGCTGCGCTTATGCTAGACTGCCGGCACAGCCCAGCCGCTACGGGCCATCGCACGAGCACATCGACACCCAAAACGCCCCACATCGTATGCCGCTAACCCTGAGCATCGTGACGCCTTGCTACAATCGCGCCGACTTCATTGTGACGGCCATTGCCAGCGTGCGCGCCCAGTGGCGCGACGGTATGGAGCACATTATCGTCGATGGCGGCTCGACAGACGGCACGCTCGATATCCTGAAGCGTCACCCGCACCTCACCGTCATCTGCGAGCCCGACGAAAACCTCTACGACGCGGTCAACAAGGGCGTGCGCCGTGCGCGCGGAAACATTATCGGGTGGCTCAATACGGACGATCGATATTTGGACGGGGCATTCGACGTCATCTTTGAAGCCTTCGAAAACAACCCGACAGCAGATCTTGTATGCGGCGGCGCGCGGCTGGTGACCCACGGGGCGGAAGACGACCCGCGAAAATCCGACCTCTTCAATGCGGACGCCAATAAGAATCTGGATTTTTCGGACATACTGTTCGACGTCCCCGTCATTAATGCGCGTTTCTTCCGTCGAGAGGTGTTCGACCGAATCGGCTTGTTCCACTTGCATTACATGCCCGCGGCGGACCGCGAGTTCCTTTTGCGCTGCGCTCGCGCCGGTCTCACCTGCACCGCCATCGACCGGGTGGTGCATGAATATGTGTTGCATGACGGATCGGCGACCATCAGGTCGGGCATGGCGCATTGGCACAGTATGGCCCGCGTTCACATGGACGTGGCGGAGGCTCATCTGAAGGACCCGGATATACCGGCAAAACTGCGGCGGGCTTTGCGTCGTTTTCACGCCAAAAACGCTCTCATCGGCGCGGTGAGCGAACTGTCTCAGGGCCATCTCGGACAGGGCGCGGGTTTTGTCGCGCGCGGTTGGGCCCATCACCCATTATGGCCCGCCCTGGCCCTTTACCACTCGCTGACCTGGGCCCAGCGGGGACCGCGCCAGGCCTAACCAGCAATTAGGGCGCTGGACGCGCGCTTTCCCTGGCCGGGAAACCGCGCCACATTCCATTGCTTGGACCCGGGTTTCGTGACAAATTGTCAAGAAACACAGCTATATTGTTGCAAAGCGACATAAAGGGATATGCCGAAACGGCCGCCCTGCTGAAGAAGAAATTCCGAACGCGCCGCGCTTCCGAAGCCGGGCGTTGGACCGAAGCGGAGGAGTTTTTATGACGGATGCAGCCATCGATCTTGGGTACCGCCCGGACGCAAACGCGTACGATATTCCACTGGACGACATCGATGTCAGCCAGCCGGAACTGTTCCGCGACAACGTGCACTGGCCATACTTCGAACGCCTGCGCAAAGAAGCGCCCGTTCATTATTGCCGCGATAGCCGCTTCGGACCCTACTGGTCGGTGACCAAATACAACGACATCATGGCTGTGGACACCAACCACGCGGTCTTTTCGTCTGAATCTACCTTGGGCGGCATCACCATTCGCGACCAGGAAGAAGACTTTCCGCTGCCCATGTTTATCGCCATGGACCCGCCCAAACATGACGAGCAACGCAAAGTAGTCAGTCCCATTGTGGCGCCGGACAATCTGGCGCGCCTGGAAGGCACCATCCGCGAGCGCATCTGCACGATCTTCGACAAGCTGCCGCGCAACGAACCCTTCGACTGGGTCGACAACGTATCGATCGAGCTGACCACGCAAATGCTTGCCACCCTATTCGATTTCCCCTGGGAAGAACGGCGCAAGCTGACCTATTGGTCTGACGTCGCAACGGCGGACGAAAACTCAGGCATCATCAGTTCGCTCGAAGAGCGCCAGGAAATCCTATTGGAGTGCGGCGCCTACTTCACCAATCTGTGGAACGAGCGTGTCAACGCGCCGGAACCCGGCAACGATTTGATTTCCATGCTGTCCCATTCGCCGGTGACGAAAAACATGACGCCCCAAGAGTATTTAGGGAACGTCATTCTTCTGATTGTCGGCGGCAACGACACCACACGGAACTCCATCAGCGGCGGCTTGCTGGCCCTCAACGAACACCCCGCCGAATATCAGAAACTGCGCGACAACCCGTCGGTTATTCCCAACATGGTGTCGGAAATCATCCGTTGGCAGACGCCGCTGGCTCATATGCGGCGCACCGCGCTGGAAGATGTGGAACTGGGCGGACAACAGATCAAAAAGGGCGACAAAGTCGTCATGTGGTATGTGTCCGGCAACCGCGACGACGAGGTGATGGAGCGGGCGGATGAGTGCCTCATCGACCGCCCGAATGCGCGCCGCCACCTGTCTTTCGGTTTCGGTATTCACCGCTGTGTGGGTAACCGGCTCGCGGAAATGCAGTTGCGGATCGTTTGGGAAGAAGCGCTAAAGCGCTTCCCGGTCATTGAGGTGATCGAAGAACCGGAGCGGGTTCTGTCCAGCTTCGTGAAGGGCTATTCCCGCATGATGGTGAAGATCCCCGGCTAGAACAGTCGGTATTGAAACGGAAGCAATTCTGTTTGCCGTCCAGGGGCCCGGTCTGCTAGGAGAACTGCGACGAGCGATGTGGCGCATCGGCCCGGTCGTTTTGCGCCATCACCGTCGCCGTCCGGCTGGGCCTTACCCCCAATGTATGCTCCGTGCCGGACAGCTTGGTCCCAATGAAAAACGACCTCGGCAGAGGGGTTCAACACCATCACAGACCGCTCTAACCGAACCAACGAAGAGAGAAAGTAGTTATGGCGCAAATCTCCGAGCGCATGCCCATTCTTGTCGGCGTCGGCCAAACCGTTGAGCATTGGGACGGCAGCGATATCGCCAAAGCCCCGTCGCCCCTGTCGCTGGCGGCACAAGCCTGCCGCAACGCCTTAAGCGATCTTGGCATTGACCAAGATGTGACTGCGGATATCGACGTGGTGGCCTTTGTTCGGCTTAACCAGGAATCTTATGCGGGGGCCCCGACGCCGTTCGGCAAAATCGATAACATGCCGCGGGCGTTGGCAAAGCAACTCGGCGCCGACCCGGCACGGGCGATTTACACGCCTGCCGGCGGGCAAACGCCGCAATCCCTGGTCAATGAATTCTCCGAAGCGATTTACGACGGGGAAGCGGAACTTGTTTTGCTGACGGGCTCCGAAGCCATCGGCGCCATGAAGACGGCGTTGCGGGGGTCCATGGCACTCGATTGGTCGGGCGAGTTGGGCGGCGATCTGGAAGATCGCGGCTTCGGCAAACGCATGTTGAACGAATACGAGGTCGCCAATGGCCTTGTTCAACCCGCCCGCGCCTATGCGCTTTTTGAGAATGCCTGGCGCCACAAGCAGGGCACCACGCGGAAGCAGCACCGCGCGCTGATCGGCGAACTGTTTGCCCCATTCTCGGAAATCGCCTCTAAAAATCCGTATGCGCAGTTTCGAGAAGCCCGCACGCCGGACTATCTGGCAACGCCGTCCAAGGAAAACTTTCCGCTCGCGGACCCCTATCTCAAATGGCACATCGCTCAAGATGCGGTGAACCAGGGCGCGGCGTTGATTCTGACTTCGGTCGGTAAGGCACGGGCCTTGGGCATTCCGGAGTCCAAATGGGTGTATCTGCACGGTTATTCCGAAGCGGCCGATAAGATCGTCTCTCTACGGAGTGACATGACCCAATCGGCCGCGATGCATGCGACCACCGCGGAAGCGTTGGACACCTCCGGTTTGACCGCTCAAGACATCGATCACTTTGAGATTTACAGTTGCTTCCCCTGCGCCGTGTTGTTTGCCTGCGATGCTTTGGGCATTGACTGGCGCCAACATCAGCTGACACAAACCGGCGGCTTGCCCTTTTTCGGCGGGCCGGGCAACAATTACAGCATGCACGGCATTGCGGCGATGGCCGACACTTTGCGCAACGCCCCCGGCACGAAGGGTCTCGTGCTCGCCAATGGCGGGTTTCTCACCAAAGAGGCGGTCGGCGTCTATTCAACCGAAGCGCAGCCGGCCTGGACGCCCATTCGCAACAAGAAAGCGCAAGCTCAGGTGGATGCCATTGCGCCCATGCCGATCGCCGAGGCCCCCAGCGAAGGCACCGTCGAAAGCTTCGTTGGCCTTTACAAAAAGAAAGAAGCCTATTCGGGACTTATTACCGGCATGGCGGACGGCAAGCGGTTTATGGCGCGCGTCGCACCGGATGATCCGGCAGCCCTGAACGCGGTGGTGGACGGCGATCCCATCGGCCAGACCGTGTCGATTGAGGTCACCGAAAAGGGAAATCTTTTCCGGCTGGCGTAGGTCGGGGCCCCCAACATCCAACTCGCAGTTGCTAGAGCGGCGGTCGGTGAAGGAGTGAAGCTCCACGGGGCAAGCCCCGTGGTATCACCGCTTCGCGCGTGACCTTCGGTCACGATAGGTCAAGCTGCGCTTGCCCGCTATCCTCTTTTCCT
>JANQMY010000105.1 GCA_028279895.1 Alphaproteobacteria bacterium
GGAGAACGGTTATCAATACACTCAAGCAGTCAATGATCGCGAGCTTCATGTGAGATCGGTTCTTGATGCTCTGGCCGATACGCGGGAAGCCGCACAAGCGTTCGCAGAGAAACGGAAACCCCATTTCACAGGCCAATAGAGCCTTGGTTTTCGCATCTCAACACCTTCAGGCAAATGGAGCAGACCGTCTCGACAAACGAGCGAAAACGGTCTGTGCACGTTTGATCATGGAAAATGACGACAAGACCAAGTCGAACGAACCATTAGTACCGGTAAGCTTCATACATTGACCGGGGTCTCTTTGGTGATCCCGTTTCAGAGTTAGAATCCGGCCACTTGTGCGAGCGCTAGGCTGGCCCGCTCCATAGCGTCGGCCAGCCGGGCGTCAAGTGGCAAGATGCTTTCTGGCGCAGGCGGACGATATCCCAATAAAAGATAACCCCGAGTTATCGGCTATTCAGGACACATGTGAAGTCAAGTGTCGCCGCAAAGCTGTTCCCAATTGCAGTTGTGCCCCGAGCAATAAGTTGCTTCCCTCCGACCGCAGATTCGATAAACGGGTTGACGCTTACTACGGCAAGTGATTTGCGTGACAATCCAGAACTTGCTAGTTCGATTTGGAGTTAGTTTGGAAGAGCATTGTTTGCTAAGCCCCTTGGCCGAGTGCCCCCAAAAGGCTGGCGAGGCCATAAGGGCGATTGTCTCCGGCGCTTGTGGTCTGTGCCCCAATGAACTGTGCGGCCTAAAGCCTCCCAGAATTCGGCTGAATGCAGATGTGTGGGATACAGGCCCGACAGGTTTTTCGCGTCGACAACATATCACTGAAGCTTTGGATCGTTTGCCGAATTCTCATCCAGCTTTCCCACTATTGCACCTCGGCAACTGTGTTATCGGCACGAAGCATGCCAGCCTCAATTAGGGCACAGCGATAAAGGCCTATAAACTGACTGACTAGTCCCCAATGTTTGATGGCGGGTTCAACGCCAATCAGAACGGCAAGCGTCCAAAGTAGATCGTGGTAGGTCTGCCTAAAGACCTCAATGAGCTCAGTGAGTCGTTCTCCCATTTCCATTGACCCGGCATCGCTCGCATAGAGCAGTTTGTTCCGGTAATCAGCGCGCTCCAAGAGAAACGCCTTTAGGGTTGTTTCTTGCTGCCTTTCTATCAGCCCCGTGAACTCTTTGAGTAGAGCGCCGACGATCTCGTCGTCGGGGATATCGTCTCGCGAGATTGCGACAGCAAGCGGATTATGCCGGATAAGCTCCTTTCCGTTGTTATCAAGAATCGCCAACTTAATACGGTCGCCTTCGATGACCGGCTTTGCAGACCAATTGAGGACATCTTCGAATCCGTCCATGGTGAAGCCTTGTTCGAGCATGTCCCCAAGAATGAACCGGAACTGCGCCAAGGTGGGATAGAACGCCAATTTTACGATATGGTTCTTGAACTTGCGCATGAAGTCCTTGTGTTCAGGGAAGTGACCTTCCTTAAGTTTTAGCCACTCGAAAATGGCGACAACCAATTCCTCTTCAGCAGCGATCAGGCGAATTGCCCCCATCTCTTCATCAATATCAACGAGCTTTCTTGCGCGTGTGTAATGCTCAAGTGCCTTGGCGACGCGCGTCGTTACTTTCCGGGGCGCGTGCTCGAAAATAAATGAAACGACATCCTCGCCGGCGATCTCCGCAAACGGTGAAATTTCAGTAGGTTTCATTTCGTATTTGGTTTCTGGTTTTTTGCGCATCGCCGACATATTTCGCTATCGAGATTGTTGGACAAATACCGGCGCCGGAACATCTTGCCCGAAGAGCTTCTTCTCACGCTCCTTTAGGAGCTTTTCGTGGCACCTTTTTAGCGGGTTGTTCAGGCTGATGCTGAAGGCAGCGATCGGTTCGCCCGTCTGTACAAATTCATCTCTCCAGATTGAAAATCGGCCATCGACGCATTGCGTGAACAGCATCCCGGCCTGCAGAGACTTTTGGCCCAATCGCCCATGTTTTGGAGGAAAGCTGAGTCTCTCGTCGCAAGACATTGAGCAACACCGGCCAAAAGTTGGCGGGAAACAGGCACTCTTGCGCAGCGGCTATTCTGATCCCGATATCGCGAAGACTGAATGGTGGGGTTGTAGTCGCAAGAACCATCATACAGATGGTGCATCGTTCCAAGCATCGCGCAATCTAAACGGTCTGATCTCGAAAATCGCCCACAGAGATTTCCTACCAAATCCTAGCAATTCTCTGAACTTTCAGAGTCTCTGTACACTGAATATCGTGGCGAGTTAGTGCTAAGTCTTTGAAATCATAAACACTCTATGAGCATTAAATGGTCTATATACACTCAAAGATTGAGTGGTGGTGTGCGCAGTCTCGAACGAACCCGTCTCTGTGGTTTACAGGGAAGATTTCCCTGATAACGGCCGATTTACAGGGAAGTTGAGAGATTTGGTCCAAATTGCCGGTGTCGGTGTGCCGAAACCTAGCAGTATTCTGAGCACTTTCGACGAATTTCCCTGCTAAGTCGAACAGGGAAAAGTTGGATAACAACAGCGAAATTCGAAAGGTGAACACGGATTGAAAACCCGACTAGCAGAGGGCCAAAACTATTTGGCTGCTGGGACGCACCACTACAACGCGATCAGGCCCCACAGTTCATCGGGATACGGACCACCGTTCGCAACCGCTTCAAACAATGACCCGACTGACAGGGGTGGTGGGACACCCGCGGCTCCTGCCGATGACTCTCCTGAACACCAACCAGTTCTAACTAATGAAGAAAATCCGCCTAATATAGTATACGAAACAGACTATCAACATACCACGGCCGATAACCGAAACTTGACGACACGTCTGGAGGAGACCAACGAGTTTGATCTCTCCAAAGAGATGTCTCTTTTGATTAGGACTGTGGTGAGAAGCACACCCTAGCTCTAGAAGACATTGAATGACGGTGGAGCGATCAATAATCCCTTGATCGCTCCATTTCAGCCACTCGCTTTTCTCGTAAGTCAGAAAGCCACTCATTCACATCGGATACAACGTAGTGGGCTCGACCTGCGATCTTAAAGGCCGAGCGACCTTCATTGTGAGCAGCAAGCCGCTGAAGCCATCTGATTGAACAACCGAGTTGTTCAGCCAATGAAGTCCGGTCGATCAACACACCAAGGTCTTGGTTACTTTTCATTACAAGCCATTCAGCACTCGCTCAGGTTTAAAGCAAAATCAGTATGTACTGCTATGACAAAACGCGACCTTCTGCGACAAAACTGTTCTTGTGGAACGCCATTTATCGATTGATTCATTTGCAGGATCAATTACTCGTGCGTTTTTTAGCCTCCACTTGCCCAATTTCGCGGGCAAGACGGAGTCGATGGGGCGTGGTCGGACAAAGGGTTCCCCCCTTGAGAATTTGGGTCCCCAACACAATGAATGCTTGGCAGCAAACAGGAGCGCGCTGAGCGCTCGACTGGGCCTCTCTTTTGTGATTTATATAGTATAAGAAGTTATATATGTAGTCGGTGGAGTCCAGCGCTGGTTTCAGGTTCGCTGGGACTTTGCTAGAAGTGCATGAATATGGGGCTCAAAATGGCACTTAAATCGGGCACAAGGCTCAAAAGCACTGTCTGCAATGCGCAAGTGATGATTATCAAAGCCGCCAGCGACGGCGAGTTGTCATGTGGCGGTGCGCCGATGGTCGGTCTCGAGGAAAGCGGGCAAGACGTCATTTCGCTCGATCCAAACGTTGCGGGCGGCTGTGTGATGGGCAAGAGATATGTGAATGAGGATGAGTCGTTCGAAGCCTTGTGCACAAAACCCGGAGAGGGATCGCTCTTGCTTGATGGCAAACAGCTGACCATAAAAGAAGCCAAGAAACTACCGTCGTCAGACTAACATAAATGAACATTCCCCAGTTCAGGAAGTCGCGGGTAGATGGGTTGAAAAATCCAATTCCCTTAACCGCATGCGCCAGGCGCGCAATCAACGAGCTGCGGCGGTACAGCGGTGCGCCGGATCTGGCACTCATATCGGGCGCGCAACTGCTTATTGAACGGGCAAGAATACAACACCTCCGTTTCCGTGGGCGAATTGCCGCCGGTGGCAGCTGCCGTCTTATCAGGTGTGCAGATCATCTTCTCGCCATTAGCCTGCCTCGGGAGAGCGATTGGGAATTGGTTCCCGCCTGGCTTGAAACCGACCACGAACAATTTGATGGAAAACAAGGCTCCTGGAATCGGCTGGCCAATCGACTGCGAGAGCTCCCTGCCAAGTATCTTCTGGAACGCAGCGCCATTCTTGGTATCGCGGCGGCACGCGCCGATCAGATAACGGCTCCGCCGGTGTCTTTTGCGCAAATCTCCCATGTGTCCCCACCCGCAGCGAAAAAGGAGCCAAGCGGCATTCGACGGCCACTTGTAGTTGACCTTTCGGCTCTATGGGCCGGCCCCCTTTGCAGTCATATTCTTCAGATCATGGGTGCCACGGTCATCAAAGTGGAAAGCCCGGAAAGACCGGACGGGGCCCGCTCTGGAAACCAGGACTTCTATCGCCTCCTTAATCAAAACAAACTTTCGGTTTCTCTCTCCTTCAATGACGATGCGGACATCAATCGACTCAATCGTCTCCTGCACCATGCCGACATCGTGATTGAAGGATCGCGCCCCAGAGCCCTTTCCAACATTGGAATCGATGCCACAGAGATGGTCAGCGCCACCCCCGGAAAAGTGTGGGTTAGCATCACTGCCTATGGACGTACGCCGCCACATGATCAACTTGTCGGGTTCGGAGACGATGCGGCGGCGGCCGCTGGGCTTTCAGTTCTAATGAAACAGGCAATCGGAGACTATGCTTTCGGGGGCGACGCGATCGCTGACCCACTTACCGGCATACATGCGGCCTTGGCCGCGTGGATGAGCTGGCTTCAGGGTGGTGGCGAACTCATCGCGCTGTCATTGCGCGATGTGGTTTCTTTTTGCATCCACCGAGAACTTGATGAAGACCCTGAGACGCTCATTGAAGGATGTCGGCATTGGTCGAATGATGCTCACTTGAGTAGTCGATTGCCCCACCATCGGCGAGCAGCTCAAGGTCATGTGGCAGCTCTCGGTGAAGACACCCAGATGGTTTATGCCCAATTGGGAATTGATTGATGATGAGACGCCTACTGATCAAAAATGCGGAAGTAAACGGCGCGGCCGCTTCCGATGTGCGCGTCGCCGAGGGGGTGGTTCGCGAGATTGGTTGCTTGTCCAGGCAATCTGGCGAACCAATGATTTCGGCAAACGGGGGCGCCCTGTTGCCCGGACTCCATGATCACCACATTCATCTGATGTCTACCGCTGCCGCGCAAGATTCAGTCCCCTGTGGCCCACCAAAAGTTCACACAAAGAATCAGCTAATCGAAATACTTCAAAGGCATTCAAAATCCAGCACCAATTGGCTTCGCGGGATCGGCTATCACGAGTCCATTGCCGGCAACATTGACCGAAATTGGCTCGATGGGTTTGTCCCGCATCAGCCGGTTCGCATTCAACATGCGAGTGGTCGGCTGTGGGTCCTGAACAGTGTCGCGATGGAATTGCTAACAGGCAGTTTCCCCGCAGGGGTGGAAATCGAAAACGGTCAACCAACGGGCCGTATCTATGACTCAGACCAGTGGCTTCGTGAGCACTATACGCACGCGCCACCAGATATTTCAGGGTTAAGCGACGATCTTTGCTCCTGTGGCATCACCGGAGTGACCGACATGACGCCGGAAAATAACGACGATACCGTCGACCAATTTATGAAGAAAGTTGCGGCCGGAGAACTTCAACAGAGGATCCACATCGCCGGTGGCGCAGACATGTCATATCCTTTTTCCTCACCTTTCGTCGGTGTCGGCCCATTGAAAGTACACTTGCACGAGCATGATCTTCCGGATTTCGATGATTTGGTCGAAAGCATCAACCAGGTTCACCGCCGGCAACGCCCCGCCGCCATGCATTGCGTTACGCAGACCGAGCTGGTGTTCGCACTGAGCGCTTTTCAAGAGGCAGGGACGATCCCGGGGGATCGCATTGAACACGCCTCTGTGACATCAGACGATTGCCTGCAACAAATATCACAGCTTCGATTGACCGTGGTTACCCAGCCAAACTTTGTCAGGGAGCGCGGCGACAGATACTTGCGTGAAGTTCCCCAGAGCGATCATCCGCTGCTGTATCGCTGCGCGAGTTTTCTGAACGCGGGCATCCGTTTGGCCGGCGGCACGGATGCGCCCTTCGGAGAAGTCGACCCCTGGGCGTTGATGGCAGCTGCTGTCGAACGAAAAACGCAAAAGGGGCGCTCGCTTTCTCCCCATGAGGCGCTGACCCCGGAGGAGGCACTGCACCTATTCATGGGCAGTGCCGAAAAACCTGGCATCGCTCGACGGATACATCCCGGTGCGCGGGCCGATTTGTGTCTGCTGAGCACGCCATGGCAGGTTGCGAGAGACACGCTTTGCCGCGAAAATGTCCGGATGACGATCATCGACGGGGAAATTGTGTACTCAGACAAGGCGGAAGAAATCACCAAGGCTGCGTCGCAATGTCGTCAACCAATCCCCATTCGAGCGCCTGCTTTGAGCTGATCTTCTTATTCATCAGGACCATATAAGCCAGTCTTCGCCGGCCAATCCTCTTCGAGATACTCACACACCCCCCTGCGCCTGGGATAAGCCCCATTGCGAGTTCGGGCAACGAAAACCACGCATTGGGGTCAGCTGTAACGGTGTTGCCGAAGGCTGCGATTTCGAGGCCTGCCCCGATACAGGCACGATGGATATGAAAATGATATCTATCGGCGTCGCCCGCCACAAAACGCGCCGGCAAGATTCGAGATCGAATTAAGTGAGCCGTCGTCGGGTCACTGACGTGGCCGAATTCTGAAAGCTCGCCGCCAATGCTAAAGCACGAACCCGCAGCTGACACGTTCACATTTTCGATACTGCGATCAAGCGCAACCAATCGAAAAGCCTCCACCAAAGCGTCGCGCATCTCCACCGATATTGCGTTTCGTTGCTTAGGACGATTGAGAATAAGACCAAGCTTGGCGTCGGAACGATTGAGCAGAACAGCCGATCCGTCATCTTGGGTGCCCTGATCGGACTTCGTCGCCCAGTTATTCGTAATCCAGTGACGATGTTCAGGACCTGACTGTAATGTCGCATAAGCGAAGGATTCGACGGCTAATGCATCGAGGTTAGAAAGACCTTCGATTATGCGCAACGTCTGAACCAGAATGGAAGCGGCTTGCGGATTTGTTTTGACGTTTCGGATGATGCGTTCTAATTCGACATCGCTTTCAATCATCACGTCGACCCAATCGGGCACCTGAGTATCCGCGGACCCGAGGCCAACGACGGGGAGTGGAAGTGTAACCAGGTTATTCCCCAATAAAGTGGAGTCTACTTTGTCGACAAACTCGCGGTCTTCAAGTTCGACAATTAGCAGTCCTTCGCCATCGAAATCGAGCGCTGACGTTGGCTCTTGGAGTTCAATCGAACTGAGTTCATTCATCCTGAGAATCATTCGTTCCCTGCTGTTCTTTCCGGCGCACTTCAGGTCTGCACCTTAGTTCGTTCCCGCAATCAAAACCAATGAAAGCCATACAATCCCCAAACCCGACATACTTGGCTTCTTTGCAACTGGGTCGGACATTCAACACTTTACCAACCTACTTTATCACGTGCAAAGATAGTTAACGTAGTTATATATCTGTTGACGGCAGCGATCGGTTGTTGTCTTCTAAGTCGGTGCAATTGGCGGAGGCCTGGGTGAACCACCCGGACAAAGTTTGGTTATTCGATATTGACGGGACCTTGATCGGCTCCATACGCAGCGACCAGTTGCGTCCAGGCGCGGTCGAATTGCTGCGGATTCTGCAATCCTCGAACACAACCATCGTTGCTTGGAGTGCCGGAGGGGCCGACTATGCCAAACGCATGCTGGCACAGCGCGAGATCGACCACTTTTTTTCGGCCTTTTACGCCAAAGAGGAAAGAGACGAACAGGGACGCTACTTGGTTGGGCATCTAGCTCCGCAACACCAGCCCGGCACTCTTGTGGACGATTATCCAAGCGATGTCCCAACCGGTGGCCGAGTTATTGGCGTACGACAATTCTTGGGCGGCAATCCGGTGGATAGTGGTCTGACATCGGCGATTGATATCGCTAAACGGGCAATTCCTGCGCCGGCATAACTTCTTTCGCGCCTCCTGCGCAAAAACTGCCGAAACGACCGCTTCACGGTGCGGTCCCTATTTTGGTCGTCACTAAAGTTCGATTGGGTTGCCCCTCAATTCAAGCCGGACCCGGCGCGCTAGGGCGTCCCTAGCTGTCTCTCCTTCTCAACTCGAACTCATCCAAGGCGGTCTGTGGCAGCTTTCTTCTCCGGCCTAGAATTCATTTAATAATATAAATAAGTTATATAATATTGACTTAGTTAGTGACCTGGTTATCCTGGGACCATAGACATTTTGGCGCGAACTCATGCGGCTCTCTCGAACAAGCTAACCGCGTGATGAGGTGCAGAGAACACCCATTAGGAGCCTTCTACAATGACCGCAGCAAAACCCGCACACGTCAAAGAAGCATTCAAGGTTGACGAAAAACTTGAGAAAGAATTCGAAGAGGCTCTCAAATACGAGCTCAAAGACGAGGATATTGAGCGGGCGAAGCTACTCATCGGTGTAGATGTCGCAAGCAGACAGCGAGAGCTTTACTCGGTCGCAACGCCGGACGCTATCCGAAATTGGGCGATGGGTGCCGGCGATGATAATCCGCTTTATACAGATGAAACTTACGGTCCTAAAACGAGATGGGGCACGCAGATCGCGCATGGAACGATGGTGGGTCACGTGAAAACCCCCATGCTCGGTGATCCAATGCCCGAAGAAATCAAGAATGCAACGAAGGGGCTTTTTCGCGGTGTCCATGTTTTCGTATCGGGTGGATCATGGGATTGGTATCGCCCTCTAAAAACGGGAGATCGAATCTTTTCTTTCAGAGGCGAGGAGTCCGTTGAAGAAAAGAACTCAGAATTTGCCGGCAAATCGGTCATTCGAGTGAGCAGAAACGTAAATGTGAATCAGTTTGGTGAAGTCGTCGGCGTTTACCGCACTTTGCGGGTCGAGACCGAACGCAAAAAATCGCGTGAAAAAGGTAAGTATGCCGACATCCAGCCCGCAAACTACACCGACGAGGACTACGAGCGCATCGACTCCATTTACGAAGCCGAAAAACCTAGAGGTGTAGACCCGCGCTACTGGGAAGACGTCAAAATCGGCGACGAAATGCAGCCCATGGTCAAAGGGCCGTTGACCGTCACGGAAGTCATCGCCTTTCACGCAGGTGGATACGGTTTTGTACCTTACGGACTGAAATCGTCACGATTGGGGTACAAGAACCGAAAGCGTATCGCGCCATTTTACATCAAGAACGAAATGGGCGTGTGGGACGTCGCACAACGCCTGCACTGGGACAACGATTGGGCAAAAGCGATTGGCAATCCCCTCGCCTATGACTACGGCGTGATGAGGCAGGCCTGGCTTTATCATATGGTGTCAGATTGGGCCGGTGATGATGCCTTCATCGAGCGTATGGAGGACTCAATTCGCAAATTCAACTATCAGGGCGATGTCCAATTCCTGACGGGCAAGGTTACCGGCAAACGCGAAGAAAACGGCCGATTCTTGGTCGACCTTGAGATGCACATGGTCAACCAGAGAGATACTGAAACGGCCTACGGATCAGCAACTGTCTCCTTACCTTCAAGAGAAGCCGGACTGCCGCCTCTACCCGCCGTGCCCGTCGACCTTCAGCGTCAAGCGGCGAAAATGTTTGCCCGGCACAATGAACTCATGGAGCAACAACGCTGACAACGTTAGGGAAGCTGGCGGAATAAGTGATCGAAGATCCAAATAGCGACTAATTTTCGGAGCTACGGGGGACGCTCCGACGTCCACTCGCTCATTGTCGATACCGTTTTCGAGAATGGGCGAGTGAGTCGCTCCGCTTTGATGGTTTCTGTTGAGATATCTGACCAGTACTCGAGTCCATTCGCGTTTGCGCGCGCCAACTCCACCGATGCATTAAGCTCCGCGATCCTTTGTTTCACCGACTGAAACGCACCAATCACCTGACCAAAGGCCTTGCGATCTAGGGTGTAGAGTCACGCGCCAATTTCATGAGTTTTTCAGCACCACCCATTTGCTCATGAGCAGTAATGACCGCTTGCGCCGATAGGATATTGAGTGCAGCTTGCTTTACGCCCGGCCCTGACAACAAAAGCGCAGCAGGCGCCGCATCACATGTGAGTTCGGCAATGCATCTGCTGTTGTCGTAGGTCTCGAGCGCTCTTCGCCCAACATTGTGCTCTAAAAGATCGACCGCGACCAACGCTGGGCCATTTGTATCATGCGCTAGGACGTGCTGAGACCTGGCGTGTTGTTCGCGGACAGGTCGACTGAGAGAGACCTAGACTTTTTCCAGAACGGAGCTGAGCATTCTTCAATGCTCAATAGTCTTGCGGGAGGTAATCTTCAGGCATCAGAAATCAGTTCACCGCCTTTTCAAGTACGTGCACGCCGCAGGCAGAACCCAGTCCGATCACATGAGCGAGACCGACTTTCGCGCCCGCTATCTGACGGTCGCCGCATTCATCCCTAAGGTGCTGGCATATCTCCCAAATATTTGCGATCCCCGTCGCGGAAATAGGATGACCTTTGGACTGCAGTCCGCCCGACACATTGACCGGGAGCCTTCCATCACGATTGGGCGCACCAGACTCGAAGAAATCCACGGCACCGCCTTCAGCGCACAACATCAGATTGTCATAGTGAACAAGCTCGGCTGTTGCAAAACAATCGTGTAGCTCCACAAGATCTAGATCCTCAGGTCCAATGCCCGCTTTTTCATAAGCCTGTATTGCGGCATTTCGCGTGAGCGTGTTGACGTTCGGAAGAATCTGGCACGCTTCTTCGTAGGGATCAGTTGTCAACACCGACGCTGAAACTTTAACGGCGCGTTTCTGCTGCTGCAGCGACAACTTCTTCAGCTTCTCGCCGCTCACAACGACAGCAGCTGCCGCGCCATCGCAATTCGCTGAACACATTGGCCGTGTGTTCGGATAGGCGATCATCACATCGTTCATGATCTGGTCGGCGGACATCGGCTTGTTGTACGCTGCCAGAGGATTCAACGTTGAATGTCCATGGTTTTTCTCGCTGATCTTCGCAAAGAGCTCGAAACTCGTGCCCCCATATCGGTGGCCGTATTCCATTCCAATCTGCGCGAACACGCCAGGCATGGTCTGAGTTCCAATTCGGCCATCAACTGGAGCGACCGCCCCATAGCGCCCTGAGGGCTCCCACACCTTTTCCTTATTCTTCGGTTGGCCGCCCGCCCCCAACAGCCCGGCTCCCGCAAGCTTTTCCACACCGACAGCTAGACCGGTATCTGTCTCGCCCGCTTTGATGGCCATGATGGCAGTTCTGAGAGCCGTGGCTCCGGTCGCACAGGCATTTGACACGTTGTAAACGGGGATCCCCGTTTGTCCCACTTGCTTTTGCAGTTGTTGTCCGATGCCCCCACCACCCATGAGGTTGCCAGCCGCAAGCACGCCGACGTCGCGCATTGTAATTTCTGCATCGAGAAGTGCGCTTTGAATCGCATCCGTACCAAGATCAACAACATCCTTTTCTGGATGCTTGCCAAACTTGGTCATACTTATCCCCAAGATCCAAATTTCATCTGGTGCCGTCATATCTGTGTCTCTTTCAGGTGGAGGGTTCAAATCCAAATCCGATCGCTTCGTTTCCGCGATCATCCATTCCCAGTGAATAAGTCTTCAACTTCACCTGCATGCCCAACCGAAGATTGTCTGGGTCTGGTTCGATCCCAATGATGTTCCCTCGAACACTTGTCCCGGCGCAATCGATCAGCGCAGACACAAAGGGAACGTCGATGCCCGGAGCAGCCTGTGAAACGATCGTAAACGCTCTCACTTCACCAGTTGGTTCGATATCGACTTTTTCAAAACTTGTTCCAAAGCAATTGGCACACACATTGCGCCGATCGAAGAATCGCGCACCACAACTCCGGCAGGTATTCGCGACCAGATGAGGCCGCTCTCCCAAAACCAGATAGTCAACCAGAGGAATTTGCTGTGTCATTTCAATCTTTCACTTGCACCGATTCACCACAAAAAAATACCGATCTTGTTCGTCCCACCATTAGCTCGAGACGAGAGACCGGTATTGGCTAAGTTGGACTTGACCCGCCCGCCGCCACTTTCATGACAGCGGGCATCCTGGTCGGCTGCCAAGTCTGGGAGGAAACTATTCTCTCGTCATTCGTCACCAAACTTCTTGGTGATCCGGCCACCCCAAACGCGCGGTTGCCCGACAAGCCCAATAACGTGACCAAGGTTCCCGGTGAAACCCGTTTGATCGGTGTAATACGCGTGGTCTATTAGGTTTTGACCGAACAAGGCGAATTCCAGACCATAGTCATCAAAACTGAGATCGACTTGTGCGTTGAGGAGACCATATGATTCTTGGATCTGCTCATCGGCGAATAGACCGAGATTCACCGCCTCACTATCTAACACAATTTCATCCTGCCAATAGTAGTTCACCTGCATACCAAGCACGGAGCTGGAATTCGCGACAGGTGTCTCATAGCGAGCGAGCGCACCGATTGTGAGCTCCGGAATGCCCCCAAACGCTTCGCCGGACCGGTCAATCAATGTCATGCCATCCGACGCCAAGCTCGTGAAGGCGTCATACTGCGCATCCGTGTAGCCGACATTTGCGCTTAGTGTGAGACCTTCGATGGGATTGGAAACCGCTTCAATTTCGAATCCCAGGATTGTCGCTTCTGCCGCATTCGTCAGCACCGTGACGACATTTGCGCCGACCCCCGGTACGATAATGCTGCGCTGAATGTCTTTGTAGTCGGTCCAGAAGCCTGCAGCATTTAGCCGAAGCATGTCACCGAATATGTCCGTTTTCAGGCCCACTTCAACTTCCCGAGCGAATTCAGGGTCGAAGGATTGAAAGGACGCCGGGTCCGAACTACCGCGCAGATTTTGCCCGCCGCCTCTAAACCCGCGAGATACTTTCGCGTAGACCAACGTGTCCTGGTTTACTTCATAGTCCAAACTGAACAAGTAACTGAAGCCGCTGAATGTGTCCGAAAACTCACCCAGACAAACCGCCGGATCGGGCCGAGCCGCCACAGGCACCGAACAAATCACAGGCTGGCCGTTCGGCAAGAATCCTTCAGCACCGTTTCGAGTCGTGAGATCTTTTTGTTCCTCGGTCCAACGTCCACCAACAGTCAAATCCAACCTGTCTGTCAGCGCGTAGGTACCTTGGGCAAAGAATGCATAGCTCGAATTTTCAACGTCGCCGTCTAAGATGCTTGGATTAGCCGGATTGATGAACGCAACTGCGAAAGTGCGGCTTCCGTCGGTACCTTTTTCCTTGCTGTAGAATGCGCCCGCAAACCAGTCGAGCCGATCATCCAAAGCATCCCCAAAGAACTGCAATTCTTGTGAGTAGAACCGCGAGTCGCCGATCAATCGCGGATGAAGAATCGTAAATGGCGTGCCATCGAGATCAAGAAGGCGATCACTGTTGAATGTCCGGTATCCGGATATTGACCGAATGGTCAAAAGATCCAGATCGAGGGTGATCGTGCCGCCGATACCTGCCGCATCAAAATTTCCATAAACAGGAGCATCTGAGTCGGTGTTAAAAAACATTCCATCTGCAAATCCTTCCAAGGCGGCCAAGCCCGCTGCGGCCCCGGTAAAAAACGTGGGACCCGGGATCGGCGCGGGAAGATCGAGCGGATTCAACGCCCCCAGTTCAACACCCGCTTCAATTGCCGCAGACGACAGAGGCGCGCCCGCCGTAACCAATTTCTCGACGCCGCCGCTTTCTCTGATTTGTTGCCAGTCTCCAACCACCAGCACTTCGATATTTTCGTTTGGCGTGAAGCGTAAGCTACCCCGCAAAAACAGCTCATCGTCATCGCCAAATTCTTGTTGAGAGAAATCGGAAACAGCAAAACCGTCCCGGTGCGTACTTTGTCCCGCCACGCGCACTGACAGTGTGTCATCAACAATCGGGATATTAATCGCAGCAGAGTAGTCATTCCGATTGAAATTACCGGCGGTGGCTTCAACAAATCCGCTCCACTCATTGTGCTGAGCTTTTTTGGAAATAACATTGATGGCACCGGCTGTCGTGTTTCGGCCGTACAGAGTTCCCTGGGGCCCTCTTAGAACCTCAATCCGTTCAACATCAAAAATGTTTGCCCCGAGTCCAAGCTGCCGTGGCAGGTTGACGCCGTCCAGGTAAATCCCGACCGAGGAATCGGTCGTCAGCAGGATGTCGGCCTGCGCCTGACCGCGCAATGTTACAGCCGCACCGCCAGGACTGGATTGGGTGCTAAAAATGCGAAGATTTGGAGCAATCTCCGTCAGGTCGGTGAACTCCACGACACCCGCATCCTTGAGAGCGTCACCCGTTACAGCAGTAACCGCGACAGGGATTTCTTGAATGGATTCTTCGCGCTTTCGTGCAGAGACGATAATTTCGTCCATCGCGCCGCCAGCCGCAGGGCCAGATGTCCCATCTTGAGCACCTACCGGGACCATCTCCCATGCTAAAATCGCCGAAGTCGCGGCGCACAGCAACAAAGCCTTTCTATGGCTCATTTCGTCACTCCTCCCTAGTGAAGCGCCAAAGCGCTCTTCCCCTCGAAACGGCCAACACGACCGCCTTAGCTTCTTTTCTAACTGCGGCCGTTTTCCGGCTCATTACCCAGCCATTCCAATCGGCCTATTATGTTTAAATTACATACTTTTCTTACCTCGTCAACGTAGTTATATAATTTAGGTACCTTAACGTGACGCTGGTGTGGCATTTTGGTGACCCTCAGCGAGCAACAGCGAAAGAAAAGAGATGAGCGAAGAAATCCTTATTGTTTCCCGCGAGAACCAAATCGCCACGGTCACCTTGAACCGGCCTGAAAGGCGCAACGCCCTCAATCCTCCTCTTATGAAGAGGCTTACAACTACGCTGCAAGATTTGTCGGAGGATCCTGAGGTTCGCGTGGTTGTCCTGACGGGTGCCGGCGGCGCCTTTTGTTCGGGTGGCGACTTGCGGGCTACCGGCGACGCCAAGAAAAACGATACGGCCGGGCAAAAAAACACTAGACCGAAGTCATTTGAAGATCGCGTTCAATGGCTTCGCAGTCGTATGGAAGCAGCTAGAATACTGCATCAAATGCCCAAGCCAGCCATCGCAATGATTCGAGGGGCAGCAGCCGGCGCCGGCCTCAACCTCGCCGGTGCGTGCGATCTGCGCGTGGCCTCCGAGAACGCCGTTTTCGTGACATCATTCGCCCGGGTTGGAGGATCCGGAGATTACGGCGGTGCCTACTTCTGGACCAGGATTCTGGGCACCGCCAAAGCGCGCGAGTTGTTTTTTCTGAGTGAGAAAATCGAAGCAAAGTCCGCACACGAATTTGGAATCGTCAACCGGGTCGTTCCGGATTCAGAACTTGAGGCTTATACTTACGCCATCGCCGAGAAACTCGCTTCAGGGTCCCCAGCGACCTATCGATATATGAAGCAAAACCTCAATACGGCAGAAGAAGGATCGCTCGAAAAGATTTTCGACTTGGAAGCCGTCAATATGACTCTATCGGGAATGGCGGCAAGAGCAGCGTTCGAACAGACCCGAAAACCTGACGGAAGCGAAGAGAACTCTTAAGACGACATTCCGCTCTAACGCCAACGAATGGTTGCCTAAAGACCCAAAACAGACTTGGCAATGATGTTTTTCTGGATCTCGTCGGAACCACCTGCAATGGATGAGGCTCTTTGTCCCAAGTAGCGCGGCATGATCGGCAACGCATGATCAGGACCAATCGCAGGGATATTGCTCGAAGGTGTTCTTGCGGCCTTTTGCTCGGGCGAGACGTAGTATCCAACAGCTTCGATGCCAATTTCAGTTATGCGTTGAGACAGTTGGGTGCTCTTGTACGAAAGGATTGAGCCGCTGGCTCCAGGCGATTCGCCTTTTACCAGAGCCACCATCTGTTGTTCTTCCATCGCCTCCAATGAAGAAAGCTCAATTTCAACTTCGCTCAGCGCCTTTTGAAAGAACTGATCCGCTTCAACGCCTTCAAGCTTAACAACGCCTTTCAAGTTCTCCAGTGTTGCCCTAATTCTCCCCGCAACACTGGAGCCGTTGTTACGTTCAAATTCGAGCAGATACTTGGCGACCTGCCAGCCACCGTTCTCCTCCCCGATGCGATTTCGTTTTGACACGCGCACATCATCGAAGAAGACCTGATTAAAGTCCTGCTCACCTGCTATTGTGATTAAGGGTTCCACACGAATGCCGAGCGTATCCATATCAAGCAACAGAAACGTAATGCCCTCTTGTTTCTTGCCGGCATTTGATGTCCTGACCAGGCAAAACATCCGGTTTGCATAGCGCGCATGCGTTGTCCAAATCTTTGACCCGTTAAGTAAATAATCATCACCATCCGACTCGGCCTTCATGGAAAGTGAAGCGAGATCAGATCCGGCACCTGGCTCGGAATAACCCTGCGCCCAAAAATCTTCTCCCGTCAGCATGCGTGGCAAGTAGAACTTTTTTTGATCATCTCGGCCAAAGGCCATGATGACGGGGCCACATAGTATGACCCCCATGTTCGACCAACTTGGTGCGTTTGCCAGCCCGCATTCATGGGCAAAAATGTAGCGCTGGGGCGCGTCCCACCCTGGGCCGCCATACTCCTTGGGCCATGTCGGTGCTGCCCATCCCTGCGCATGCAGGATTCTTTGCCACTTAATCCCGTACTCATACGGAGAAATAAGCCCCGCGGTAAAACGTCCCGCTTCGCGTAATTCCTCCGTCAGGTTCTCAGCGAGAAAAGTTCGAACCTCTTGGCGAAAACTCTGGTAATCAACACTGGAATTGGGAGACATCCAATTGCTCCAAGCTGGCGCTGCCTTAACATAGCTATATCATTATGATAAGTAATATAATAAATCTACCGCCGCCATAACAAGGGAGAGCGTCCGATGACCCAACCATTCTTGAAAACTGATGGACTATATATCGGAAATGAATGGGTTGCGCCCGCTTCCGGCGACAAGGAAGAAGTCATCAATCCCGCAACAGAAGAAGTGATTGGTTTGGCACCCCTGGGCGGTCCTGCCGAAGTGGAAGCAGCACTTGCATCGGCAAGAGAGGCCTTCGACAGTGGCCCCTGGCCGACCATGTCGGCCAAAGAGCGCGCGGCGAAGCTTCAGGAATTGCACGGCGCCTTGTTGGCTCGAGCAGCGGAGATCCAAAATCTGATCATCGCTGAAGCTGGAGCCACCCAAATTCTTGCTCAAACGCTTCAGTTTGGCATTCCGATGCAGCACATGCAGTATTTCATCAATGCCTGCCAGCGCGAGCCGGCGATGCCGTTGCCGGTAGAAGTCACCCCAAGCCCCGCCGGCACTAAAGTGCTGGGAGCGGGGGTTAAAGTTCGGGAACCGGTCGGCGTTGTTTCCGCAATCACGCCATACAATTTCCCGTTCTTCTTGAACATATCGAAGATCGCGCCTGCACTGGCGATGGGTAACGCGGTCGTATTGAAGCCATCGCCATACACACCGTTTGAGGCGCTGATCATTGCAGAGGTGGCGGCAGAGATCGGACTGCCCAAAGGCGTTCTGAATGTTGTGACCGGCGGCAAGGAAGTTGGAGAGGCGCTCACAACTGACGATCGCATTGACCTGATAACGTTTACCGGTTCGGATTCAGTTGGCTCGGCCATTATGGGGCAGGCCGCACCAGGGCTGAAACGAGTATTGTTGGAACTGGGCGGCAAGTCGGCCTTAATTGTCCGAGAAGATGCTGATCTACATCAAGCCGCTATGGCCGGCCTGATGGGCTTTACCATCCATTGCGGCCAGGGATGCGCCTTGACGACTCGCCATCTTGTTCATAATTCCGTACGCGAACAATATGTTCAGACACTTGCTGGAATGGCAGCTCATGTCAAAGTTGGCAACCCATCTGACGCCGAGACTGGCATGGGCCCCCTTATCCGAGCCGTTCAGCGTGACCGCGTCGAACATTATGTCGAACTTGGCCGTGACAGCGGGGCAACACTTGTTGCCGGGGGCAAACGACCCGAGGGCCTTACAAAGGGCTTCTTCTACGAGCCGACATTGTTCGATAATGTCGACAACAAATCACAGATCGCACAGGACGAGATATTCGGTCCTGTCGGGGTTGTGATTGGATACGACACAGACGACGAAGCCGTCGCACTTGCCAACGATTCAAAGTATGGCCTTAGCGCCGGTGTCTTTTCGGCGGATGTAGGGCTCGCTTATGAAATGGCGCTGCGGCTAAAGACGGGCGGCGTTTCGATCAATGGCGGTAGCGGCAAGATGAGCTCCCATGCACCATTCGGCGGCATTAAGCGATCTGGCATTGGCCGAGAATATGGCGAAGAAGGCCTTGATGAGTATACCAACCTGAAAGCCATAAGCTTCCATGGCGGCTAGTGACTCACTAGGATTGAACGCGGCCCGGTATTCTTTTGACCGCACTAGCGAACAATGCCGGCCCAGCCAGTCCGCCCATCGGGCTTCATGAAGCCATTCGGATTTTTCGGTTGTACCAAGACCGAATCTCCCCCGGCTTCGGCGTCAGTTTAATCACCACCGAACCACTCGAATAGTGATCGCGGGTTGCTTTAGGTTGCTTTGTCGTGTTGGGACGAAATCCTTCGTATTTCGATCCCATGGCCTCACCCACCGCCTTGAGTGTCGCTTCATCCTCTATGATTTGAGCGTCGCAGTTTGCGATGACGGCCTTTAAATCGATCCATTTCTCGCCTTCTTCTACAAGGCAGCAGGCACGAGGGTCGCGGCGAATGTGTTGCACTTTTGCAGACTTCGCCAATGTCCGAACGTAAAACGCACCATCAATGTATACGTACCAGTTTGGCGTCATAAAGGGCTCGCCTGACTTCCGGATGGTGGATAGAATGAGTGTGTGCCCTTTTGCCAAAAAATCATCGAACTCTTCTTCGGTAAGCCTAACGCCCATCAGCATTGTCTCCAGTTTTTCCGGACCACCACTTGAGATCGGCGCCGTCGGCACCGGTCATTGATGGCACCATACCATCACATTTTCTCAGACTGCGCGGCGGCACCAATAGTCTTGCAACAATTGGCTGGTCTAATCCACTAAATTATATTACTACGTTGTCTAATTATCCAATTGAATTCTGGGTGATGCCTCGTGAAAAAGGAACGCTTTACTGCGATCGTTACAAATGCCGCAAATGGATCTGGTCCGGCATATGTGACGGCCTTGCTGAAAGCGGGTTTCTCCGTGGCCGCGGTCGATGAATCCTACATTGACCGAAAGCAATCCCAGATTTTTGGAAGTGTCGATACGGAGGATCTCAGAACTTACGAACAACCAAGCCTGGACCTCATTTCGAAGAGCCAACTCGTGGATCGAATTGTGAGGGAGCAAGGCCATCCATCCTTGTTGATCAATAGGGTTGAGGTTCCCCACTCAATCTCGGGAAACGTGAAAGGATACGGATCGAACAATTGGTCCGACGCTTTGGAGCATACGGTGCTGGATCCGCTCCACATGACACTAGCTTGTCAAAACCGTTTTATTCGAGACGGCACCGCCTGTGTCATTGTCGAGCAACCTGTCGCATTACATCGATTATCTGCCAATAGCGTAAGTAACAACTACAGCGCACGCGGATTAACCGGAACAGTCGCGACCATGCTTTCAAGACATATGATCCGCTTCTTCACACTTGTAGCGCATTGGGACGCCGCCGAGATGGCGACATGTCAACGAGTCCAGGAAGTCAGGGACTACGAACAGAAACGAAGAGCACACGCTGCTGATCTAACATTATCCATCTTTCGTGGGCCGTCCGTATATCATTCAGGCGAAACAATATGTCTCGAAGAGCAGGCAAAGTACGCACATTAGCAACGCGACCAGACCGTTGGAACTAAAATGATCTCAATTCCAGGAGATCTGCATTTGCTTCTCGCGGAAGCGTCAAAATGTTCAGTACGGCCGCAGCCATAGTTTCAGGGCTCATCCCTTCACCGGAGAAACGCATATGCCCTGAGGCCGTCGCCGCCTCAAAAAATCGTTCCGCTAATTCCGGGTTCCAATTGCTTGTGCCGTCACCGCCACTCTGAACCCGGCCAGAGCGCACAGTGGTCACGCGGATGTTGTCGGGCTGCAGCTCACTGCGCAGCCCCATCGACAGCACTTCAACGGCGCCCTTCGATGCAGCGTAGACACTCAAGAATGGAAACGGGTTTCGAACCGATTCAGAAGAGATATTCACGATATCTCCCCCTCCCCTTTTCCTCATTAGGGGGACCGCCTCGCGGATACAGTAGATCGTTCCCATGAGATTGGTGTTAATCGTCTGGGACAGTTCCGCGTCGGTGGCTTCTTCGACCTTGAAGATCGGAAAAACGCCTGCATTATTTATAAGTATATCGATTCCCTGGAAGTCATGGGCGATGCTTGTAAAGGCTTCCCGCACGGCATCCGGCTGTCCGATATCAGTCGGAATTACCGATACGGAATCACTGATCGTGTCGGCCGCTTCAATAAGGGATTCTCGGCTGCGCCCGAGAATGGCAACGCGACATCCAGCGTCAGATAAAACCTTCGTAATCGCGCGGCCGATGCCCCGGCCACCGCCGGTAACAACCGCGCATTTGTCGTTAAGTGCCTTCCCGTGTGTCATGTTCATTACCGGTTCTGGGCCACGCTAAACCGCATCCCCTCAAAGAGCGCCTTTACGTCGGGCGCACTTACTTTGAGTGACGGTGTGCGTGGCAGTTCTTCTACAAATTTATAAGCGGTTGGCACCGAGTATGCGGTCATACGCTCCCTGATCCAATTTCCAAGCTCCTCATCGCTTGGGGGACGGGCGCCACGTTTCAAAATCATTGCGGCAACAGGCACTTGTCCCAATCGGCGATCTTCCAGTGCAACAACAGACGCCTCGCGAATGCTGGGGTGCGCTTCCAACGCCTTAACGACGTCGCCAGGCATCACTTTGAAGCCACCGCGAATGATCGCGTTATCCGCTCGACCGAGAATGTAGAGGAAACGATCTTCGTCCAGCTGGGCAAGGTCCGTCGTTCGGACCCAAGACTTGCCGTCGCCGATTTGGCTGCCCTTGATTTCCAGAAGTCCAACTTCTCCAATTGGCAGTTCCGAGAAGTCCTCTTGATCCACGACGCGCGCGTCAATGTGGTCCTGTACCCGTCCAACACTTCCACGTTTCTCCGACCAATGGTTTTTAAAGTCGCCAAGGGACCAGCCAGCAACTCCGCCCGCAAACTCTGTTGCACCGTAGTTCTCTAAGACCGGAATTCCGTAACGGTCCAGAAACTCATCAACCATTTCGGGCGCTAATGGTGCGGTCCCCGCTCTTAGCGCTACAAGACTCGATAAATCGTCTTTAGGAAGGTCTGCATCGAGGATCATTCGCAATGCCGTTGGTGGGCCTCCCGCCACTTTCGGCCGATGACGTTTCACGGCGTCGTGCCAGGATTCGACTGTGAATTTCTCCAGCAAGCACATTTGGCGTCCGGCTAGTGTGACGTTGGCAGCACCGAAAATGCCTCCGATGTGGACGAATGGCGTTTGTAGCAGCTGAACGCCGGAGCGCAATTTAGGCGGATCGCCCTCGTTCCGATCGCGCTCATAAACCATGGCGCCGGCCATGGCTTTCTCAAAGTGTTTTCGTTTCAGGGGAACTCGCTTGGGCGTTCCGGTGGTGCCACTCGTGAGCATTTGAATCGCAATGCCTTCAAGGGGGGCGTGATGGTCGCCAGACCCGAGGTTTTCGCATCCTTCGACAAATTTAACCGGATTCGTTTTGTCGCCAGTCAACTCAATCGCAACACTACCGATTTCTCTCGCCAAGTCCCGAAGTCCAGACGCATTCCAATCTTCTGTTTCGGCGATGATTGCTGGCATGCGCAGCCTTTTCAAATCAGATTTTACGCGGTCCAGCGGTTGCATCGGATTGATCGTTACGATGCACCGCTCTGAAATAAACATCGCCATGATCGCCGCGTAATGTGCCGGGTGATTCCTGAGCAATATGGCAACACCCGTATCGGCACCCAACCCAGACGTGTCCAAAGCATCATTGACAGCCTTGATTGAGTGCCCAAGTTCGCCCCAGGTATGCCATTCGTGGTCATACTCAAGTGCATTCGCATCCCGGTCGACTTCAAATACGCCTTTTAGGTAGTCACTAAGTCTCATTTCCACCCTCTCGCAGACACAAGATCGCACGTGTTCGCAAGATCTTTCGCCAGATTAGCTTGACTCCCAGTCGACTGAAGTCGTTAATTATATAACTTATATAACTATTTAGTCATAATGCGTCAACTCGCGATTATATGACAGATGATGCTATTCGCTCTCGCATGGACCGGCGCGCGAGCTTCGAATGTCGAACGCATCCAACACGCGGACAACAGCCGCCTTTCTTCCAGCGGGGCTGGCAGATTGGGTATCCGTTTGCGACAACTTCAGAAAACGATGCATTTTGCCTTTTCGAGCGTCCGCGGGAACTCGATGAAAATGAGGCCGTAATCGTGACCAACGGGTATCTGATCAAAGATGGCATACGCCAGCAGATTGCTCGAGGATGGCGCCGTGTTGAGCGCGACCAACAGAACGGATGGATTGAGAGGCTCGTCATCGAATGCAATGATGAGGTGGGACGCAATCTTGTTGCCGAAGGAAATGCGGTGAGCCGGATGTTTATCCCAAGTGGCAGAGGTGTCACTGTTAACACACTGCTTGAATGGTCGTTCAACGGCGTCCGCGGTTGGGGCGAGGATCAAAGTGTTTGGCGCAATGACCAATGGTCGGCCGCACGCCAAATAGGCTTTAACGAGTATCGTCCATAAAGAGTAATGCTAAGCGGGCTCAAACAGAGGCAGAAAGATGTCTTCCTGTTGCTCAAAAACTACCCTCACCTTCATCCCGATCTCTATTTCATCTAATGGACAATTTACAATGTTGGTTGTTAGACGCAGTTGTTTCTGTTCTTCCAACTCAACGATCGCGATCGCATATGGCACTGTTAAGTCTGGCAGCCATTTCTGCTGGTTGATCGTGAATGTGGCGACCGTCGCGCGCCCAGAGACTGCTTCCGGCTTCATGTTTCTGCCGTAACACTTGGCGCATATGGGTGCAGGCGGATGAATGTAGTACCCGCAGTCTTGGCATCGAGCTATCCGCAGCTCGCCCTCTGCACCGCCCGTCCAGAATTCCTGATTCTCACGGCTGAGCACGGGCAATATTCTGGGCGGCGCTTCAGTCATCTAATCCCCCACGAAAACTCCGACTCATTGATGTCGAATGTCTTACAGATGATTATACAGTTGGTTTCCAGACCAATGGAAGAGTGTCCAAACCAACCACACCCAGATGGTGACGGATTTTCGCCCCGGGCTTAACCTCGAAATCGGGAATACGCTTAAACCATTGCTCTAAGAGAATGCGCAGCTCCCGACGCGCTAGGTGAGATCCTAGACACCGGTGAGGCCCGGAAGACAAAGCCAGATGCCTATTCGGCGAACGATCGAAATCAGCCTTCAAAGGATCCTTAAACTCCCTTGGGTCCAGACTGGCGAGTGCGGTATTCACCGAAACATCATCGCCTTCTTTCATCTGGACACCGCCCAAGGTCAGATCCTTCGTGCACGTCCGATTTGTAGTGATGATTGAGTGCATACGCAACATTTCCTCAATCGCGTCCGGTATCCGATCTGGGTTCTCGACCAACAATTTGCGTTGTTCAGGATGTCGAGAAAAGAAGTAAAACGTGTAACCCATTAAGCTTGCCAAAGTATCCAAACCGCCGATGAATAGCAAAAAGCAATAGTCCATCACCTCTTCGTCGGTGAGAGGCTTGTCGTTGACGCGCGCCGCTAGAATCGTACTTACAATGTCGTCCTTTGGCTCCTTCTTGCGATCCTTTACAAGACCGTCAAGGAACTCGACAATTTCAAGCCCCGCTTTCATCCTTTGGTCATCGCCACGGCGGTTGTGTAATACCTCATCGACCCACCTCAGAAAAAGCTTATGCTGTTCGAGTGGCAGCCCCATCAGCTTCGTAAAGATTGTCGTCGGTATTACTTTAGCAACGTCGTCCAGAAATTCGCATTCACCCTGGCCAATATATTTGTCAATCAACCCGACGGTGATTTCAGTTATTAGATCATCCAAACCGTCAATCGATTTTGGCGACAAGGTCGGATTTAGAATATTACGGTATTCCGTGTGCTCCGGCGCATCCGTATCAATGGGAATGAGACGCCGAGGAAATCCGCCCCGAGAAGCATTCTTACTAGAGAATAAGCCTGGATTTTGCAGAACTTCCCTAATGCCCTCAGCACGCGTAACGACCCAGTGCCCCCCTTCGGCGGTTGTCCAGTAAATGTCCGGCAGCTCGTCATGCATCCGCGAAAAAACCTTCCACGGATCATCGCCGTAAGCCGGATCAGCACTGGGAGAGTAGTCGCGCACGAGATCGTCCGGCACGTGGGATGGAACTTGGCTCATCTATTTCCTCCAAGAGGCACATTTGGCGAATTGTTTGGCCGCCGATGCCGGAAAACCGACGGATCGCCGACATCGCGACGGATCACATCTGTTCGTCACGCCAGTGTCTACATAGTTATATAAGTTAGCTTATTTAGTCAAGAAACGGTAAGCCACAAATCACTACAAAATCAGCGCTGACCAAGGGAACGCTCCGGTCGTCAAAAAGCAATGCGCATGCAGCTCGGTCGACGATGCACTCACATAATCTGAGGCGTATGCCGACCCGACTCATGGTTCTCCGACCGTCACCTCGTTAAGCGGCGCCTCTTTGTCTATACGAACTCCGCCCGGCAAACCTGGGACGCGTTCGCCTATCGGATTGCGGATGATTTCGTCGGTACCGCCAGCGACGCGCATGACAACCGACCAAAGATACGCGTCGTGCCAAGCGGAATTCCCATAAGGCCATAAAAGATGCCGAACGTGACTCCATGGAGAAGCCTTATCTCAGTGTCACTGATGTTCAGATCGCCCCGTATCGGCTCTACCAATAGAGAAATGATCCGGCTGTCGACCCATGACGAAATGACAAGCAACATGAGTGCGAAAACAACGTACCAAGAGTAATACGGCGACGGCCATGCCGATCCACTAACGTTGTTTGGCTTCTGTTCCACCAAATGTTCCCGCTACCATCTGAGGTCGGTTCCTTGCTAGAAGAGCCTGTTGGATTTCTTTGTGTCTATGCTTCGATATTGGGTATCCGCTGTAGATCCACACCGCCGCAAATCCGAACAGAGCGATAACCAGGCCGCCAGAAATTCCCAACCCGATGACGGTTTGATCCGTGAGGCTTGAGGGATCCGCTTGACGCTCGAGACCGATAATCGCCAGCAGAACGCCAGCAATCTGCGCACCGATACCGGCCGATCCCTTTGTCACCATGTTAATGGCGCCAAAAAATATTCCCTCTTGTCGCAGTCCGGATTCCAGCTCGTATTCATCGGCGATGTCCGCGAGCATGGAACCTGCAACAACGGGCGGCGATCCACCCGCAAAAGAAGCGACGAAGTAGCCGACAAACACCGTTGCCACGTACACGTCCGTGCCGTGCGGAGGAAAGTAGCCGACCATTTTCAACAAAGGCAAGACAAGAAGAATGGTGCAATAGATCGAAACGCTATAGAGAAAGCAGTTCTTCTTGCCGATCTTCCTCGATATCCAAGCCCAGAAGATAGTCCCTACCAACATGGCGATCATGCCAACTACTGGGAGCATAAACACTTGGTTCTTCGTCAATTGCCAAAAATAGGTTCCCATGTAAATTTCAAGCGAACGCGCAATAATCAGGCCGGTCGTCCATATGAAGAATCCTCCTAAGAAGAAACGAAAGGCTGTATTGGAGACGACCCCGCGCGTTTCGCGCCATAATCGTTGAAAACTTACTGGCACTTTCTTTTCGGGCGGGCGGGGAAGACGTGGAATGATCGAGTGCGTCCCCAATGCAGAAGCGAAAATAAGGAGCGCCATCAGCGCCCCAAAGATCAGTCCAATTAGCGGATAGGGCTCTGGATTAAGTTGGGGCACCGCATATTCAGGTGTCTCGCTGAAGAGAAAGCGTGCCGCCAGGAAGATTGCGCCACCTCCCAAGTAGCCGAAAAACGCCCTGTAGGCGACAATCGTTGTCCGCTCCTCGTGATCGTCCGACAATTCCGCACCGAGCGCATAATG
>JANQMY010000421.1 GCA_028279895.1 Alphaproteobacteria bacterium
GGGAAATGATGCAGCTAACCCTGGAACTGCTGTGCCAAAGCTTGTTCTCCGGCATCAATGTGGACCGTAAAGCCCTGGGCGATGCGGTGACCTTCTATGTCGAAACGGTGGGGCGCGTCGACATTCTAGATTTTCTCGGCCTGCCGGATTGGCTGCCGAGCCCGAAGGTACGCCGCGCCCGCTGGTCGATCGATCATCTGCATAACGAAACCGCACGCATCGTGGCGGAAAGGCGTGCCCAGACGGAGCGACCCGATGATCTCCTGACCATGCTGCTGGATGCCCGCGACGAGCAGACGGGCCAAGGCATGAGCGAACAGCAGCTTAAAGACACGCTGGCGACATTGCTGTCCGCCGGTCACGAGACAACAGCCAATGCGATGACCATGACGCTGTATCTGCTATCAGAGTTTCCGTGGGCAGAACAAAAGATCCGGGAAGAAGTTGCAGAAGTTGTGGGAGAGCGCGAGCCGGAAGCGGGTGATCTGAAAAATCTGAAGTTCACGCGCATGGTGATCGACGAGTCGTTGCGCATGTACCCTCCATCGTCGATTTTGATCCGAGTGGCCAAGGACGACGATGTCATCTGCGGACAAAAAATCAGAAAAGGCACCACAGTGGCCGTCTCACAGTATGTCCTGCACCGGCACGAAAAGCTGTGGGATCATCCGGACCAGTTCGATCCGTATCGGTTTGCGCCGGAGCGGCGGTCACAACGGCACCGCTTTGCCTATCTGCCGTTTTCCGTAGGCCCCCGCAGCTGCATCGGATCGACATTTGCTCTGATGGAACTGACGCTCGCGATTGCCAAGATCGCCCGTGAGTTTGAACTCACCCGTGCGGATGACGCACCTGTCGATTTACAACTGCGCATTACCTTGCGTATGCGGGATGAACTCAAGATGTTTGTGAAGCCGCGACCCGTTGTTTAGGGGTCTTTTCCCGATCCAACCACATGAGCAGCGTGGGTAAGACGATCAGGTCAATGAACAGGGCCCCAACGATGATCATCGAGGTGAACAGACCGAGGCTGCGGTTGAACTCGAACCCTGATGTGGTCAGCACCAAGAAACCGATCACCAGTGAAACGGTGGTAATGATGATCGCCTTGCCCACGAGGTTCATGGCGTATTTCGCCGAGTCCAGCGCGTTTAGGCCAAGGATCTGACGGGCCCGCTGATACTTCACGAGGAAGTGTATCGTGTCGTCGACAATCAGACCGAGAGTAATTGCCGGCACGGCGGCCGCCACCAAACCGAGAACGCCGACCAGATATCCCCAAAGCCCAAAGCCGAGTGCTATTGGCAGCAGATTTGTCAGTGAACCGATAATCCCCAGTCGAATGTCTCGGAGAGCCGCCAGCACCAAGAAGGAAATAATCAGTAGAGCAACGAAAGTGCCAGTCACCATGGGGTTCACATTCTTAATCACCGAATAGGCGAACAAGACATTGATGGAAACGCCGTTGGTCCAAGTTTCCTCCGGCGCGTTGTTACGCAGCCAAAGTATCGCGTCTTCGTTGAGTTTGGTGATGTCGCGGGAGGTGGCGCCTCTCAAAATGGCTGTCACGCGGGTGGAAGATTTATCCGAGCTGATCCGGTCCTTAAGATCCAAGCCCTGAGGCAGGGAAAGTTCGTAGAGTAACAGGAATTGCGCGATCTCTTCTCGGGAAGCGGGCAGTATGTCTTGCCGCTCTTCTTCCGGCACCATGTTCTCGTAAATCAGTTTTAGAGTTTCCGAAAGCGAACTGACATGCGCCACTTTCGGATTGCTTTCCAGCCACCTCGAAAACCGTTCGACGTTACGCATATATTCCGGGGCGTTGATCCCATTGGCTTCACCGCTGTCGAGTTGAAATTCGATAACGTTGAGTCCGGTCAAACGCTCCTCGACAAAATCGGAAGCTTGTCGATAGTCGTACCGTTCATCGAAATACCGAACAAAATCTGCGTCCAATACCGACCGCGATGCCCCCAACAAGACAACAATGGTCACGATGAAGGAGGTGAAGAGAATTCGCCGCGGATGCCGGCTCAAGAATTCCGTCATGCCGGATAAGAAAGCCTGCGCTTTGACCGGGCGGGGCGACGGCTTTAGCGGGAATAGAGCCAACCCCGCCGCGATCCAAGTGAAGCACAGAACAAAGCCCGCAACCACACCGACGGTGACGACATTTGCCAAGGCATGGAAAGATGGGGAATCCGCAAAGTTGAGCACGAAGAAGCCAACCGATGTGGTGACGGCGGTTAGGAAAATCGGAAAAAAGTTTTCTCGGATGGAGGCGGCCGCGGCTTGGCGACCGGACAAACCGTCGTCGACAAATTTTTGTGTGCCGATCACAAAGTGCACACCGCTCGCCAACGCCAAGATCATCACGATGATCGGCACGGCAGAAAATCCCGGGTCAATGACCCTTCCGTTATAGCCGGCAAACCCTAAAGCGATGAATGTCGCCATGGTAACAGCGGTCAAAATGAAAAGCGTCGCGGTGGAAAATCTGAAAAACAGGACCACCATAAAACCGATCAGCAGAAAACAGATCGGCACAATAGAAGCGGAGTCTTGCTCGGCCGCTTCGGCGAACAGAGACATTAGCGCGATATTGCCGGTCACATGGGCCTGCAGGGCGCCATCGTTGTCGGAGTCCAACTCGGCCACGAAAGCACGGACAGCCGTCATGATCTCGCGCACTTCCAGGGTTGCGTCTTTAGGGATCTGAAAATTGATGTTGATGCCAGTGGTCGTCCCGTCCGGCGAAACGAGCCAACGCTGCAACAGTGTTTCTTGCGCCACCCGGCGCTCAAACAACGCTAAGCGGTCTGCAACCGACATCTCTTCCCTGCGGGGATCGTAGGCGAACGGACTAAGTGCCTGAAGCTCGACATCGTCGTCTTGAGAATCCAGAAACAAATAATTCGTGATCGAGTCGACACGGATGGCGTGAGGCAGGGTCCAGGCCCGCTCCGTCATGTCGTGTAGCTTTCGTATCCGGTCCTCAGTGAACAGCGTTCCACTTGGTGCGTGGAACGCGATGAACACATTGTTGTTTTGCGAAAAGACCGTTTCGAATTTCTCCAATCGTTTCAAGTCCGTATTCTCGGGACCGGCAAACCGGCGCGTGTCTGACGAGATTGTCAGATGCTGAGCGCCCGCCATAAGAAAGAGTGTAATCAGTAGGCATCCGAGCAGCGTGATCCTCGGCGCATTGACCGCAAAGAAGAACGGAGACGGAAGGTGAGGGCCGAGCTGTTGGCGTTCTTTTTCTGGCACGCGAAGTCCCTAATGAGTTGTTTGATTGCCAAATTCGCTCTCTAAACTAGTGCCCATAACACCGGGGCCCTGTTTATGAAGCAGGTTAGATGACTTGCGCCCGATTTGGAACGGTCTACACCGGAACCGCCGAGGGTCAGTGCAGTTTTCGGTCCAGGAAACAAGTATTTCGTCAGTAAAGGGAGCATTAAATCTAGGATGCCTGCAGATTAAAACTTGCCGACAGCCAATGAAGGCCGCTGCGATCAGTCGCATTATTGGGTAACGCGGGTCTTTTACCTTGAATAGGCCTTCCCCTACCGCCCGCCGGCCTTCGGTCGGTTGGGCCGTCAGAGCGGACAAAGTGGCGAAAATCTTTGCGGAACAAATGCGTGCAATGTGTCGATGAGCGGCCAAGGGCATGAGTTGAGTCCGGCTATTGACGCTTATCACACAGAGTATTTCTCGATTTACCTGTTAAGTAATTCACAAGCAACAAAACCACCCTTTAAGTATAAATCAGGGGAGGGTGAAGTAGCTTCACTGCGTAATTAATGAAAATGTGGTTAAATTTGAATTAACCAAGATTAACAAATGACAAAGCCTGATAAAATCTCATAACATCAAAAGTTAACGAAACATTTACAGGCTATAATGTGAATATAGTTAACAAAGAATTAAGCTATCTTTGTGCGAAAGCTTAATATTTGGTTAACAGTGGTGGCGGCGTTTGTCGATGACGCAAGCATATGAAGAACTGGCGGGGGCTAAGGGGCGCGATGTCTATTTTCGCGCCGAACGATTTCCTGCGCGTTCCTTCTTTGGCGACATCCTGCCCGAGGTTCATCTCCATGACGAGGAAGTGGGCCTGTTAGACCTGAGCATGAGCGGCCTTGCCGTGGAACTCCCGTTAGACCACGCCGCACGTTTTGCCCCCGCTCAAGAGTTACCGCTGGCCCTCGATTTCCGTGGCCAAACCTTATTTTCGGGAACCGGCCGGATCGCGCGGATCGAAACCGGCGCCAAAAAGGCAAAATTAGGTGTCACATTTCCAGACGGATATCTGGATCTGTCCGAACTTAAAACGAAGTTTCTTCAATTGTCAGCCGCCGCAGAAGAAAAGCTCTGTGTTCGGAAGGTTCGCGAGCATGTTCCTTCGGCCTACCGGTCCTTCGTCGCCGACCTAAGCTACTTGCTCCACGAGAACAAAAAGGAGATCGAGGAGTTCGTCGATCAAACCTCGCCGGAGCAGGACCAAATCGAAGCGTTTCTTCGGACATGTGAGGAAAAGGCCATCCCTCAATGGCGTGCCTTCTGCGAAGAAGGGAATGAGCTGGCGGCGGCCATGTCCGATCCAGCCGAAGTCAGATGGGCGAAAACGTTCACCGAAGCCTTGATCACCTCGGAAACGGTGGTGTCGCCCTTGCAGCGACGGGCCTATGAAAAGCCTCTCGGTTATCCCGGCGACTACAAAGTCATGGACTATGTCTATGAATGGGGCCGCGAAGGGACAACGCCTTATGCTCAATTCGTCCATCGTTTGGCGTTGGAACCGATGCGCTGCGTCCAGACGCGGCTGGAAAAGCAGGAACAAATCATTCTTTCCGAGATCGACCGGTCGGGAGGTGCGCGCCCTTTTCGGATCGCCAATTTGGCTTGTGGCACCGCGCAAGAAATCCGCAATTTGCTGGACAGACGGGCTTTTAAGTCCCCTGTTGACATGACCTTGATCGATCAGGAGAAGAATACGCTCGCTTTTGCCTACGAGCGGACCTATCCGTCCGTTCAACAATTGAAGGGTCTTGTGACCCTGAAATATTGGAACGCGAGCTTCAAGCAACTACTTAAACCCAACGAGCTTTTTGCCGGATTGGGTGAACAAGACCTGATCTATTCTTTAGGACTGTTCGATTACCTGAAAGAGAGGCGGGCAAAGGCGCTGGTTCGGGATCTTTACGCGCACCTGACTCCGGGCGGTCTGCTGGTTATCGCCAATCTCAAGGCGGGCGGTGTTTCCAAATGGACGTCAGAATTTATGTCGGATTGGTCGATGATCTATCGCAGCACATCAGACATGATTCAACTGGCAGATGATTTGAATCATGCAGAGGTTTGTACGGAAACGGATAAACTAGACGAAATCGTTTTCTTGACGGTCAGAAAAAGCGAAGGGGCAGGAGCGCCGGGTAGTAAGTAACCTGTGGCGATAAGGAATTACTCGAAGTGAAGATGTTGACACGTAACGAAGCCAAGGAACTCCTGAACGAGCGTACCCAAGAAGACTATGCGGGTGCGTCGAAGGACGCCATTTCGCACCATTACGACAATGGGATCCAATTCTATAAGCTGTGGATCGGCGAAGACCTTTACTATACCGCGGCGAAATATGTTGATCCCTTGACCGATACCGTTTTGCGCGAGGACTACGCCGAAGCGCAGAATGCCAAGTCGAAGTTTCATTTGGACGCCATTGGTGCGACCAGCGGGCGGTCGCTGCTTGACATCGGATGCGGCTGGGGCACCACCTTAAAATATGCAGCGGGCGCGGGACGGTTCAGCGAGGCAATGGGGATCACGCTCAGCGAACAGCAGGGCGAATACGTGAAGTCTTTGGGGCTGGCCAACACAAATGTGTTTGTGGAGTCCTATGAGCACTTCAATCCCGGCCGCACCTTCGATGGCATCTTGACACTCGGTGCCCTTGAACACTTCGCTAAGCCGGGCATGTCGCGCGAGGAGAAGATCGCGACCTACCGGACCTACTTTTCCAAATGCCATGAATGGCTTGAGAAGGGCGGGTGCCTGTCACTTCAGTGCAGCACCTGGAACGGTGTTTCTCGCGAAATGGCCAAGCGGATTGTGCCATCCGACGTCTTTCCGGAGTCCGACCTTGCGTATGAAAGCGAAGTGTTCGAAGCAGCAGAGCCCTATTTCGAGCTGCATCACTACGAACGCAGCATGACGGACTACATCAAAACGATCGCCTACTGGCACGAACGGCTCAAGTCGAACCGGGACGAAATTGTCAAACTGATCGGCGAAGAAGAATACGCTTTTCACGAACGCTACATGCGCCGCGTCTCGGCAGGCTTCAAACGACGCCGTATTCAGCTCAGCCGGTTTGTTTTTCGCCGTCGATAGGTTGCCCGCGCATGAGCACTACATGCCGCTGACGGCTGAAAACAAGGGCTCTGTCGGGGAGGGCGGCTCACGAACGCGCGATTGCGGTAGGATATGCCGCACCGTCGTACCCTGACCGAGCACACTTTCCAATTCCAA
>JANQMY010000478.1 GCA_028279895.1 Alphaproteobacteria bacterium
TCCAGCGCCTGTTCGCCCGTATCGGGCTGGGAGACCAGCAATTCGTTGATGTCCACGCCCAGCTTGCGGGCATAGATCGGATCGAGCGCATGTTCCGCGTCCACAAAGGCGCAAATGCCGCCGTTTTTCTGAGCTTCCGCCACACAATGGAGCGCCAGCGTGGTCTTGCCTGAGGATTCCGGCCCGTAAATTTCAATCACCCGGCCCCGGGGCAGGCCGCCAATGCCGAGCGCGATGTCCAGCCCCAGCGAGCCGGTGGGAATGGATTCGATTTCGACGACCCCTTCGGCGCCGCCCAATTTCATCACCGACCCTTTACCGAAGGCCCGTTCAATCTGACTCAACGCGGCATCGAGGGCCTTCTTTTTGTCCATGGAATCGCTTTCGACGAGTTTCACAACATTCTTCGACATGGGTCGGCCCCTCTTATTTCACAGCGGTGGAATCGATGCAACGCAACCCAATGTACATGTTTTGTTCCAATTGACAAGGGACAAGGTAACCTATTGGAAAAAAATAACATTCGGTTCCATGTTTTAGATTTGTTCCCGGACTTTTTGCACGCTTATATCCCCTTGAAACAAGTAGATCATTTGCTATCTCATGTGCTCCATATCGACTCGGGGACAGATAGCATCGATTTCGGCCTAACGGCCCGGTTCAACTAAATTGTCGGCCACATTGCTGCTATCATGGCGCATGCGTTTTCGAGGTTGGAAATTCGTTGGGTATTTGACGTTTTGGCTTGGAAAACCTCGCCATGCTGAACATCAATTGACATGCTTAGCCGATTTGCTGGTTCTCTATTGCTTTGAATGTTTTCCGTAGCGTGCAAACTTGCAATAGCCGCAACGTATAGGCCCATATCTCTACGTTTAGACTTCGCCGCGTCGGTGGATGCATCATCTTGAGTCATACGCAAAATCGCTGCGCCATATTGCTCTTTGCCTTTTGATGCCCCGTGAACAATAAGATCTGCTCGAACGGAAATGGTTACACCCGAAATTACGAGCTTGCTTTGTTTTTTTGGTGCTCGATGAAAATCGAGTGGACCGAGCTTGTTGCCCATGCCCTGTAGCGCGTGCAGCACTTCAATAGACAGCCTGGCATCTTCTCTCACGAGTTGTTTCTGGCTCGAATCGTTCGCCAGTTGATCGAGCATCTGTTCACAAGAAATTAATGGATTCGCATCCCTATTGGGATCGGATAAATACAGCTGAATAGGGTCCCGTATACGGGAATAGCGTATCATTGGCGGTTTCTTGGGATATTTCGAACGTTTGATTATGGTCATTCTGGCGGTGTCGGAGGAGACCATATAGTTCGCCAAGTCATTCACTGAGATTCTGGGGTCTTCAATCACTTTCTGGGCGGGTTTGGGCATGAGTGAAATCCTAACGAGTGTAAGAATTGGCAAGGACAAGGCGATTCACGTTGGATCGCTGTCTAAATCTACAGTAGCAGAGTCGGCTGCACATCACCTAGGGTTCGAGGGCTACTTCGTCTTTGAAACGGATGATAGTGCTATTTCAGGTGGTATTGAGATCTTGGGGAAAACGACTTGTTACGATTCTGCGTTGCGCTTGGCTGACCTGATCGCGGAAGCCCAATCTAGACAACGTCGTCGCGCTGTTGATTCCGATTCTGCGAAACGGGTTTCATCAATGGAAACTTTGTGATAAGCTTGGCTTATATTTCGCCAGTTCAAATTAGATTCGCTATTGGGGCCTGTAAACACAATATCTGGTTCTTATGAGACGTGTTCGGTTCCCTGAGAATATCGGCACCACGGTGTTGGGTTTCACGATTTTGGCCGAAACTACTTTTTTATGTCTCACATTGAGTTTTACACTAGATAAATAGCTCTGGTACTCATTCCATTGGGTGAATTCGCTTTGAAGCTCGTTCCTAACAAAAAGAAAATCCTCGAGTCTGTCTTGTATCTAATCAATCATGCACAGGAGCTTGACTACACGTGCACTCAGTTCTCCATAGTAAAGAGCATTTTTGTTGCCGACCTCCGTCATCTTGAGAAATTCGGACGGCCTGTGACTTTTGATAACTTTGCGGCTATGCAGAATGGCCCTGTTGCTTCGTGTACGTATAATTTAATCAGGCCTGACGGCAACCATTCATTCGCTGGATTCGACACCGATGAGGCTCTCTGGGAAACAGTTGCTAGGCCGGATTTGTCTCCTACCACGTATGTATATCGAAACGTAAAACGCCCTCCGAATCTGAAAGAGTTATCCAAAACCGACTGCGAAGAACTTCATCAGGCGGTTGAACTGGTCAACAAACTCGGTTTCTTCAGAACCCGTGATTTCACACATGAACACCGGGCTTATAAGAACGCATGGAAAGATGGAAGTGCTCAAAAAAGCTTTCCTATGGACTATCGATTGATGATGCCTTCCGATTCTGATGAGGATTATTACGAACTTGTAGAAGCGTCGAAGCACGTCTAAACGCATAAGCTGGGGGATGTACACATTTAGATGTTTAGTCCGGGGGATGTAATTGGATTTTACGTCCATGAACTAAATAAAGAAAAATACCACCTTTGTGTTAGTCAAATTGGGTATTATGTCTATGTTAGTAGCCAACGAACTAACACCTATCCTGGTGATTTAATCGTTCCATGTACTGAGTTTCCATTCCTACAGAAAACTCAATCTGGTCAAAGCAGAATTTCTTGCACTCGAATTTTGCAAATTAGTGATCAAGCGCTAAGGGCTAAAACCAGTCTCCGAAATCTTGGAACTGTTTCAAAAGCGTTGCTGACTCAGATTGTTAACTTCATTGAAGAAAATCCGACGATACCGGAAGCTACGCAAGAAAAAATTCTAGACGGTATTGTTGACTGGCTTTAGGCGAAACAAGTGGCTTCTCTATAACCTGACTTATGGGTTCCGCTTCTTCTTCCCACGTTTGTTAACAAGCTTTTCGACCTTGGTGAGCATTTCGTGGGTATCGATCCCCATCGCTTTTGAGATCACGACAAATTCAACGATATCGATCCGTCTTTCCCCGCGTTCGATCTTCGATACATCGCTTTGAGTCATGCCCAGGCCAATCCGCTTGGCCAAATCCGTTTGGGTAAGACCTTGCTGTTTCCGCTCATCAATCATCAGCTCCCGAAATGCCTGATATTCGTAGCGAAGTTGGGCCTTGAGCATTGAACACCCCTGATTCTGTGATCCAGGGTGCCGTGGATAAAGGCGGTAATCGGATAGGCAAAAAGGTGGTTATCCGTTTTTCGACTATCCAAAAATTGGATATTCTGCTTTTCTACTATCGGATGAGTACAGCAAAACGATATCGGTAGGGGAGAAATCAGGTGTTCCAGGGCGTTGTGCAGACGTACAGAAGTGCGTGGGTTTGGATCGGTGTAGTGATTTCAGCTGTATCTGCCACAAGTTCCATCGAAAACGTGTTTGAAATCGGACTTGGACCATACTTACTGGTAGTCATTGAATACTACCGTCTAATAGCGCATTCGTTCATCAACCTTTTCTTCCTTTGGACCGATTGGCGACCGCCAATTTGGGTAAAAGATATATCTGTAATCGCCGGAATTCTGCTTGCCTCTTTGATAAGAGGACATATCGCCTTTACCGCCTGGCACAAAAGAGAATCGAACCTAACCAGCTCGACTGCCCTAGATTCCTATTTTGAAAATGATCTCGATAAACGTGATCCAGACAGAGAGACATTCTTATTGCTGGCACTGATGGCAGGAATCATGAATTCAGAGTTGAACAAATTCTATATCTTCTTTCCGATCATACATCTCATCGTGATCTTGGCCGCTGCATTGATGCTAATCGTTACTGGCAGGGCTTAAGGCACAAATAGGGTCTCAGGCCCAGAATCCTGACGTTCGCGGATTTTACCTGTAACTGCTACCTAATACCGGAAATAAAGAAGATGGTCTCTATTTTGATTTGAAAGAAAATTTTGTTGTTCGTGCACAGAGAAATGCAACGCCTGGCCTTACACTTAGGCTCAAAATCATTGACCGAATTACAAAAGAAATCCTTTTTGAAGAATCAACGAACGGTGCATATGACGTAATTGCCGTTCAAAATTGATCAATATGTTTATTGTCTATGGATAACTATTTTCATGATCGATACTAGGCAACGTTTTGACCGTCTTTTGAAAGCGATGGCTGACGGAGAGTCGGCTTCGAAAACGCTAGCAAAAGGACCGGCAACATCAAATGTGGGTCATAGCGAAGGTTCCAGCGGTACTCAAACTCGCCGAGATAAGAAGGCATATGCTTCTCAGACAGATGGATGTAAGTCCCGCGATAAGCGCACTTAAATAGGTTCCAAAACCCTTCAATCGTGTTCGTGTGAACTTCGCCACGGACATACTTTTTCCGGCTGTGATTGACCGTACCGTGGTGAAAGCCTTCTTTGGTTAGATCACCAAAGGATGTGCTTTCATCCGTAGCCACACGTGCACCTTTATTGACGTTGTCTAGGATATGAGGAATGAGCGTCGTTGCCCGCTTATCCTTGACAATCTTCGTGACCACATCTCCGCCACGTTCGACCATTCCAAACACAATGGTCTTATCGTCTTTGCCCACTTTGTCCTTGCCACCGATGTAAGCTTCATCCGCTTCCACTGGCTTACGACCAGGCCCACCTAAAGGCGTGTCATCATCGACCTGGGCCATATACTCACGAATAAGCCGAGCCATACGCCAGGCTGTCTTATACGTAACGCCAAGTTGCCGCTGCAGTTCTTTGGCACTCACACCGTTGCGAGATGCACAAAACAAAAACATCGCAAAAAACCATGAATGCAGGGACGTACGAGACCTCTCAAACGGCGTTCCGGCCTTCGGATAGACCTGATGCCCACAGTATTCACAGGCATAGGATTGGCGTTTCTTGGCCCGATAGTAGTGGGCAGATTTCCCGCAGCCTTGGCATTTGTGGCGTTCGCCATATCGCACACGCATCAGATGCTCCAAACAAGCATCGTCATCAGGGAAATCTCGAAGAAAGTCTTTAATCGTTGGCTGCTTACCCATGAATCACCTTCACTATCCATTAGGCTAGATATGGTGATTCACCCTACTTGTTTCAAGGGGATATAGGCGTTTTTGCACGCATTCCGGGCCCTGCCCGCCCCTTGCGGCAGCGGCTTCGCCGCGACTCAGCCGACGGCGTTCATGACTTCTTTCAACTTCACAGCCAGCTGTTGGATCATAGAGGTTCCCGACCACGCACCAAACGAGTCTAAAAGGATTTCACCGGCCCCGGATCGGATATACATGAGATCGCACTTATTCACGCAGAGCCCTGACACCAATAGTTTAGGCGTCTGAGCTAGTCATCTACGCTTTTAGCGATTCTTACGCTCATTGATATTGCGGTTTTCCAACGTCCGTTTTGCAACGGGCGCACATCAAACTTCAACTCCCCCTCTTTATCAATTTGTAGAGGAAACTGCCCTAGCGCAATTGTCGCGCGATTAGGAGCAGGGCTAACCGCCAGTGCAAATTTTCCACTTACGAATTCTGAGTCTGAGATGCTACCACGGTATTCAAACTCTTCGCGCTGCTCACTGATATCATCCAACTGCAACCACAGCATTATCGGAATAACCGCAGGTAGCTCCTGGACAAGTATGTCGGCGGAAAACACCCCCAAAATCATATGCTTTCCGTTTTGCTCTATGCGCACATCTTCGCAGACAATCGCATTCGCTATTTTGGCAGATCGCATACTAACTTGCCGAAGTTGTCGCGCTCTTAGAGCGTCTAACAGTTGCGTCCGCAGTTATGTGGTCGAAGACAATTGTCGGATCGCCGCCCTGCGAGGAGGCACGCGTCATCGAATAATCGCTACCGACAGTCGAAAAAGGATGGGCGTAATTGCCACGCTTGTGGCTATCAATCTCTTCCGCTGTCATACGAACAGTGCACGACAACGCCAGCAACAAGTCACTAAATGTGTCTAGAGTCCAATTACTCGGCGACGCCAGCCATCGCGTAACTTGAGCACGATTAGCCCCCAACTTTCGCGCAAGGTCCGCTCTCGTAAATCTCTCTTCGTCCACGCGATCCTTGAACTTTTCCAGAACTATCTCGTAGGCTCGCCTTCGTGTCGTCGCTCGAAAATATGTTTTGTCTGCTTCAGAAAGTTCTGAGATGTCACGTCCCGCGTAGGAAGACCAATTTTTCAGAGACGTAGTCATTTATATCCTCCGATACTAAAGGCTCGTATGTACCAAACAGTTTTTGCCAAACATTCTTTGCGCGGCTTATGTCACCCTCAAAATCCACCATATCTCGAGGTATCAGATCTACCCCAACGAAAACGTCTTGAGCCGCAAACAATCCGAAGAGTCGATATCCAGGTTTCGGGCTAAGTGTCCGCATCTCCCAGACTTTGCGAGACTTTCTTTTCTTGTCGTGTAGTCGGCGAAAGTTCGCATTCTTTGGCCCGGCACTGAATGCCAAGTGGACAGTACCCTCGCCGACAAAGTTATCTAAATCTGCCCGTACGTACGCCATTTCAACGGCCTCGTCTTTGAGCGGAGAAACTATTCGCTCGCTAACCTCCGGAATGAGAAAGATTGGACGATTGATGGACATAGGGGCCAAAGGCTCATATTCGACCAGTCTGTTCTCAGCAAGCCTAGCTTTAATTTCATCCTGAATTGACATATAAGTCAACAATCTTGCCAATCAATTAACCTATGTCAAATCGGCACAGCCGAGAGCATCTCTGTGACATTCGGATGCTGGCGTCATTCCCACTCCTGTCCGCGTGGTGTCGGCAACCACCAATTTGCTTGAACCGACGAAATCCTAGCGCAATACCACTAGAAGTCGAGCGGCAAGGTAATGTGTTCGGGAGAACCGGTAAGGGCAAGGTAGATATAGATAGATGGGCTCCATCTTTGGCGTTGGTTTCTTTGCACAACGCCCAACCGCTAGCAATCCGCGCGACTCACCCGGCGGCGTTCATGACTTCTTTCACCTTCTCCGCCGGCTGGTTCAGACTAAACGTCCCGCTCAAGACTATCGCTCGCCGTTTTAAGAGACTGCCCTGGGCTTGACCCGATGGGTGGGAACCGTTTCACCGTCCGGAAACACGAAAAAACAAAGCCTGAGGCGATTCTCTCAGAAAAAAGAGAAGCGCCTTGGCGCGTCGGCGAATGACGCCGTTAGTTTTGGTCCGTTCAGTTCATTAACCGGACAGCAGTGGCGTCAGCCGGCGAAACCGGCCATCCGCCTACTCCGAATAACTCATTTGAGTACGGAGCAAGTACTCAGTTGAATCCACCGGCCAATCGGATACGATCACCTTATGAAAGTGTATGTGGAAAGCATTCCGGTCGGCGACCAAGACAAAGCGCTTGATTTTTATACGCGCGTCTTGGGTTTCGTGAAGAAGGACGACATCGATATGGGTGGCGGCGCCCGATGGTTGACGCTCGTCTCCCCGGAGCAGCCCGACGGCCCGCTGGTGCTCTTGGAACCCAATGCAGACTACCCGGCCATGAAAACCCTCAAGCAGTCGCTTATGAAAGACGGCATCGCCTGCACCATGTTCGAAGTGGATGACCTTGACGGCGAAGTAGAGCGACTTCAATCGCTCGGGGTGGCGTTCACAACGTCACCGACCGACGGCGGCGACATTGTCTATGCGGTATTCGACGATACCTGCGGCAACCTGATTAATATTTTTCAGCACAAAAAATAAGGACGCCGAACGCGTTTGGTGCAACCCGGTCGAACGGCGTTCATGCCCTGATCCTTTATCCGGCGACCTGCCTGAGCGAAGCCAAGCTTCGCCCTACGGGCCATAGTCCTTCGGGCGACGGGTCGTTCAGCGAAGGCAGGCAACGCAATCCAGGACCAGTCGCTCAGAGTCCTGCGCTCTGGATTGCTTCGCTCCGCTCGCAATGACTAATCTCTACCAGGGGATCACCCGCCCGCCTGCATCACCTCTTTCACCTTCTCCGCCAATTGCTTCAGACTAATGGATTCGCCGACCTTCCTTCGGCCATCGGCGAATGACGCCGTTGGTTTGATTCGCTCATCCCGGTCCGGGAGATCCCTGCTTTCGCAGGGATGAGCGGGTTATTATCACACTCGTCATTGCAAGGAGCACAAGCGGGCGAAGCAATGACAGTTTTGGTTTGTTTACCCAGCGGCGTTCATGACCTCTTTCACCTTCTCCGCCAATTGCTTCAGGCTGAAGGGTTTGGGCAGGAAGGTGAATTCTTCGTCCGGGTCCAAATTCTTGCTGAAGGCATCTTCCGCATAGCCGGAGATGAAGATGATCTTGGCGTTGGGGCAGAATTCTTTGGACTTGCGCACCAGTGTGGGCCCGTCCATTTCCGGCATCACCACATCGCTGATCACCAGGTCGATTTCGTCCCCCCGCTCGCCCATGATTTCGAGGGCCAGTTCGCCGCTGGCCGCTTCGAGCACGGTGTAGCCGCGGGTGCCCAAGGCGCGCGAGGCAAAGGAGCGCACGGCATCTTCGTCTTCCACCAGCAGGATTTTGCCCATGCCGGTCAGGTCCTGCTTCTGAGGACCGTCCGCAGACGGAGCACTGTCGCCCACTTCCGTCTCGGCTTCCACATGCAGCGGCAGGTAAATCTTGAAGGCCGTGCCTTCGCCCACCGTGCTGTCGGGGAAGATAAACCCGCCGGTCTGCTTGACCACGCCATACACCATGGACAGGCCGAGCCCCGTGCCCTGCCCCACTTCTTTGGTGGTGAAGAAGGGTTCGAAGATCTTGCCCAAATCTTCCTTGGCGATCCCGGTGCCGGTGTCGGCCACTTCGATCATCACATAGTCGGCCGCGGGCATGAGTGCATGGCCCAGACCCGCCACCTCGTCCTTCGCAACATTCCGTGTACGAATGGTCACCTTGCCGCCGTCGGGCATGGCGTCCCGGGCATTGACGCACAGATTGATGATGGCCTGTTCGAATTGGCCCTCGTCCACCTTCACCTGGCCCACATCGCGGTCGTGCTTAATGTCGAGGGAAACGTTTTCGCCCACCAGGCGCTTGAGCAAATCTTTCAAATTGGCCAGCGTGTCCGGCAGCCACAACACGGTGGGCCGCAAGGTCTGCTGCCGCGAGAACGCCAGGAGATGGCGCACCAGATTGGCCGCGCGGTTTGCGTTCTGCTTGATTTGCATGATGTCGGCAAAGGACGGATCGCCCGGCTGGTGTTTCGCCAACAGAAGGTCGCAAAAGCCGATAATGGCGGTCAGCATGTTGTTGAAGTCGTGGGCGACGCCGCCCGCCAATTGCCCGACGGCTTGCATTTTTTGCGACTGGGCGAACTGTACTTCCAGCGTCTTTTGTTCCGTCGTGTCGACCAGATAGACGATGGCGGCGGTGTCGGCATCGGCCTCCGGGTCGACCGAGCGCGGCAAGATGGAGACCTGGCTGAAGATTTCACGCTGGGTGCTCAGGCGGATTTCGCCCGGCAGATGCACCGTGTCGCCACTGAACGCTTCTTCCAGGGCCGTCTTGATTTCGGCGCGAAATCCTTCGTCGAACAATTCGAGAAGGGCCCGGCCCTTCTGCGCGGCATCCCCGGCCAGGGTGCGGCAGGCTTCATTGGCCCGGCAAATGGCCCCATTGCGGCCGATCCAGGCAATGGCAATGGGCGCTTTTTCCAGCACATCCAGGGGCGCGCTGGGCTTTTGTTTCCGGTCATCGGCAGGCGCGCTGTGGGCATCGGGCAGAACGAAGCCTACGCGATCGCCGCCGGCGTCTTCCGTGCCGCCCCAAAACAGGGACACGGGGTGGGCCGGCGACCCGCTGAGAACCGCCGACTGAGGGACCGCCCGGTCCTGAGCGGCGGCGGCGTGTTCATCGACCTCCGCGAACAGAGACTGCCAGGGCCCGCCCAACAGAGATTTGGGCACACCGTCTTCGCCCAACAGGCCGAGCAGACCGGTGCTAAGCGCCTTGAGGTGACCTT
>JANQMY010000525.1 GCA_028279895.1 Alphaproteobacteria bacterium
GGTGTTCATTCCCCTCACCCATCTCTGCCGGGATGTTTGCCATTACTGCACTTTTGCGACGCCACCGAAAAAAGGCGAAGCCGCCTATTTGTCGCCGGAGCAAGTATTGTCCATCGCCCGCCAAGGCGCGGAGGCCGGCTGCAAAGAAGCCCTTTTCACCCTTGGCGACAAACCTGAACTGCGTTACCGCGCCGCCCGCGAAGGGCTGGCGCAGGTGGGCCATGACACCACCCTTGCCTATCTGGGCGACATGGCGAAGCGCGTGTTGGACGAAACCGGACTGCTGCCCCACCTCAACCCCGGTCTGATGACTGCCGATGACTTCAACGCGTTGCGTCAGGTCTCGGCCTCCATGGGCATTATGCTGGAAACGGTGTCGCCCCGGCTGAGCGAAAAGGGCATGCCCCATTACGGCTCGCCCGACAAGCTGCCCGCTGCCCGGCTGGAAACCTTGCGTCTTGCCGGCGCCGCCAAAGTGCCGTTCACCTCGGGCTTGCTGATCGGCATCGGGGAAACACGCGATGAACGGTTGGACAGCCTGTTCGCCCTGAAAGAATTGCAGGACGAATACGGCCACATCCAAGAAATCATTATACAGAATTTCTTACCGAAGCCGGACACCAAGATGGCGAGTGCACCGGCGGCCCCCCTGGACGAGTTCTTGTGGACGCTCGCTATGGCGCGCCTCATTTTCGGCCCGGACATGAGCCTTCAGGCACCGCCGAATTTGAATGAAGGGCACCTTCAAGACCTGATCGCCGCCGGCATCAATGATTGGGGCGGCGTATCGCCCCTTACCCCCGATTTCGTGAATCCCGAAGCGCCCTGGCCGCATCTGGAACGGCTGGCGCAGGAAACGGCTGACGGCGGCAAGGTGTTGTGCGAACGGCTGACAGTGTATCCCGACTATGTCGAAGACCATCCGCAATGGGTGGATCCCAAGATCGCGCCCAAACTGCTGAACCTGGCCGATGCAAGCGGCCTGGCCCGCAGCGACACTTGGGAAGCGGGGGCCCCCGTCGAAGAGTTACCCTCATTAGCAGGCTGCACCGCGCCCGCCATTCGGACAGGCGTATCGTCCAGGCTTCATCAACTGACCGATCAGGCTCAAAAGGGCGACACGCTTTCGGTACCCGAAATCACGGAGCTGTTCGAAACCCGCGGGGCGGGCGTGGATCATATCTGCCAGGCCGCGGACGATCTGCGCAAAACCGTCTCAGGCGACACCGTCACCTACGTGGTCACGCGCAATATCAACTACACCAATGTGTGTACGTTCAAATGCCAGTTCTGCGCTTTCTCCAAGGGCAAAATGAGCGAGAATTTGCGCGGCAAGCCCTATATCGTCGATTACGACGAGATCGCCCGTCGCGCCAAGGAAGCCTGGGACCGGGGTGCCACGGAAGTATGCATGCAGGGCGGCATTCACCCCGCCTATACCGGCCAGACCTATATCGAGTTATGCCAAGCAGCAAAAAAGCTCGCACCCGAGATGCATGTGCATGCTTTCTCGCCGCTGGAAGTGTGGCAAGGCGCCAAGACGCTCGGCATTTCCCTGAAAGAGTTCTTGCAGGCTCTGAAAGAAGCGGGTCTTGGCACATTGCCCGGCACCGCCGCCGAGATTTTGGACGATGAGATCCGCCGCGATCTGTGTGCGGATAAAATCAACACGGCCGAATGGCTTGAGGTAATGGAAACCGCGCACGAAGTCGGTTTCCGCACCACGTCGACCATCATGTATGGCCATATCGAACATCCGATCAATTGGGCGCGCCATCTGGCCCGACTGCGCGATCTGCAAAGCGTGACCGGCGGCTTCACTGAATTCGTGCCCCTGCCCTTCGTGCATATGGAAGCGCCGATCTACCTTAAGGGCAAGGCGCGCCCCGGCCCGACCTTCCGCGAAGCGGTGCTGATGCACGCTGTCGCCCGTCTGGCGCTCAACCCCGTCATTCCCAACATCCAGACCTCATGGGTGAAGATGGGCCGTAACGGCGTGGTCACCTGCCTCAATTCCGGCGCCAACGATTTGGGCGGTACACTGATGAACGAAACCATCACCCGGTCGGCCGGCGCGGCACACGGCCAGGAAATGCCGCCGGAAGCCATGGAAGAAGTGATCCGCGCCATGGGCCGCACACCGCGCCAACGCTCCACGACCTATGGCGAGGTTTCGGACAGCCAGCGCGAAGCCTCGTTCGGCGCGTCCCCCTTGGCCGATCCGGTCACCCTGCCCGCCAAGGAATACGAGCGGGTTTTCGCCTAAGGTTTCTGATCCCGACGGATCAATGCGTCTCCGCCTCACCTTTCTGTGATGGCGGATTGACTGTCGTTCACCCGCCATACATCCCACATCCGCTTTAGTTAATAAACGTGAAGCGAGGGGCGCCCTGCTTTTGCCCGCATGGTGCGGACGAAAAGCTGTGAACAAGGTCCGGTAAGGAGCAAGGACGATGGCATGGTTGCGCCGAGGATCGTTATGGCTGATTGGCCTGCTGTTGGCCTGGGAAGTGTATTACTCCGGGCCGGTGGATTCCGTGTTGATCAATGGGTCCTTGACCTTGGCGGAGCGGCTGGTTGACGGCTCCAAGGAATTGCCGGACCTGCTGCAATCAGGGCTCGATTTCGCCAACGGCCTGGTCAACCGGGTGGGCCATGTGGCGGTGATCGCCTCCGACGCGGTGATGGCCGAACGGCCAAAAACCGTTAAAGCATTGGATGACGACGTGGTCTGGGCACTCACCCTGGCCAGCAAGCGCACCGGCGTATCATATCTCTATCTGGCCAACACGGCTCATCTTGAAAGCAACTTCAATGTGCGGGCCAAGGCGCCGACCTCGTCCGCAAGCGGCCTGTTTCAAGTCATCGACAGTACTTGGTTGTCGTTGGTGAAAGAACACGGCGCCACCTATGGCTGGGGCGGCTATGCCCGCGAGATCGACTGCGCATCGCCGGGCCGCTGCCGGGTCGACAATGCCGACTTGCGCATGGAAATTTTGGATCTGCGCTTCGATGGCCAAACGGCCACGTTTCTGGCGGCGGAGTTTGCCAAGAAAAACAAACGGCAGCTTGAACGGAATTTGAACCGGACGGTTTCGGATTACGAACTTTACGTGGCTCATTTCTTCGGCGTGGCGGGGGCAACAAAGTTCTTCCGTAACTTGGAACGGCGCCCCTTCGGTATCGCCGCCGAGACCTTTCCGGCCGCGGCCAAAGCGAACCGCACGATTTTCTATGGCCACCTGGGCGGCGCCAAAACCTTCCGCGAGGTGGACCAGCGGTTTCAAGAGCGCTGGGAAAAATGCAAACCATATGTGGAAGATTTCACACCCGCCTCGATCCTGGTCTCCGCAAACGGCTGGAACGTCTAGCCCCTCCATTTTTGAACAGAAGCTGCAGCCGTCGTTCAGCCTGCATTCATTGCGGAAGGATCATGATGGCACCATAGCGACAAACGCCCTGGACGAGACGGGCGTGCTGAAGGAAAGACAAACAGGATAACCGGCGGACAGACCAGTCCGAGCGGGGGTCAGCCGCCAAGTCGCATCACGGAAAAAAGCGTTTGCGCCATTAGGGTGTAACTGTTCGTATAAAGGGGCGCGTATTATGGCCCGGCTTCTACATATCCTGTTTGTTGTCTTTTATCGAAGAACGCTTCTGTGCCTGGTGGTGCTCGCCTTGGCATGGGACTTTTATTATGTGGGTCCGAAGGAATCCGTGCTCCTTTACGGTGTGCTCACCTTGTCGGAACGCGCCTTGGAAGGATCGCGGCATTTTCCCGACTTCATGGACCAGGCGTATGATGCATTGAGATCCTTCTTTGAGCGGATCAATAACGCCGCAGCGGTCGTGATGGACACTTACGCCGCATCCGCCCCCGCAACCGAGGGAGTGCTGAGCGATGACGTAGCCTGGGCCATGACGATGGCGGCCCAGCGCACCGGCGTGTCCAAGGACTACCTCACCAAAGTCGCGCGTTTGGAAAGCGGCCTGCACACGGATGCCACCGATGTGGCGGACGAGCAAGCCGGCCTTTACCTGCTCAACGCGGATACCTGGATGGGTTTGATGCACGAGTTCGGCGGAGATTATGGACTGGGCGGCTTTGCCCATGAAATTCGATGTACAGACGGGAGAAACTGTTCCGTCGGCAATCGGGAGGCACAACAAGCGATCCTCGATCAGCGTCACGACGGCATGACCGCAACCTTCCTCATGGCGGAACTGACACGCAAAAACAGGACGGTTCTCGATCGGAGCCTCGGCCGCGCCGCCACGGATCAGGACCTTTACCTGGCTCATGTGATGGGTGCCGACGCTACGGTTCAACTCATGAAAACCGTAGACCAGGACCCATTTGCCAGCGCGTCCGACCTGCTGCCCGCCGTGGCAACGCAAGAGGCGGCACTGTTTTTTGGCCCGCTGGGCAGTCAGCGCACCGTCGCCACCGTCCATACCCTTCTGACGGACAAATGGTCGGCCTGCCAAAAAGGCACGACGCAGATTGCGAACAGGGACAGGAACGTCGAGCCCAGTACGTAAATGGGAGTGGTCTGCGCGTCAGTCTTTAACGTTGGCGCCGCCGTCATCAAGAGAGTCCGGCCGCGTCCAATAGTTGAATTGTGGTGTCCAATCGCCGGCGCCGACCCCGGCCAAAGACAGAAAATGCCACATGGGCGAGTACAAATCGCCGGGGCCGAAATTGGCGCTCCCCCGACGAGTGATGATGTCGCCTTGCTTCTCGTAAATGACCGCCCCCGGATTATTACCGCCATCCGGCGCGACGGACTGTTCGGCCAGATAGTCTCCCCCGCCATGAGAGGCCAGGCGAAACTTCCAACCGCGATTCATGGCCATTCGGCGCTGGGTTTCCGGCGGATCTTTAGACAGCAAGACGACGGAAAAGGCGTCTTCCAAATGCGGCAGGATGCCGTTGATCCCGTCGGCCCAAAGCGTGCAATAGCGGCAGCCCTGCCCCATATTGTGGATGGCCAGCAATTTGTCCTTATCACCGAACAAGGCCGACAAGGCGATATCACCCGATGCGGTTTGAAACGTATAGTCGCGCACAGGCGTTCCCGCCTCGGCCTTACGCAGTTCGGCGAGCTTGAGCGCTTTCTCGTAGAGTTCGTATTCGAGGGCTTGCGCTTCCGACATATCTCCCACCTTTCGTCAGCAACCGATGCTGTATCCTAGCATCGATCGCCGAAAGGTGTGAGCCGCCGGCGCTATTCCGCTGCGACGGCCGATTGGAGCTTGCGGATGTTGATGGGGATCGAACTCATCCGCGGGATGCCCGAATAAGGATCGTAGTCTTTCTCCACGCTGGACAGGCGCCCGGTGTTCGACCCATGGGTCATGACGTCGTCGTCCTCGCCCGGCAGATCACCCCAGCAATGGGTCATGGCGATAGACCCTTCACGCACATCCGGCGCCTCTTCCAC
>JANQMY010000568.1 GCA_028279895.1 Alphaproteobacteria bacterium
GTTGTGGCTGATCATGCAGCCTTTGGAGGGCCCCGTCGTGCCCGCAGTGTAGATGAGCACCGCCAGGTCGCCGGGCTTTACGTCCACGTCAAGCGGCGCGTTGTTGGCGGTTCTGATGTCATCAAGGGGCGCAAGGTTCAACCGCTTCGCTTTTCCGGTCGGCGGCTCACCCCTGTGGAACAGTTTTGTCGCTTCGGGCAGCCCGTCTTCGATGGCAAGTATTCGATCAGCGTAATCGGATTCTGCAACGATTACATTCGCACCCGAATCCGCAATTTGGTGGCGTAAAAACTCGCCTTTGTAAGCAGTGTTGACCGGTACGCTAATCGCACCGAGCTTGTTTACGGCAAACCACACAAGCACCGCGTCCACATTATTGTCGATAATCGTTGTGACCCGATCACCAGGCGTGACGCCCTGCGATTTGAGGCCGTGGGCAAGGCCGTTGGAAGCGCGATCGAATTCGCGATAGGTCCAGGTCTCGCCCGAAAAATCCAAAAATGGGGCATCTCCAAAGCGCTCGACCGCGCGCTTAAGGGCGTCGATGACCGTATCTTGTTCACCCGATGTCCAATTCGGTACGTATTCCGTCATATTGGCAGTAATCCCTTCACTCCGCGGCCTTCGCGGTCGGCGCCGGATCCCACGCCACTATGTTTTCCTTCTGAAGCGTGTCGATTTCATCTTCGGCATAGCCAAGTTCCAAAAGAATTTCTTTTGTATGCTCGCCAAATCCTGGAAATGGACGCAGGACCGGCCCAGGCGTATCTGAAAACCGGATGGACCGACCGACCTCTCGCATTTTCCCCGTGAGCGGATGCTCGTATTCCACCACGCGTTCGGTCTCGAGGTTTTCTTCGTCAAAGAAGTAGTCGATGTTTTGCGTAGGGTAGACCTTTTCGCATGGCACGCCGGCGGTTTTGAGCGATCGACAAGCTTCTTTTGCCGTACGTTCTGCACACCACGCCTCGAGAATCTGAGCGAGGCCATCGGCATGCCTTTGCCGGGCGCCGGCGTTCGCGAACCTTTCATCGGTGGCAAGGTCATTCAAGCCTTCGGCTCGGATCAGGGCACGCCACTCCTTCTCCTTGAAGACCACAAGGCAGATCCATTCATCTTTACACTGATAGATACGATAGAGTGGGCCGAAGCCGGTTTGATCCTTATCGTTTTGGAAGGCGGAAAGTACTTTGCCGTTGGGATCGACGATGACTTCGCTGGTTGCGGTCAGCGTCGAATTCAGCTGTGGGCTTTCCACATATTGGCCTTGGCCGGACTGTTCCGCTTTGATCTTCCCCATCAACAGACCGCAGGCGCCCAGAAGCGCGTTGTATGTATCTTCGTTGCCGGCCGCAGACCCGACGGGCATGTTGCCCTCGCCACCGGCGGCGACCATGAGGCCGCAAAATGCGGATAAGAGCGGCGCGAAGCTCTGTAGCTTGGATTTGGGACCGCTCGACCCCCAGCCGGGTGAGTACATGTAGGTCAGGTTGGGATTGATTTCCTTAAGTTGTTCAAAGCCGATACCCAGGCGCTCCGCCGTGCCGGGGCGCATATTTTGCGAAACCATGTCGGCCTCTTGGACCAGCCGATAGGCGATCTCACGCACCTTTTCCGATTTGAGATCTAAAGCGATG
>JANQMY010000602.1 GCA_028279895.1 Alphaproteobacteria bacterium
TGTGCGAACGCCTTATTGAACAGGGCTGCGAAGTCATTTGCGCGGACAACTTCTTCACGGGCGCACGACGGAACATTCGCAATCTACTGGACGACTACCGTTTTGAGCTGATGCGCCATGACGTAACCTTTCCGCTCTATTTGGAGGTTGACCAGATCTACAATCTGGCCTGCCCAGCATCGCCTGTGCATTACCAGCACGACCCGGTACAAACCACCAAAACCAGCGTGCATGGTGCCATCAACATGTTGGGGCTTGCGAAGCGGTTGAATGCGCGCATCCTGCAGGCGTCGACCAGTGAAGTCTATGGTGATCCTCATGTTCATCCGCAATCGGAAGATTACTGGGGCCATGTGAATCCGATCGGCGTGCGGGCCTGTTATGACGAAGGTAAGCGCTGCGCCGAAACACTATTTTTCGACTATTACCGCCAACACAATTTGAGCATTCGTGTCGCGCGGATATTCAACACATACGGCCCCCGTATGCACCCGAATGATGGCCGGGTTGTTTCCAACTTCATTGTCCAGGCTCTGCGCAACGAACCGATCACGATTTTTGGCGACGGTAGTCAAACCCGATCATTCTGCTTTGTGGAAGACCTTGTCGACGGCCTTATGCGCCTCATGGCGAAAGAAGATCCGTATACGGGCCCCACGAATTTGGGCAACCCACGGGAATTCACCATTCTCGAACTCGCGGAAAAGGTATTGGAACTGACCGGATCCAAGTCGAAGATCGATAATCGGCCGCTTCCGGAAGACGATCCCAAACAGCGCCAGCCGAATATTGAGAAGGCACAGGCGGATCTTGGTTGGGAACCCAAAATTCAACTTGAAGAAGGGTTGAAGCGCACCATCCCGTATTTCGACTCTCTCTTGCGTGAGAATGAAGCCATTTAAATTGGCGCCACGTCAAACGCCGAAGTGCTGACGGTACCACTGAACGAATTTCGGGAGGCCGTCATCTATCGAAATGCGCGGCTTGTATCCGTAATCGTCTCTAATCTGCGTGAGATCCGCGAAGGTCTCCGGGACATCACCCGGTTGCATGGGCTCGAGCTTACGCTGCGCCGACTTGCCGAGGCTGCTCTCCAATATCTCAACCATGTGGGTCAGTTCTTCCGGACGGTTGTTGCCCATATTGTAGACCCGATGCGGATTGGCGGTTTCGGCGTCGGCAACCGGTCCCTTCTCTAGCATCGCCGTCAGACCGGCAACGACATCATCGATATGAGTGAAGTCGCGCCGCATGTCGCCGTGGTTGAAAAGGCGTATGGGCCGATCTTCCACGATATTCCGCGTAAAGACCCAATAGGCCATATCGGGCCGTCCCCATGATCCGTACACTGTAAAAAAGCGTACACCGGTTTGCGGCAAACCGTATAGATGGCCGTAGGTATGGCTCATGAGCTCGTCGGCCTTTTTGGTCGCTGCATACAACGACACCGGATGATCCACTCGGTCATCTTCGGCAAAGGGTATTTTGGTATTGCCGCCATAGACGGAGCTGGACGAGGCATAAATCAAATGCTCGAAATCGTCGTGACGGCGGCATATCTCGAGGATGTTCGCATGCCCAACCAGGTTCGACTGGATATAGGCGGACGGATTTTCCATTGAGTAGCGAACGCCGGCTTGAGCCGCGAGGTGGAACATTTTGCGAAACTTGAACGGCTGAAGCGCCTCCGCCAAGGATTCCGCATCGGCGATGTTCACCTTCGCGAAAGTGAAGTTCTGGCTGGTTTCGAGAATGCTCAACCGGGCAGTTTTCAGGCTCACATCGTAATAGTCGTTGAGATTATCGAGGCCGACCACATGATGGCCTTGACGCAGCAACGCACCGCAGAGGTGAAATCCGATAAATCCGGCAGCGCCGGTGACCACAATCGACATATTAGTACCAGTTCCGCGCTGGTAGTGACCGCTCCCAATCCAATGCTGTCTTTACCACAAACTCCAGATCGTCGTGTTTCGGTTCCCAACCGAAAAGCGATTTGATCTTCTGCGCATTCGCGACCAATGACTGCGCGTCGCCGGCCCGGCGCCCAGTAATCTCTACAGGTATCTCGCGCCCGATGACGTTGTTCAGCGCCTTAATCACATCCAGCACAGAATACCCATGGCCATAGCCGCAATTGGCAGCCACGGAGGCGCCACCGTCCCGCAGATAGGACAAGCCGTCCATGTGAGCCTGGATCAGGTCGGAAACGTGGACATAGTCACGAATGCAGGTCCCGTCCGGCGTGGCATAGTCCGTGCCGAAAACCTGCAACTGATCCCGTTCGCC
>JANQMY010000605.1 GCA_028279895.1 Alphaproteobacteria bacterium
TTTTACGCCCAAGCCGGATCCGATGGTGAAACCCTGTATCACCGGCTGATCCGATTTGCCGGCCACACTGTCGAGCTTTTCCTTAAACGCTGACGCGCCGATACCCCCCACATTGAGGCCTTCGAAGCCCGAAGTGCTCATGTCGAGATTGATCAGGACAGAGTCATCCCACGTGAACTTGGTGAGGTCTCCCCGCGTGCCGATGAATTGGGGCCCCGACACCGCCAAGCCCATTTTCGGCTTTTCCTTTTCGGTGAACCGGGTAAACGGCACATGGAGATGGGCCACAATGCCCGTGCCTTCATCCACCCGAATGTCGCGTAACCAGGCGTCTTCCGCAGCGGCAGAGGTCACGCCTGCAAATACAGCCAGCGCAGCCAAAATTGTCGTTGAGAATATTGATCTTGATCTAGGAGTCCGTCCCCAACCCATGATCTTCCCTGTTTGATGCCACCTGCGAAACGCTTTGACCCCCGCATCCAGGCTTATCTAACGCGCCTGATCATCTGTATTGTCCCGTGCCGTTTTGGTGAATACAAGATGAATGAAGGTAAATTAACAAAAATTAACTAAATCTGGAAAGACAAAAGTCGGCCAAAATCCGCAAAAACTGAACTGAAAGGCATCTTCATGGCGAGTTTCGACCAGCCGGCGGACCGGACCATTCCGCCATCATCTTGGGTGGTCCGATTTTCCCCGCTCATTCGGCCGGGCGGCACTGTGCTGGATGTTGCCGCAGGGCATGGTCGCCACACGAACTTTTTTCTAGAACATCATTTTAATGTGACGGCTGTGGATGTCGACGCGTCTCATCTCAAGGTCGCCCAAAACCGCGGTGCCTCTGTCTTAGAAGCCGATCTTGAAGACGGGCCCTGGCCCTTCGCGCCCAATGCTTACGACGCCATTGTCGTTGCCAACTATCTCCATCGGCCTCACTTTCCCAAGCTGATCGAAAGCTTGGCCCTAAACGGTGTTCTCATGATCGACACGTTCGGTGCCGGAAACGAAACCATTGGCCGGCCACGCAATCCCGACTTTTTGCTGGCGCCCGGCGAACTGCTGTCGGCCTTTGGGGCCCCCTTGCGCATTGTCGCTTATGAACATGGCCGCGAAGAGGTGCCGCGGCCGGCGGTGCGGCAACGCCTCTGTGCACAAAAGCTGGCACATTCGGACATGATCAACACGCTTCCAGCGCCTTCCCCCACAGGATAGAATGCCGAAGGTGGGGACAGAATGATCACTTCGAGCTTGCTACGGCTTTCGCTGCCGCTTCTTTGCCTGGCTCTCTGGGCCGACGGCACTACGCCCTCGGCTGCGCAGACCCGAGAGGAAGGCCAGCGCTATTTCTACGATCTGGTCGAGAAGCTGCCGGCGGCACATGCCAAGGAATGGCAAGCCGCTCCGGGCTACGCGCAAAAACGCGACAATTTTCTCAACCCGGATTACACACCCGCGCTGCCGGAGCGCCTGACCAAGCGCCTCAACAAAGAAGCCCGCCGCGCTGCACGGAAAGACACTAAGTGTCGAGATATGCAAGCCGTTGAAAGCGGGTTCGAAGGCCCCTTGGGACTGGACCGCCAAGTAGAACGCCAAGTGCTGCAGGGACGCATTCGAAACGCCTGGGCCTATCGCATTCGCTTGGCCGGGTGCGGCAAGGCCTATGCCGCGAACTTCGTACTTGTCCAAGACACCGACGAAAAGCTGTCCCACTTGAACGCGTTGCCGGGCGATACGTTGAGCTGGCCCAGCCTTCAGGCCGATGCTCTGCCGAAAATCGCCCTCACGGGCCTGCGAACCGTCCGGCAGGACAACCCCAGTTGCATTCCGGCGCGGCGAGATCGGGTTGTGCAAACAAAGCTTGTCCACAAACCGGCACCGGCAAAAAAAATGTTTGGTGTCATGCTCAAAGGCCGGTGGATGGAAGTTTGGACCATGCGCATTTGCGGTGAGCAGCTCGACCTGGAGGTCGCGTTCCGGGCCGACGGAAGCGGCGGCGCTTCTTTCCAAGCCCGACCGACTCCCGGTCCCGTCAGCCAGAAACCGGCGCCATGATTCCGTCGCCGCTGGACCTTGCCGCCGTCACGATATTGCTGGTGGGCTGGCTTGGTTATCCTTGGATCCTTCGTTTGTTTTCCGGCGTGGATTTGACTGAGAAGATGACCCGCGCGCGGCATCAATGGATGCTGGAGATGTTGAAACGGTCGGACCGAATTACCGACGTCTCCTTGGCCCGGGGCCTGATGCAATCGGTGGCGTTTTTAGCGTCCACATCCGTCCTGCTGATCAGCGGGGCGATCGGATTGATCGGATCGGCCGGTCTGATTGCAGATCTGGTCAACCAATCGCCCTGGTTGGCTCCGACGAGCCGAGCCCTGTTCGAACTCAAGACCGGCGTTCTGCTTGTCATTCTTGTTCAAACATTCTTCCGTCTTACCTGGGCCCTGCGGCTACATAGCTATTCGCTGATCCTGATCGGCGCCGCACCGCAGCCCGAGGCGGCGGAGACCGAGCACGCCCGCACGCTTGCCGGTAAGTCGGCCCGCTTCAGCGCTTTGGCGTCGCGCCATTATCTTGCGGGCTTGCGCGGCTATTATTTTGGATTGGCCACACTGGCTTGGTATGTCCATCCGCTCTTGCTTATTGCGGCCGTTGTGTTCACTTATCTTGTCTTGATCCGGCGCGAATATTTTTCCAATGCAAGCTTGCTGCTTGACGGGCTTGCAAACAATTCAAGGACGCCAAACGCTGCATCCTAGTGATGTGCCTTGCACATGCGGCGCGGCCCATAGGACCGAACAGAATGATGATTAAAACACCTTGGTTCTATGGCTGGAATGTGGTCGCGCTGGCCATGTTGTTCCAAGCCCTCACCTTCGGCATCGGCATCTATAGCGCCACCTTTTGGGTGGTCCCCTGGAGCGAAGAGTTCACGGCGCCGCGCGGCGACGTTCTCCGCGCCATGATGTTTATGAACATCGCGATGGGATTGATCGCCCCCCTGGCCGGACGGGCCATGGACCGGCTTCCCATTGGCACGTTGGTGTGTTGCGGCGCCGCCATCATGGCCATCGGCCTTGCGCTGGTCGCAGCTTCGCAGTCTTTGTGGCAGGTGATCGCGATCTACGCGACCCTTATGCCGGTGGGTTTGGTGCTGGCGGGGCCATTGGCGGCACAGACTTTGGCCGCCAAATGGTTCCAGGAGCAACGTGGCCTTGCCATCGGCATTTCGTCCGTGGGCACCTCGGTGGGCGGGTTCCTCATTCCGCCGTTGGTGACCGCGCTGCAAGCCGGTTATGGCTGGCGCGTCACCCATCTTGTGTTGGCAGTGATGGTGGTGGCGCTGATTATTCCGCTCACATGGCTTGTGCTGCAGCGGGGGCCGGCAACGCCGGTCGTCAAACAGTCGGAAGGAGACACCACCGGCGCCGCCGCGCTCGCCACCCGCCAATGGACCACAGCCCAACTGTTCCGGGAGCGCGCTTTTTGGGCCCCTGTCTTGGCCTTTGTACCGCTGGCGTTTGTCTTCAGCAGCCTGCAGCTCAATTTCGGCGCGATGGCGAACGATGTCGGGATCACCGACGCCATTGCCGCCGCCATGGTGTCGTTCATGGCGGTCGCCATGATCGGCGGCAAGCTGTTTTTCGGCGGCCTGTCGGACCGGTGGGATCATCGGGTGCTCTATTGGATTACGGCCGCTGCCATGCTGCTGGGGGTTTTGTTTTTTCGGCTCCCGGCCAGCACGCTCACCTATTTCTGCGCCATGGCCCTATTGGGAATCGCAGCGGGCGGATTCCTGCCCTTAATGGGATCGATCGTGGCCAGCCGGTTTGGTCCTGCGGCATTCGGTCAAGTGCAAGGTTTAATCGGCCCCTTCATGACTCTCGGCGCGCTGGGCCCGCCCTTTACCGGTTGGATATACGATCAAACCGGATCTTATGCCGCCGCACTGGACATCTTAGCGCTCGTCGCACTGCCTGGCGCCATCGCGATGTACTTCTTGCCGGCGCGGCAGGATCAAACACCAGCCCCCCAACCCGCGGCCACACCTGCGCCCGCGCAACTCCAACCACAACTGAAGGCGCCCACAGCGCCCGGCCAGGGAGAAAACCAAGATGGCCCAAGACCCCAACTGGCTCGACCAGGTTCAGGAAACGATACTGGAACCGGAACGGCGGATCGTCGATCCTCATCACCACCTTTGGCGCCATGAAGACAATCCCTATCTGCTCGAAAACCTGTGGGCAGATACGGGCAGCGGCCATAAGGTGGAAAAAACCGTTTTTGTCGAGTGCATGGCGGACTACCTGACCGACGGGCCGGAAGAGTTACGGCCCATTGGGGAAACGGCGTTTGTGGCCACCACAGCGGAAGAAGCACGCCGCAGCCCCGCCAAGGCACAGATCGGCGCCATCGTCTCTTATGCCGACCTCACCCTGGGCGATCGTTTGAAGGCGGTGCTCGACGCCCATGAAGAAGCGGGTAAGGGATTGTTTCGAGGTATTCGCCACGCGGCCGGATGGGACGAAAGTATGATCGTGCGCAACTCGCACACCAATCCGCCGCAGCATCTCTATGGAGACCCGGCATTTCGCAAAGGGTTCGCATTGCTCGGCGAACGCGGACTCACCTTCGATGCCTGGAACTACCATCCGCAAATCCATGAACTGACGGATTTGGCCAAGTCAGTGCCGGGCACAACCATCATCTTCGATCATTTCGGCGGCCCCTTGGGCATCGGTCCCTATGCCGGACATCGCGACGAAATTTTCGCCCAATGGCAAGAAGATACCGCCGCCCTGGCCCGCTGCCCCAATGTGGTGGCAAAGCTGGGGGGCCTAGCCATGCCCATCAACGGATATGGTTGGCACAAACGCTCCATGCCGGCTGCGTCGGATGACATCGCCGACGCCCACAAGCCCTATTACGACCACATGATCGGCGTGTTCGGCGCCGACCGCTGTATGTTCGAAAGCAATTTCCCGGTGGACAAACAGTCGGTGAGTTATCCGGTGCTGTGGAATGCGTTCAAAAAGATTGCAGCAGCGTACAGCGAAGACGAAAAGGATGCTTTATTCCGCGGCACCGCAACGCGCATCTATCGGATCGAATAGGCGCCATCAGCCCAGCCTTTTTTCGTATTCGAGTTCGTCCGTGATGGGCACACCGCCAATGCCGGTGAGCGGGATTTCCGGCTTGAGCATCCGCGATGCTTCCAGCGCATTCTTATGGACAGTCACCAGGGTCCACCCACAGTCTTCGTAGAACTTTTGAGCAGGCACATTGTCGTTGGTGGTGATCAGCCACAAACGCATCCAGCCGCGAGACGGTGCAAGACGCTCCATATGATCGAGTAAGAAACGCCCGACCCCCAGGCGTGGCGTCAAGGAATCGATGGTCATGATTTCGCAACTGCCGCCCTCGTCCACATAGGTCAGTATGCCGACAATCTCATCGCCGGCGAGAGCCAAAACACCGTCGAGGGCCGGCACGTCGTGCAGCTTCCCGCGCGACACCATGCGAGTCGACCCCCAATTGTCGACGAGGAATTGGCGCAGCAAGGCGCGGTCTGTTTCTTCAATGGGCCGGACCGATAGCATGATCAATAAACACTCTCACATGCTACTAGGGCCGATAGGTGAAAGTGGCAGGTCCGGGCGTTGTCGCCCGGCGGGCAAGCTTCGCCCAATCGCACAAATGCTTTCGGGTTTGCCGTGGGTCGATAATCTGTTCCACCTCGAAATATTCCGCCGACCGGAAAGGCGACCGCAGGCGATTGAGCCGTTCCTTTATCTTGGTCAAATGAGCGTCGGGGTCGGCCGCATCGGCAATCTCCGCCTTGTAGGCCACTTCAATGCCCCCTTCGATCGGCAAGGACCCCCAATCGCCCGACGGCCATGCCAGTCGGAAATGATGGCTGCCGGGTTTGGCATTGGCGGCCCCCGCCACGCCGAACGCTTTGCGGACAACCACACAGCAGAACGGCACGGGGGCTTGCCCGAACGCCGCCAACGCCTGCGATCCGAAACGGATGGTCGCCGCTTCTTCGGATTCTTTGCCGATCAGGAATCCTGGGCAGTCTTCCAAATGCAGCAAGGGCAAATGAAATGTGGAGGCGAGGTCCACCAGCCGGATGAGCTTGCGGCAGCTGTCCGCCGTCCAGGCGCCGCCATAGATAAAGGGGTCTTCCGCGAACACCGCCACCGGAATGCCGCCGAACCGGGCAAATCCGGTGATGATCGACTTGCCCCAATTCTTTCCGATTTCAAAGAAAGATCCCTGATCGGCGACCATGTCGATGACCTTACGCATCTTGAAAACCTTGCGCGGGTCTTTCGGTACGATGGAAAGCAGTTTTTCCTCCGCCCGCTGAGGGTCATCGTCGGTTTCCACAAGGGGCGGCAGCTCATCTACCGAAGACGGCAAATAAGACAAGAAGCGCTTCGCCATGGCAAAGGCTTCTTCCTCACTGGCCGCTTCATCGTCAATGGCGCCATTTCGTGTATGGATCGCAGCAGCCCCCAACTCCTCCTTGGAGACATCGCCCAGCTCCGCCCAATCCACCAATGCCGGCCCCGCAATCATCATCTGGGCGGTATCGCATACAATGACCGAATAGTGGCTGGTGGCCACCCGCGCCGCGCCGATGCCGGCGACGGACCCCAAAGCCAAGGCGACGGACGGTGCCACCGCCAAATGGTTCACCACCATATCCCAACCGCGAACTTCCGGGATATAGGTGCGGCCGGCCATTTCGATGGTCTTGACTGAGCCGCCCCCGCCCATGCCGTCGATCAGCCGGATATGGGGCAAGCGCAATTCCAGTGCCAATCCTTCCGACTGCAGACGTTTTCCGGCAATGGAGGCATCGGCAGATCCGCCGCGCACGGTGAAATCGTCGCCGGAGAGGACCACGGGCCGGCCGTCGATTTCCGCCGTCCCGAACACAAAGTTGGACGGCGTGAACGATGTCATGTTGCCGTCATCGTCATAGGACGCCACCCCAGCCAGCTTGCCGATTTCGTGAAAGCTTCGGGCATCTGCCACGGCATCAATGCGCTCGCGGACCGTAAGTTTGCCGAAATGGTGCTGGCGAGCCACTTTTTCGGTGCCGCCCATGTCCTCGGACAACTTTTCCCGTTGTCGCAATTCTTCGATTTCCTTATCCCAACTCATCGGTGTTTCCTGTCGCCCGCATGTCCGTTTTGCTTGTAAACCGACCGTCTCATCGCCGGTCGATCACTTGCGGCACCGTAATGCACCCATTCATCGGCGTCGAGCGGTTGGATCACCCCATGACGCCGGCGCGCAAAATGCCGAAACTGTGATGAACTCACAAAGCGTTGACATGTGCGCGGACGCCGTTTCGCGATAGGGTACGGTTATGACCGCTTCGAATTTTCCGTCCACCGCAGACAGCAATGCTGCCGCCCCTTCCAAGTCAGACTTGGTTCGCGCTTTTTTGCAGCAAGCGGATTGGTGCTTGGCATTAGGCTCACCGTTCACCGCTGAGGTCTTGAGCATTCTGGCCCAAGACCTTGATAACGGCGGACCTTCCGCTGCGGTCGTGGACGACTTCACCGGCGATCCCATCGCTGCGGCACTGCCCTTGCGGTTCACGGGCGGGCTGGCCACGCTGGTTCTGACCGGCCAGGCGCGGGCGCTGGAAAAATTCTACCCGCCAGCCACCCCAACGAAAGACAGCCCTCATTTTGTCCGTACACTTATCGCCACCGTCAAGCGCCATCGGGAGTTCCTGAACGCCTTTGCCCAACTTTCGGTTCAAACCAATGAGGTGGGCCGGTCGGCCATGCTGATGGGCGGTTTCCTTGAGATCGCAAAGCAAACCACCGCACCGTTGCACTTGTTCGAACTGGGAGCCAGCGCCGGGCTTAACTTGGCGTGGGACCAATACCGCTACGCCTTTGGGCATGAGACTTGGGGCCCGGCAACATCACCGGTGCAACTGAGACCG
>JANQMY010000019.1 GCA_028279895.1 Alphaproteobacteria bacterium
TATCGCGCCTCCTCACCATGAGGTTTTTGTTTGTTTTCCTCATCCTGAGGAGGGCCGACAGGCCCGTCTCGAAGGACGAAAATGACTTTTTCAGCAGCCTGTTAGAGTATTCTCGACGCCTTCAGAAACGAAAACGTGCCGAATCTTATGCCGCTCTAGTCCCTACGTCACTAAACGGAACAAGCTCGACAATTGGGATTTGGCGGTCCGTACGTTCCTTATACAGATTATAGTCTGCATAGGTATCGGCGGCGCGTTGCCAAATGTCGCTATAGCGGTTGCCGTCCGGCACGGTTTCTGCGCGGGCGGACATTTTCTTCGCCCGCACCTGGACCTCTACTTGTGGATTGGCGGTGAGGTTTAAGTACCACGCCGGGTGCCGGTCGGACCCCGCATAGGACGCGATGATGGCGTAGCCCTGATCGGTCTCCACATACATCAAGGGAATGGTCCGTTTCTGGCCGGATTTACGGCCCGTGGTCGTCAGCAGCAGGCACGGTACGCCGCTCATCTTATTGCCGATAACCCCGCCGGTCAGGCGATAGAAGAAAATGTGCATCCGCACCATCACCTGAAACAGGCGCTCGGGCAGGCTGCCGTCATGTTTCGGTTTGGGAACTGAGGCCATGGCTGTCTCCTCTTATTGTGTTCGTTGATCGGCCTGGCCGGCCCACTCCCCCTTCCCAACCACCCGATACGGTACCCTGGGGGTGGTTGGGAAGGGGGAGTGGGCCGGTGTTGACCTAGACAATAAGCCCCTTTGACCCGCGCCGCCATTTTCTTTATGACACCGGCACTTTCGCCACCATCTGCGAGCATTGAGGAGCGCTGCCATGGCCAGCAACAGAAGTCTTTTGATCCTGCCCGGCGACGGGATCGGTCCGGAAGTCATGGGCCAAGTGCGCCGGGTGGTGGATTGGCTGGGCATGGCCAAGGGCGTTTCCTTCGAGGTGGAGGAAGATTTGGTGGGCGGCGCGGCCATCGACGCCCATGGGGTACCTCTCACGGATGCCACGATGGATAAAGCGCTCGGCGTGGATGCCGTGCTGCTGGGGGCCGTGGGCGGACCCAAATGGGACAATCTCGATTTCTCCATCAAGCCGGAACGCGGTCTGCTGCGCCTGCGCAAGGATATGGAACTGTTCGCCAATCTGCGACCGGCCATTTGTTTCAACGCCCTGACGGAAGCGTCCAGCCTGAAGCCCGACATTGTGGGCGGCCTCAACATCATGATCGTCCGGGAACTGACGGGCGGCGTTTATTTTGGCGAACCGCGGGGCATCGAAGATCTGCCCAACGGAGAACGCCGGGGCATCAATACCCAAGTCTACACCACGTCGGAAATCCGCCGGGTGGCGCGGGTGGCGTTCGATCTGGCGGGCAAGCGGGACGGCCGCGTCACCTCCGCGGAAAAAGCCAATGTGATGGAATCGGGCATACTGTGGCGCGAAGAAGTGCAATGGGTGCACGACAACGAATTCCCGAACATCGAGCTGGATCACATGTATGCGGACAATTGCGCCATGCAGTTGGTGCGCGCGCCGAAACAGTTCGATGTGATCGTGACGGACAATCTGTTCGGCGATCTCCTGTCCGACGCTGCCGCCATGCTCACCGGCTCGCTGGGCATGTTGCCGTCGGCCTCGCTTGGCGCGCCCGATGCAACCGGCAAGGCAAAGGCCATGTACGAGCCGGTGCACGGCTCTGCGCCGGATATTGCAGGTCAGGGCATTGCCAATCCCATCGCCACCATTTCCAGCTTCGCGATGGCGCTGCGCTACACCTTCGATTTGGGCTCGGAGGCGGATTTGGTGGAGCAAGCCATCGAAAATGTGCTCGCCAGCGGCAAGCGCACGGGCGACATCATGCAGGCGGGCATGACGAAGATTTCAACTGAGGAAATGGGCACCGCCATCGTGGCGGAGCTTGACAAACTGGCCGCGAGGTAATCAATGTCTCGGCCCTTTGTTTGTAGGGGCTTAACCATCCCACTCCCCCGTCCCAACCACCCCAAGGGTACCCTGGTTCGGGTGGTTGGGACGGGGGAGTGGGATGGCCAAGTACATCATCAATAAACAAGTAACAATCTCCCATTGGAGTTAGAGTTATGGGCTACAAAGTTGCCGTGGTCGGCGCCACCGGAAATGTGGGCCGCGAAATGATGAACATCCTGTCCGAGCGGGAATTTCCCGCGGACGAGGTGGTGGCGTTGGCCTCCACCCGGTCCATCGGCAAGGAGGTGTCTTTCGGTGACCGCGATCTCAAATGCCAGGCGCTGGATCATTACGACTTTGCGGACACGGACATCGCCCTCATGTCGGCGGGCGGCACGGTTTCTAGTGACTGGTCGCCGAAGATCGCGAGCCAAGGCTGCGTGGTGATCGACAATTCGTCCAAATTCCGCATGGATCCGGACGTGCCGTTGATCGTGCCGGAAGTGAATGCGGCGGACATTGCGGGCTATACCAAGAAGAACATCATCGCCAATCCGAACTGCTCCACGGCGCAGATGGTGGTGCCGCTAAAACCCCTACACGACCATGCCAAGATCAAGCGGGTCGTCGTGTCCACCTATCAGTCCGTGTCGGGTGCAGGCAATGAAGCCATGGACGAATTGTTCAACCAAACCCGCTCGATCTTCGTGAACGATCCGATCGAAAAGGACAAATTCACCAAGCAGATCGCGTTTAACGTCATCCCCCATATCGACACCTTCATGAAGGACGGTTCCACCAAAGAAGAATGGAAGATGGTGGTGGAAACCCAGAAAATGCTGGATCCGAAGATCGACGTCACCGCCACCTGCGTGCGCGTGCCGGTCTTCGTGGGCCATTCGGAAGCGATCAATCTGGAATTCGAAAATCCGATTACGGATGATGAAGCCCGGGACATCTTGCGGGAATCGCCCGGTTGTCTCGTGGTCGATAAGCGGGAAGACGAAGGCTATGTGACGCCGGTGGAATGCGTGGGCGATTATGCCACCTTCATCAGCCGCATCCGCACGGACCCGACGGTGGACAATGGTTTGAACCTTTGGGTCGTCTCGGACAATCTGCGCAAAGGGGCCGCCTTGAACGCGGTGCAGATCGCCGAGATCTTGATCAACCGGCATTTGTCAAAAGCGGCGTAGCGAAGTTGTCGCCTCTGCGCCCGTGTCTGGCCGGAGGCCAGACACGGGCGCAGAGGCGACTGCCTGTTACGCAGCAACCTCCCGAGACGTCCAACAACGGTGCCCGCGCGATGAGCTACCGCCTCTCGATCAGCGGCTCGTTGCTCTCCGGCTCGCTGCCCCCGCTATCGTTACGATTTTTCAACGGTTATCGCGCAGGTTGATCTCTCGTTAGGGTGCTCGACAACTTCTTGTTGATGCCCCTAGCGGTGTGGGGGCGTCTGTGACCGAGTTCTTACCCATCGATGCGGCGTGGCTGCTGATCTGCACGCTTTTTGTGCTGCTGATGCAGGCGGGCTTTTTGTGTCTGGAAACCGGCTTTGTCCGTGCCAAGAACAGTGTCAATGTAGCCGTCAAGAACATTGCTGATTTCTGTCTGTCCAGCCTGATCTTTTGGGCCGTGGGCTTCGGCCTGATGTTCGGGCTGACCCAAAACGGATGGATCGGCACCACCGGCTTCTTTTTCGACGGGGCCTCGGCGGAAGGGCTTTCGACGGCGTCCGTCCTGGCGTTCTTTTTCTTCCAATTGGCGTTTTGCGCCACGGCCACAACCATCGTGTCCGGCGCCGTGGCAGAGCGCATGACCCTTGCGGGGTATCTGGTGACGGCGGCCGTTTTGTCCGGCGTCCTCTATCCGGTGTTCGGCCACTGGGCGTGGGGCGGCATACTGTTGGGCGATGCGGGCGGTTGGCTGGCCGGGTTGGGGTTTGTGGATTTTGCGGGCTCGACGGTCGTGCATTCGATCGGCGGTTGGGTTGCCCTGGCGGCGATCTTGGCGATCGGCCCGCGCCTTGGGCGCTTCGACCAAGACCGGCGGATCGAGGGCCATAATCTGGCTATTTCGGCGCTGGGCGTGCTGTTTTTGTGGATCGGC
>JANQMY010000051.1 GCA_028279895.1 Alphaproteobacteria bacterium
CGGTTCTCCGTCTCATACTCAACATGCGCCGTCGAAATCGTGATCCCACGCGCCTTCTCTTCAGGCGCCTTGTCGATCTCATCGTAAGCAGAAAACTCAGCCCCGCCCGTCTCGGCTAGAACCTTCGTGATCGCAGCTGTCAAACTCGTCTTCCCATGGTCAACGTGACCAATCGTGCCGATGTTACAGTGCGGCTTCGTCCGCTCAAACTTCTCCTTCGCCATGCTCTTTCTCTTTTGTCGTCAAATAGTTGGACCTGTAGCGCAGGACCCCTAAGCACTTGTTAACCGAACTCGGCTCCCGGGCCGTCCCGGCCGAGATGCCCTGCCCCGCTGTACATGCGAGGCGAATTTTGGAGCGGGTGAAGGGAGTCGAACCCTCGTCTTCAGCTTGGAAGGCTGCGGCTCTACCGTTGAGCTACACCCGCGAATTCCTTCAAACCCACCTTCTCAAACGCGTTATCGTCCAAGTCGCGCCATTGGCGATCACTTTGTCGGCGCTTAATTCGTTACCGCTTACTCATATTTCAGCTGACCTTGAACTTGCAGGGGACCGCCGGCTTCTGGTGGAGGGGGTTGGATTCGAACCAACGTAGACCGAAGTCAACGGGTTTACAGCCCGTCCCTTTTAACCACTCAGGCACCCCTCCGGACCGCCAAACGAGTGACGTGCTTATGGATTCATCTTCCAATGATGTATGAAACCGCGCCGTACGCCCTGCAAAGCTGACTTGCCAACCAAATCACTCTCGCCTTACGCTCCGCCCATGAACAAAGGCCCCCGACGCGCCCACTACCGGGGGGTGTGGCGTTTCAGAGGCTTTTTTCACGTGTGTTGCGTGGCTCAAGACGGCGGAATATAAGCGCTCCCATGGTAAAGCGCAAGCGCTCAAAGCTGTCAAAATGGGCCGAATCCGGGAAGGCGCGCCCCGAACGCACCGGCAAGACATCCCGGCCCCACCGGCATCCGGCTAAAGGTCAACAAAATGCTGAGCTTTGGCTTTTCGGCGGCCATGCCGTGGCGGCCGCTTTAGCCAATCCCGATCGGCAGATTTTTCGCCGTATGGCCACCAAAAATGCCGTGGCCAACCTGGATGAAGCGCAAATCGACCAATTTGAGCTCTGCGAATCAGCTGAATTGGCCCGCCTTTTGCCGCCGGGAGCCGTCCATCAGGGGATTGCCGTGCAGGCGGCACCTTTACCGGAAGCGGCGCTGGACGTCGTAAAACCGGCGCCCGAAACGCCCGGCCAAACCGTGATCGTGCTCGATCAGGTCACCGACCCGCACAATGTGGGGGCCATTTTGCGCTCCGCCGCGGCGTTCGGGGCGATGGCGGTCATCCAGCAGTCGCGCAACGGCGCCCCGGCGACGGGCACGCTGGCCAAGGCGGCGTCCGGTGCCCTTGAATGGGTTCCCCTTATTAATGTGACCAATCTTGCCCGCGCGCTGCGCGACCTTGCCGATTGGGGGTATTTCCGCGTCGGGCTCACCGACGAAGCGGACCTGAACCTTGCCGATGCCGATACATCCGGCCATGTCGCCCTGGTTTTGGGCGCCGAAGGCAAAGGCTTGCGCCCGCTCACCCGGCAGAATTGCGACGTGCTCGCCAAACTCCCGACGACGGGTGCGCCCGCCAGCCTGAATGTTTCCAACGCCGCCGCAGTCGCCCTTTATGAGGTTACGCGCGGTTAGGACTTCTGCTCGTATTGCAGCACGTCCCAATGCTCGGCCATCATGCCGTCTTCCACCCGGAAGATTTCCGTGGTGTGCGTGAGGCGCGGCGCTCCGTCAGGCATCTCATTGCCGGACCATTCGCAGAACAGCCAGACCATGTCGTCTTCCGCGTTCATCAGTTTGATGTCGCATTTCACATTCGGCCACGTGCCATGCATCTGCCGGATCAAGCCCTGCAAACCGGCAAGGCCCTGCGGCACATTGGGGTTATGCTGAATGTAGTTCTCCTTGTAGAACTTGGCGGCGAGATCTGCGTCACCGCCATTGACGATCTTCTCGAAAATCTCCCGCACAATTTCTTTATTCTTTGCTGCCGTAGCGGACATGGATGCTTCCTCCGTTGCTGGGTTTACTTGCATGCTGCCACAAAATTCATGCAACTGCAGCGGCACCTAGTGCAAAAGCACGTCTTTGCTTTCGATTGTGGTTGAGGCCGGCGTCGTTCCCCTTTTTACTACGCGTCAAAGACAATTGCGGGAGAGCGCCGATGACCACGCTGGAACGTCCGGAAGAAGTCAATTTGATCAATCCTGAAATTCAGGAATGTCCTTATCACGCCTATCAAAGACTTCGGGACGAAGCGCCCGTTTATCAGGATCCGACCACCGGATTTTATATCGTCACGCGCTATGAAGATATCCGACGTGTGCTGACGGATCCGGAACACTTCAGCAATCAAATGTATTCCCGCGAGGAATCGAACCTGAATTCCGAACGCGTGCGACGGGGCACCCAATTGTTCAAAGACAAGGGCTGGGTTCCCGCCCCCACCTTGGCCGGCCGCGACGACCCGAACCACAAGCAAATGCGCGCCATGTTCGACAAGGCGTTTCGCGCCGGCCGCATCAAGGAGCTGGAACCCTTCGTCGAAGAAACGGCCTATAAGCTGTTCGACGATTTCATCGACGACGGGCACTGCAACTGGGTTCACCAGTTTTCCATTCCGCTGCCGCTCATCATCATCGGCAAGCAAATGGGTGTGAAGGACGAAGATCTTTGGCAGATCAAGGAATGGACCGACGCCTTCTTCAAACGTATCGGCATGATGCTGACCGAAGAAGAAGAAATGGAGACGATCGAAAAAGAGATCGAAGCGCAGCATTACTTCCAACCCATTTTCGAGCGTCTGCGGAAACAACCGGACAACACACTGCTAAGCGATTTGGTCAACACAGTGATCGAGGAATGGGGCCGTCCGCTTACGGATAATGAACTGCACGCGGAAATGATGGCCGACACCTTTGTCGGCGGCAGCGAAACCACGACGAACGCCCTATCGGCCGGCATGCAATTGCTCATCGAGAATAAAGATGTGTGGGAGCAGCTCAAATCCGATCCGGAAAAATATATGAAGACGTTTGTGGAGGAAGTGCTGCGCCTTGAAAGCCCGGTGCAAAGCCTGATGCGCTGCGCCGCCAAGGATGTGGAAATACAGGGCGTCACAATCCCGAAAGGCGCCATTGTGAATGTGCGTTACGCAGCGGCCAATCGCGACGACCGCCATTTCGAATGCCCGGAGAAACTGGATCTGGAACGCAAGAATGCCGGCTCACACATGGCCTTCGGCTCCGGCAGCCATCATTGCCTGGGCGCACCGCTTGCCCGCCGCGAGCTCTATTGGGGGTTCAAGGCGCTGACCGACAATATCGACGATATGTGGTTCGCCGAAGGCAGGAATGATTTCAAGCACCACCCTCATTTTCTGCTACGCTCCCTCAAGGCGCTGCACATCGAGTTCAAGAGGAAATAGGGAGACGAAAGTTGGCAAAGGCAGACAAATATGTCGTCCGCACGTCGGACAAGACGGCAAGCGACAGTTTTCCTTTCCAGCACCCTCTCAATTCCAATTCCCGCTTGAATCTTCTGCCCCTGTCGGACTTCACGGGAATGCAACGGCTGGGCGTCAGCATTGGGCGCATTCCTCCGGGTAAGGAAGGCTTTCTGCCTCACGCCCACACAACGCAGGAAGAATTCATTTATATACTGGAAGGCACCGGCACCTTGTCCTTGGACGACGAAGTCACGACGCTGAATCCCGGTGACTTTGTGGGCTTTCCAACCGACGGCATGGTGCATCACCTTGCAAACGACGGCACCGCCGACCTCGTCTATCTGATGGGCGGCGAGCGCACCGCGACCGAGGTGTCCGACTTCCCGACGCTCAACATGAAGGGCTTCTGGGCAAACGGAGAGATGCGCTATGTCAAAAACGAACATGCCGCTCCGCTGAAACCCGAAGACTTCGCCGCCAAACCGGACCCATAGGCCATGTTTTTGGAGATTCTGAACATGCTCGGGGCCGCGGGCACCATTGTGATGGGATGTATCGGCCTGTTTTTTCCAAAACGCGCGGCCGTCATCGTGGGGCTGGAACCGAACACCACGGCGGGCCGCTCCGAATTCCGCGCGAGCTTCGGAGGCCTGTTCATCGGGTTGGGGGTGGTCCCGCTGTTATCCATGGAGCCGATTGCCTTCGCCGTCGCCGGTGCCGCCTGGGCGCTGACGGCGATAGGGCGCGTGGTTTCCATTTTCGCCGACCAGGCCTCCTCCCCCACCAATTGGGGCGGGGTCGGATTTGAACTCGCCTTTGCCGTCTTGCTGTTGGTTGGCGCCCCAACGGCCGCATTATTGGCGTTGGTGTAGCGGCCGACTTCCCAGTTGTCGCCCCTGTGCCCGTGCCTAGCCTTTGGCCAGCAGGCGCCCATAACGGTCTCACATCCACAAATAGAGTCACGAGATGCAGTGTCGAAGACACTTGACGAGATGGGCGCATGGGGTAGATCCCCGTTTCCCGTGCCCCCTCGTTAGCACAAGAGGCTAAGCGCCAGATCCACCCAATAAAGGGAGTGGCAAAGGATCGATTTACCTGTCAAAGAGCAAGACTTAATATAAGTTAAGCTTATTTTCGTCCAAGGGCAAATGCCGTTCCTCTGGGCGGTCGAAGAGGGCTAAGTCGTCTGTTGCCCGGCCTCTTCCGGTTCGCCGCCAAAGCGGGCAATCCAGGCTTGAAGGTCTTCGTCTTCGATTTTGCGGAACAGCACATCGGGCACGTCAAACGGCGTGCCGG
>JANQMY010000082.1 GCA_028279895.1 Alphaproteobacteria bacterium
CCCACAGTGCCGTGGCGTGGCTGTGGATCACCCCCTTGGGCAGGCCCGTCGTGCCCGACGTGTACATGATGTACAGATTGTCGTCGCCGGATGCGGTAATGGGCGGTTCCGCATCGTCCGCTTGCATCTGCAGATTGGCATAAGACTGGGCAAAGGCCGCCGGCTGCCCGACACAAACCCATTGCTTTACATCGGTCTTCTTGCCGCGGCTATGAAGGTCGGTGACCTGATCCTCGAATTCATCTCCATACAGAAGAACGGTGGCGCCGGCGTCTTTCAGGATGAATTCGAGCTCGTCCGGCACAAGCCGCCAGTTCAGCGGCACACACACGGCCCCCAGCTTTGCAATGGCGAAGAAGCTTTCCATGAATTCGATGGAATTCATCATCAGCAGGGCGACCCGGTCGCCTTTCTTGACGCCGAGGTCCTTTAGAAAACGGACGGTGCGGTTGCACCGCGAATTCATCTGCACATAGGTGAAGCGGCGCTCCGTGGCCACATCCACCCACGCCTCCAGCGCGGGATTAAGGTGCGCCCGTTTGGTCAAAAGAAGTCCGGCATTCTGTTCCATAATCCCCTCACACTCACTTGCTCTCTGTGTGCCCTCCGGCACCTTTTTTTGTCTATCTTCCGGCGCGGCTTAAAGCGTCACCCGGCATTCTCTCCAATCCACATGTTGTTCAAAACCGTGGGCGGCCCGATAGATCGTTTTCTCTCCATAGTCGGGACCGACCAGCATCATCCCCACCGGCACGCCCTCCGCGGCCACGCCGCAGGGTACGCTCATGGCTGGATGTCCCGTGGCATTGAACGGGGATGTGTTGTTCAGCCCGTCCCATCCCAGCGCGATCTGCTCAATGGGCGCCAGCGGTTCTTCCGGCATCAGAAACGGTTTCTTCGGCATGGTGGGCATCAGCAGCAGGTCGACCTGACCAAACACATCGTCGATATGCGCTTTGGCTTGGGCCAGAACATTGCGCGCCATGCCGTAACCGACCGCGCCATTGTTCTGCATCAGATGTTCTCCCAGCACCAAAAGGGTCTTGGCCGCAACCGGCAAGGTGTCGAGGGAAAACCCAGAGCTTGCCATGCGGTGCATCAGACTGACGTCATAGAAGCCTTTGCCGGTGGTGGGCAGCCCCAGCCCGTCGAAGACCAAGCGGTGAAAGCCCACCGCATTGACGATCATGCCTGCCGCCCCGCAAATGCTGAGGGCGGGCAAGGAAATTTCGCTTACGTCGGCGCCCAATCCCGCCAGGGCTTGGGACGCTTTGCGCACCGCTTCGTTGACGTCGGGCTCGGAATTGGCTTGTTCGAACCCTTCCGTGACCGCAGCTATAGACAAGCCTTTGACGTCGCCGGTAAGGGCGGCGCGGTAATCTTCCGCCGGGCGTTCTTTTTGCCGTGGGTCGAGACCGTCGGGTCCAGCCAAGACTTCCAATAGAAGCGCATTGTCTTCGACGGTGGCCGTCATGGGACCGGCATGATCGATCGTCATTTCCAGGGGCATGATGCCGGTATAGGGCACAAGCCCGTGGGTCGGCTTCATGCCGTAGATGCCGCAGGCCGACGACGGAATGCGGATCGAGCCGCCTTGATCGCCGCCGATGGCCATGTCCACCTCGCCGGCGGCCACCAAAGCCGCGGACCCGGAAGACGATCCGCCAGCGGAATATTTGATATTGCGCGGATTTTTGACGGGGGCCGGTTCCGACGTATGGCTGCCGATGGACAGACTGAGTGCTTCGCATACGGATTTACCGACGATCGTGCCGCCCGCATCCAGCATGCGCGTGACGATGGTGGCGTCCGTGTTCGGTGTATGCCCGTCCAAGAACAGGCTGCCATTGCGCAGGGGCCAGCCCGCCACGTTCACCGTGTCTTTCACCACGATTTTTTTGCCGGAAAGCGGTCCCGTCGCCGCCCCTTCGATGGTGCCTTTGACCGCCCATGCGTTTAGCGGGTTTTCATCCGGCAGCGGACGTTTTGCGGCGTTGCGCGGATACTCGTTTTTGCACAGATCGGGCGACATGGCAGCCATCACATCGAAGCTTACGCCCACCATCGGGGCCCCCGCTTCAATCGCGTCCAGCAAATCGCTGTCGGGGGTAAGCCCGATGCGTTCCGCCGCTTGGCGAATGTCGTCGCGCGTTACTTTGGGGATGGTCATCGGCCCGTCCTTAAACCCTTAATGGGGTTTGTCGCCGTTAATGGTGACACGGCGCATATGACGGCGCTGGCCGTGATAATCGTTCAAGGCGAAGTGCTGCACACAGCGATTGTCCCAAAAAGCGATGGAGCCTGGCTGCCAGCGAAACCGGCAGGTGAATTGTTCCTGGGTGCAATGATCGATCAGGAAATTGAGCAGCGGCCGGCTTTCCCGTTTGGTCATGCCCTTAAAGCGCATGGTAAAGGCACCGTTCACATAGAGTGCTTTGCGCCCGGTTTCCGGATGGGTGCGCACCACCGGGTGTTCATATTCCGGGACGTCACCGCCGGCTTGCTCGATGTCCATGGATTCGCGTTTCTGAGCCGACGCCCCTTTGGCACTGTATTCCCGCTCTGCCGTGTGCACGGCGTAGAGCCCGTCCAGCAGATCCTTCATGGCGTCGGACAGGGCGTCATAGGCGGCATATTGGCTGGCGAACAAGGTATCGCCGCCAAACTCGGGTACGTCCATGCCGTACAGGACCGACCCGAGGGCCGGTTCTTCCAGAAACGACATATCGGAATGCCAGCCGCCGCCGAAATTGATCTTGTCTTCCGGCTCTTTGATGATTTCCATCACTTCCGGATGGCCATCCATGCCTTTCACATAGGGGTGGACATTCAGGCTGCCGAAGCGCCGCCCGAATGCCTTCTGTTGTTCGGGTGTGACTTTCTGGTCCCGAAAAAAGATCACCTGATTGTCTAGAAACGCCTGGTGAATGTCCGAAAACACCTCGTTGGAGAGGTCTTGGGAGAGATCGACACCGGCAATTTCGGCGCCTAGGGCACCGGCGACACGCTTGATTTCGAACGATTGGGCTGTCATTTGACCTGCCTCCCCGAAAAATTGCGGATTTTTGCGGAATTATGGCCCAGCGACCGCCCGGCTGCCAACTCACGTCGAGTCATTTTTTGATCCCTTTCGTCAATGACGCCCAGTTGCGGAGATGGGCGCATGGGGTAGATCCAAAGTTTGAGGACCCAAGCCACCCACTCCCCCTCCCAAACCACCCGATAAGGGTACCCTGTGGGTGGTTTGGGAGGGGGGGCGGGCTGGCGGTGCCGTCCGACAATGAATGGGGGGGTGGGGCCGGGGGCGGGGGATGGCGATGCCGGTAAACAATGGGCGCATGGGGTAGATCC
>JANQMY010000122.1 GCA_028279895.1 Alphaproteobacteria bacterium
AGAAATCCGGGACATTAATTCGCGGCCGCGTTTCGGCGACTGGCGCATCATTAAATCGCAAGCCCTGGTGACCGGTCAGTCGACACTGCAAGACGACGGCCGACTGCGCATCGAGTTCCGTTTGTGGGACGTCTTTGCCGAAGAACAAATGACCGGACTGCAATACTACACCACGCCCGACAATTGGCGCCGCGTGGCGCATCTGATTTCCGACGCTATCTACGAGCGTCTCACCGGCGAGACCGGCTATTTCGACACCCGGGTGGTGTTCGTGGCCGAATCCGGACCGAAGATCAAACGCGTGAAGCGCTTGGCGATCATGGACCAAGATGGTGCGAACACGTCCTATTTGACGGACGGTTCCCATTTGGTACTGACGCCGCGTTTCAGCCCGTCCTCGCAGGAAATCACTTACCTGTCTTACTTCAATAATCTGCCGCGGGTTTATCTGTTCAATATCGAAACGGGTCAGCAGGAAATCGTCGGCGATTTCGAAGGCATGACCTTTGCCCCGCGCTTTTCGCCCGATGGGGCCACCATCATCATGAGCCTGGCGAAAAACAGCAACACCGACATTTACACGATGGATCTCCGCCGCCGGATCAAACGCCGGCTGACCTACGATCCCGCCATCGACACATCGCCGTCCTTTGCGCCGGACGGCCGCCGCATCACGTTCAATTCTGATCGTAGCGGCGGTCAGCAGCTTTATGTGATGAATGTGGACGGCAGTAATGCGCAGCGCATTAGCTTCGGCGAAGGCCGATACGCGACACCTGTTTGGTCGCCGCGCGGTGATCTCATCGCATTTACGAAAATTTATCGCGGACGTTTCTATATCGGCGTCATGCGTCCGGATGGCAGCGGAGAACGCTTGCTAACAGAGAGTTTTTTGGACGAAGGACCCACCTGGTCGCCGAATGGTCGCGTGCTGATGTTTTTTAGACAAACACCGACACGCCGAGATGGCACCGGCGGGTCTGTAAGATTGTGGTCAGTCGACTTGACGGGGTACAACGAACGTGTCGTTTCTACGCCGACCGAAGCGTCTGACCCGGCCTGGTCGCCCTTGATACGTTAATTAGGTAGAGTTAGTATGACGAATCATATCGCAGACTGGGGAAGCCTTGAGAATTCGGGGGCGCATCTCCTGGCAGAGTGGCCATCATTACGGTGTAATCGAAGTCGCCCAAATCCAACCAAAGTGCAGCTATGGAGTAATTGTCAATGAGCCGTACACTCTTAGGGGTCAAGCAAATCAGCATATTGTTTGCGCTGATGTTTGTGGCAGCCTGTGCGTCAACAGAAACGACCAACACTGCCGGCAGCGATATCGTTCCGGGATCGGCCGCAGATCTTGAACAAAACGTCGGTAACCGCGTTTATTTTGCCTTGGACAGCTATTCGCTGGATTCGGCAGCGCGCGCCCAACTTCAAAAACAAGCCGAATGGATGCAACGCTGGCCGTCCACGACCGTTCGCGTTGAAGGCAATTGTGATGAACGCGGCACCCGCGAATACAACTTGGCGCTGGGCGATCGCCGTGCCAATGCCGTTCGCGACTATCTTGTAAGCCAGGGGGTCGACCGCGGACGTATCGAGACCATTTCCTTCGGCAAGGATGCGCCGACATGCGGTGAATCGACCGAAGGATGCTGGGCACAAAACCGTAACGGCACGACGGCTCTGACCGGCGGTGCGGTTGCGGGTTCCTAAGAATTCAGGCGTACCGTTCTCGAACGGTTAGCCAATTCTTAATAGTTTTTTTTGAGTTTAAAGGGGTACCTCCCAGGGGTGCCCCTTTTTGCACGTAAGCGGACAATCTTCGGTCAATGTCCTGCCGTTATTCGATTTTGGCGGGTATGGAATGTGCCTCAATTTTGGCCAAGTTGGCGCTTATGCCTGGCGTCGATCTACAGCGTTTCCAGGTGAAATGGAATCCGGTTCAACGCCAGAAGTCTAATAGCGGAAACGCGCAGAACAAAGAGTCGGGAGCCGTTTTGCGTTTCGATTAAAACCAAAACGGCTCTAGAAGATAGGGTGGCAGATAAAATGATTTCGCATTTCCCAATCGCTGCGCGGGCCCGGCATTTGGCGGCCGTAGCGGGAATCGCTGGC
>JANQMY010000123.1 GCA_028279895.1 Alphaproteobacteria bacterium
ATAGAGCACAAGCGCCCCTTTTCCGACAATTGGCAAGCGCCAGCGCTCGCGCGACCCCGATGTTGCAGCGCACAATGTTGGAAAATGCCGGATCTTTCAAGTGTCAAATCCGGGAGGCGGGTAGCGTCGGATGCTCAGCACTTCGTCCGGCCACGTCGCGCGGTACGGCGGCAAGTCGTACAGATTGTTGATTTGTTCTAAAAATCAGGGGGTTGCGGCCAAGCGGCGAGAGATTTTTTGGGCCATTTCGTCGGATTTTGTGGCGAAGTTGAAATGTTCCAAAAATTTTCCGTCCGGTCCCATGAGATAGATGATGTTCGTATGTTCCATGGTGTAGCCGTCCGTGGACTCGTCGTCCTCTAATTTCTTGAACCACACGCGATATTCATCGGCGATGTGGCGGACCTGATCGAGCGAGCCGGTCAATCCGACAAATTTCGGATGAAAATGGGTGACATATCCCGCCATTTCTTCAACCGTGTCGCGCTCGGGGTCCACCGTGACAAAGAGCGGCTGCAGTTTTTCCAGTTCCTCGTCTGTCAGCGCGTTCAACGCCGTCGAGATCTCTTGCAATTCCGTCGGGCAGATATCGGGGCAGTAGGTAAAGCCGAAATAGACCAGCATGAACTTGCCTTTATAGGAGTCCTGGGTCACCGCATTGCCCAAGTGATCCACCATTTCGAAAGGGCCACCGATGTCGATTTCCGGTTCGGCGATTTGCTGGCTCTGCGGTGCCATCGCCAGCGTGTAGATGCCCAACGCGGCGGCTGCACAAAGCACCACGATGCCAAATATCTGAGGTATCGAAAGGGAGCCCATTCTGCTCTAACGCCTCTTTCTTCGGGACGGGTCGATCCCGCATATCGGGGTTATTCTTGACTTACCCGCTGTTTTCGCAATCATCCGTATAACTGGGGAAACGGCTTGGTAAATCCATGAGTATAGTGTCGCAGGCGCTTTGAAAAGGATCAGGGGACGGGCAGATCATGGGGTTTAACCGAGACATGCAAAACCGATCAAACCAGAAGCCTTTTGCCGATGGTGTGCGCCGCCGCATTCTGGCGATTGGCGCAACCGTTCTGCTGGCCGCCGGGCTCGTCGGCGCCGCGCACGCGCAATTCGGTTTCAGCCCCCTTATTCAAGCCATCCTCGATAGCGATCTGTACAATGTCCGCGCGGCGCTGCTCAGCGGCGAAAACCCCAATCAAAAGCGGGGCGATGGGACGCCGGCCATCGTTATTGCGGCCGGTGCTGACAAATATCCCCAAGAAATGGTGCAGCTTTTATTGCAACAAAACGCCCGGCCGAACGAGCGGGACCGGCAAGGCAATACGGCTTTGGTGGTGGCGACGCGGCGCGAACATCGCGGGATCATCAATGTCTTGCTCTTCTATAACGCCGATCCCGACATTCCCGGTGAAAGCGGCGAAGTGCCGTTGATGATCGCGGTCGCGAACCAAAACCTCGACATCGTCAATCAGCTCATTGAAGGCGGGGCGGACGTCAACGCCACCGACTATACCGGCAGGACACCCTTGGCTCTGGCCCGGGAAGGCCGCAACCGCCGCGTTATGGAAGCCCTGGAAGCAGCCGGCGGTTACTACTAGGACGCTCAGCATGCGGTCATCGGCTATTCGCCGATCTGCAAAAGCATACCGCGCTCGCGTGCTCTCCTGAGCATCCACAAGAAAAAACCGATTCCGCCCGCGATGAACACCGTGTTGAGAGCGAATGCCGTTACGATGAGATCCGTACGGAAACTTTGATCGATCAGAATCGACCGCATGCCTTCGAAGACATAAGCCGGCGGTAGCACGGTGGCGACCGCTTCCATCCAGGCGGGCAGCACCTCCACCGGGTAGTAAACGCCGCAAAAGGGTGCAAGACCGAAGGTGATCGCCCACGCTAGATTCTCCGCCCCCATGCCGAAGCGTAAGATAATCCCGGCTACGGCCAAACCCACGGCCCAGCCGAAAATTGCCAGGTTGAAGAAAAACAGCACCAGCCCGGCGCCCATATCGTAGATGGAAAAGCCGAAAAACCAGATGGCCAGCAGGGTTGCCGGAAACAGGCCGATAATGGTGCGCACCAGGCTCATCGCGATCATGGCGATGATGAATTCGCTGGGGCGCAACGGGCTCACCATGAGGTGGCCAAGATTGCGCGACCAGATCTCCTCGAAAAAACACACCGATAAAGAAATCTGTGAGCGGAACAACACGTCCCACAATATGACGGCGCCCAGCAGAATGCCGAAGGCTGTCGCGAAGAAGCCGGAATTCTCCGCCACATACATTTGGATAAAGCCCCACATGACCATTTGCACGGTGGGCCAATAGATGAGATCCACCAGGCGCGGCCATGACCCGCGTATGAGATACCAATAGCGCAGCGCCATGGCGCCAATGCGTTGTGCGGACTGAGCGGTGTTGTTCATGTCGCCACCGGGGAAACGGTGGCACGTCCGCGGGCAATGTCCAGAAACACTTCTTCCAGGTTCTCGCGTCCGTAATGGGCGATCAGATCCTTCGGACGTCCGGAGTCGACGACCCGGCCTTTGACCATCATGAAGATCTGGCTGCACAGCCGTTCCACTTCGGCCATATTGTGCGAGGCGAGCAGGATCGAGGCATTCTTGCGGGCAAGATACTGTTCCAAATAGCTGCGCACCCAATCGGCCGTGTCCGGGTCCAGCGATGCCGTCGGCTCGTCAAGCAACAACACGTCCGGCTCGTTGATCAGTGCTTTGGCCAATCCGGCGCGGGTCTTCTGTCCGGCCGACAGCGTGCCGAATTCGCGGTCCAGCAAGTCGGTCAGATCCAGGTCTTCGGCAATGCGCTCGATGCTCTGAGCGGGTTGGGGGACGGAATACAGTCGCGCGTAAACGTTCAGGTTTTGGCGCACGGTCAGGCGCTTGGGCATATCCACATAGGGGCTCTCGAAATTCATGCGCCGGCGGGCGGCATGGGCCTCCGAGGCCATGGGATGTCCCAGCACCGTGATGGTGCCGGCTGTCGGCAGCACGAGCCCCAAGATCATCGAGATGGTTGTGGTTTTTCCGGCGCCGTTGCCGCCCAACAAGCCCACGGTTTCGCCGCGTGGCACATGAAACGATACGTCGTCGACGGCTTTGACCGCCGCAAATGATTTCGACAGGTTTTCTACGACAATGGCGGGCGGGGGCGCGGTCATAATCCGGAGTGGTTTGAAATGCGTTTAAGGTTCAAGTATAGCCGCTGAGTTTACCGACAACACCCGTGGCAAGATGTATCCAAGTGACTTCAGTGAAGTTCGATTGACGGCCCCCAACCTTAAGCGCCGTTTTCCGCCCATCGGGCGGATTCGCTCGCGCACCTTGCTGCTGCTGCGTTGGTTTGCGGTGACCGGTCAGTTTGCCGCCGTCATGACCGTCTATGTGGGCTTTGGCTGGGATCTGCCGATCCTGTGGTGCATGGTGGCCATTGCCGTGTCGGCGATGGTGAATGCCATTATCTCTCTCACCCATCCGGCCACTAAGCGTCTGGGGGAAAACGAGGTGACCGGGTCGCTCGCTTTCGACTTGGTGCAACTCGCGGTCTTGTTGTTCTTGACCGGGGGGCTCCAGAACCCGTTTTCCGTGCTGTTCTTGGCCCCGGTGGTGATCTCCGCCACGTCTTTGTCTTTACGCAACACCATGCTGCTGATTGTGGTGGCGCTAACCTGCATTACAGTATTGGCCTTTTTCCATCTGCCGCTGCCTTGGGCGCCCGGCAGCGAGTTCGAACTGCCCCCGCTTTACAAGCTGTCGACTTGGGGTGCTTTGTTTCTCGGTTTGGTGTTTACGTCCATTTATGCCTGGCGCGTCGCTGTCGAGGCGCGGCATATGTCCGATGCTTTGGCCGCGACCCAGGCCGTGTTGGAACGCGAACACCGGTTGGCCGCGTTGGGCGCGTTGGCGGCGGCGGCCGCCCATGAGTTGGGGACACCGCTTGCCACCATCGCGACGGTCTCCAAAGAACTCAAACGCGATCTCGGCAGCGATCCGTCGGTGGGCGAAGACATCGAACTGCTGGGCAGCGAGGTTGACCGCTGCCGTGAAATTCTAGCAAAGCTTGGGCAAGCGCCGGAGGACCGGTACGGCCCGATTAACCAAGTGCCGTTCGATCTGTTCTTAGAGGAACTGTCGGAACCGCACCTCAATTTGGGCATCGATATCGAATTGGACATGGAAGGGGACGACACCGGCGCCCAGGTACCGCTGATCCACCGCTCGCCGGAATTGGTGCATGGGCTCGGTAATCTGTTCGAGAACGCAGTGGACTTTGCGGCGCGCCGCGTTACGTTGCGCATGCGCTGGACGGAGCGTGCGGTGCGCCTGCGGATCATGGATGACGGGCCGGGATTTGCCACTGAAGTGATCGACCGGTTGGGCGAGCCTTATGTGACCACACGGCGCAGGGGGGGCGTGCCGGCCGTTGCCGTAGACGACCCCCGGTCGGACCCGGATATTCAGCATCTCCATGACGAGGGGCTTGGGCTGGGCTTTTTTATTGCTAAAACCTTGCTGGAACGTACCGGCGCCAGCTTGAGCTTCTCGAACCTCCGCTCCGGGGGAGCTGAAGTGCGACTGGATTGGGACCGAGAATCGCTTGAAACCGAGCCCGGTCCTGCCATATGACAGATTTGTGAGCCGTGTTACAGAAAACCGCCTGGAAAGGCCTATATCCATGGATGAGACGAATTCAGTGTCAGGACTAGAGGGCATGTCGGAAGTCGCTCAAGATCGAACGCTCCTCATTGTTGATGACGATGCACCGTTGCGTAACCGATTGGCGCGCGCCATGGAGAAGCGGAATTTCCAGGTTGAAACCGCGGAAAGCGTTGCAGCCGCTATTGAATCGGCGCGCACGTCGCCTCCGGCATTTGCTGTGGTCGATTTGCGCTTGGAAGACGGCAATGGTCTCGACGTGGTCGAGGTGTTGCACGAGATCCGTCCGGATGCCCGCGTGGTGATGTTGACCGGCTATGGCAATATTGCAACGGCTGTGGCGGCGGTGAAGCGCGGTGCCGTGGATTATCTGGCGAAGCCGGCCGATGCGGACGACGTGGAGGCGGCCCTTCTCGCGCCTCCGGGTCAAAAACCGCCGCCGCCTGAAAATCCGATGTCAGCGGACCGGGTCCGGTGGGAACACATTCAGCGGGTCTACGAACTCTGTGGCCAGAACGTTTCCGAGACGGCTCGGCGTTTGAACATGCACCGGCGTACGTTGCAGCGGATACTGGCCAAAAGGTCGCCGCGGTAAGTGGGGGCTACGATCAGAAAAAGCGATCGTAGTGAAATTGTTCCATTCGCCACCATTGGTTTAGGTTTGGCGGATATAAATTGTGTAACCGCGTAACCCGCCAGGGGGATAGAGCTCAAATGCCGCCACTTTTGAAGATCATCATGGATTTGGGTCCGCTCCTGGTCTTCTTTGGCGCCAATTATCAATTCGACATTTACGTGGCGACCGGCGCCTTTATGATCGCCGTGGCGATCTCGCTGACGGTTACCTATGCGATGGAGCGTACAATTGCGCCCATGCCCTTGGTGACTGGCGTCGTGGTGATGGTTTTCGGCGGCCTGACGATCTATCTCCAGGACGAACTTTTCATCAAATTGAAGCCAACCATCGTCAATACGATCTTTGCAACCGTTTTGTTTGCCGGTCTGATGTTTGAGAGGCCACTTATCAAGTTTCTTTTCGAGCAGGTATTTCCGTTGACGGATGAAGGCTGGCGCAAGCTGACCTTTCGCTGGGCGTGCTTTTTCGTGTTCCTCGCGGTACTGAACGAGGTGGTGTGGCGGAATTTCTCCACAGACTTTTGGGTGGCGTTTAAAGTGTGGGGCGTTTTCCCGATCACGATGATCTTTGCCGCGGCGCAACTTCCGCTAATGCAAACTCATCAGCTGCCGGAAACCTCAGACAAAACGGCTTAGCCGACTTTCCCACGTTTTAAGACGACGTTTGGCCAGGCATCATATTGCCCATGTCGCCGGGCGGGTTTGTAAATGGCGCAAAGGCGTCTTTCGTCCGTACGGAATCGAAATGATCCAGCGCCCAATGCACTGAGGGGAAAGCGAGCTCATCCCAAGGGATTTCGTTCCACTCGAATAATCCGACCTCCAAGCTTTCCTGTCCCGGCGCTATGTCGGGTGCGGCAAGTCTCGCGCGATAGATGAGCTGCACTTGGCTGATCCTGGGAATGTTGTAGACGGCCAATAGGTCGGTGATCGTGATGCGCGCGCACGCCTCTTCCCAGGCCTCGCGCTCGGCACCGTGCGTCGTCGTTTCGTTCACTTCCAGGTAGCCTGCCGGAATGGTCCAGAAACCGGAACGCGGCTCGATCGCCCGGCGGCACATGACTATCTTGCCATTGTCGGCTGAGATGACAGATCCGACGACGATCTTCGGATTGACGTAGTCTATGAAACCGCACCGGTCGCAGATCATCCGGTCGTGGGTGTCGCCGTCCGGTCGCTTTTTCGTGAATTGTGGGGTTTGAGGCATACCGTCTGCTGATCAAAACATGTCGAATAAGGACGAATTCGAGTGTGGCAAAGTGTGACAGGCCCGTCTAGACGTTACAAAACGTGAAACAGGGCTTGCGATTTATGTGATTTGATGCACATATGCACCTAGTTCAGCGCTGTTGGTAAACGCTATGCGGACAAAGACCTCGGTGCTGACCGTTGCGTATTCACAATGCGTGTTAATCCACCGTCTCTTTCGGGGCTTTAGTGCCCCCTTCACTTCCAGGGGCATACTTTTCAGAGGTCGTCGATGGCTAAAAAATTCAACTTGGACGATTCACCAGGACATCTCCTGCGACGTTGTCAGCAGTACTCATTTGATCTTTACAGCAAAGAAGTTGGGGGTGGGGCGCTGACACCTCGTCAGTTCACGGTCCTATCCACAGTCGAGCAGAATGAAGGTTTGAGCCAGACGGATCTGGTTCACAAAACCGGTATCGATCGCAGCACGTTGGCCGATATGATCAGCAGGCTGCTCAAGCGCGGCCTTTTGGCGCGCAAGCGCACCGAAGCGGATCAGCGTGCAAATTCCGTGCGGATCACAGCAGCAGGTCGCAAAGCATTGAACGCGGCCATGCCAAGCGTTCGCAAAGCAGAAACCGCGTTGATGGCCGCTCTACCGGCAAGCAAGCGGGCAGACTTTTTGAAGAACCTGAAGCTGATCGCCGAAGCCGGTGCCGCCGCTGAAGAAGCTGCCGCCGCAGCACCGAAGCGTGCGACCCGGACGACGAAGGCAAAGGCAAAGCCGAGAGCGAAAACTACGGCAAAAAAGCGTGCACCCGCCCGTAAAACGGCGGCACGCAAGAAGACCACGCGCGCAAAAAGAAGATAATAACGCGCAACGGTTCGGATCGACGATCCGACACTAAATGCTGATATCGAGATTGGTGCCCGGCCGGGTAAATACTGGCTGGGCATCTGCTTTTGGGGCTTCCCGCAAAAACTTGTTTGGGGCCGGCTCTTCCGCCACCGCTTGAGGAAGGGCGTCCTTCAACAAAGAGGGCGAGCGCAGTGGTGCCGGTGGTTCTTGCCGTGCAATCTTGGCCGCTTCGTCGCTCAGCTCCAGCAACACAAACGGTTCCCGTTGGCCGCGTTCAACCGTCTTGTCTAAGACGCCGGGTTTGACCGAAGTGCGCTCGGCCGCGCTGCCTGCACGGTCCAGCGTTTGCTGGGTGCTATAGGATTGGATCGCGATGAGCGAAGAGGCGTTTACGAGCATTTATGGGTCCGGGCTACTCGGTTGATACGCAACTTTTACAGTGTGGCCACGGGACCCGTGCCCGCCACGCCCAAACTATCCCGTAAAATGCTTTTAGAATTGTAAATTGTCCTGAGCTTTTTTGACCGCCGGGAGAAGCGTGGTTTTGACGTCATATTCGGTGAGAGGACCGATATGCTTAAAGCGAATGACGCCATTTCCGTCCACGACGAATGTTTCCGGAACACCGTAAACGCCCCAGTCGATAGCGGTCCGCCCGGTTGTGTCACGCCCCACCAATTTGTACGGATCTCCTAGGGATTCGAGGAACTGGTTGGCATCCGCCGGCTCGTCCTTGTAGTTAACGCCATGCACGGTGAGGCCGTGTTTGGCGGCCAATTCCATCAGCAACGGGTGTTCCACCCGGCAGGGGCCGCACCACGACGCCCAATAGTTGACGATGACGACCTGTCCCGTTTTGAGATCCGCCAATGTGAAGGGGTCCTGGCCCTTTTTGCGTTCGGCGATGCCTTCCAAACTGAAATCCAAGACCGGCTGATTGATCAGGGCCGAGGGCACTTCCTGGGGATTTCGTCCGTAAAGCGCGATGGCCAGCACGATGCACAGCAAAGCAAACACAATGAGGGGAATTGTTGTAGATCTGGTCATGCCGGATTTGCCTTTTCGGAGCGCTTAGCCGGCGGCCGGTGCGCGCGGGCGCCGTTTGCCGTCGGCATCCAACTGGCGTTCCAGTTTTTCCAATTGCTGACGTTCCTGCCGAAGGTTGCGCAGGCTCATCATGACCAGCAGGCCCAGAATGACCGCGGCGGCGAAGTAGGATGGCCAGACATAGACGGCATATCCGCCCATGTCGAAAAACGCAGACATGTCCTATTCCTCCACGACGGCAAGGCGAAGGGCGCGAATGCGCTGGCGGATGATTTCCGTTCGCATACGGAGCAACAACACCGTAAAGTAGAAGAAGGTGAATGCCAGCGCCATGACCAGCAACGGCCACAAGAGGGACGCGTGAATGGTCGGTCCGTCGAAACGCAGCACGCTTGCGGGCTGGTGCAAGGTTTCCCACCAATCTACGGAAAACTTGATGATGGGCACCATGATGACGCCGACAATGGCCAGCACTGCGGCCGCCCGTGCAGCGCGCGCGTGATCCTCAATGGTTTCCCACAGCGCCATATATCCCAAATAGAGGAAAAACAGGATAAGGACGGATGTTACGCGGGCGTCCCACACCCACCAGTCGCCCCACATGGGTTTGCCCCAAAACGATCCGGAAAAAAGCGCCAAAAACGTAAAACAGGCGCCGATCGGCGCGGTCGCCTTAGCCGCCAGATCGGCAAGGGCATGGCGCCATACCAAGCCGACGAAACTGGCACCGGCCATCGAGACATAGCAAAACAGTGCCATCCAGGCCGCCGGCACGTGGACATACATGATCCGGACGCTGTCGCCTTGCTGATAATCGGGGGGCGAACTGATCAAAGACATGTACAGCCCCACTGCGAACAGCAGCCCCGTTATGGCGGCGAGCCACGGGATCAACCGTTCCGACAGGTCCAGAAACAATCGCGGATTGGCAAATTTCCACATGCGGTTGGTGTACCCTCCGGCAAGGTGAGGCGCAATTATATGCCCATTCCTTGCGTCAATTTGCGTTGATGCGCAATGCCGCGGCGGCCGACCAGGCGGATAACACGGCTGAGATCAACGTAATGGCGACCAGCAAGGCTAGATTCGCGGTCAACGCGTCCGGCCCGGCCGTTGTCGGCCCGCCAACGCTTTGCACGCCGAAAATAAGCGTTGGGATGTAGAGCGGCAAGACGAGCACGGATAACAATAAGCCGCCGCGCCGGGTGTTGACGGTCAGCGCTGCGCCGATGGCACCCAACAGGCTGAGCGCGGGCGACCCTAACAGAAGCGACAACATCAAGAAGCCGATGTCTACGGGCGGCATGCCTAAAGTCATGGCGAGTACCGGGCTAATCAACACCAAAGGCACGATGGAGGTGAGCCAGTGGGCAGCGGTTTTGGCCAGCACCACCAGTTCCAACGGCGGCGGCAGGGTCAGCAGAAGGTCCAGGGAGCCGTCTTCCGCGTCTGCATGGAAAATCCGATCAAGGGAGATGAGCGAAGACAAAGCTGCCCCGATCCACAGTATGCCCGGTGCAATCCGCAACAATACGTCCCGCTCCGGCCCGATGCCCAGTGGCACCAGCGTCACGATAAGAGCGAAGAACCCGACTCCCAACATGCCGGAACTGCCCTGCCGGTAAGCCAGCTTCAAATCGCGTGTAATGATCGCCCACAAAATCATCATGAGCGTGTCTCGTCCAGCCGCAGGACGGAACATTCCGCGGCCGGAAGGTTGAGCTTTTGATGGGTGGTGACAATCGCCGTACCGCCCGCTGCGGCATGGTTTGCGATGCAGGTTTCGACGGCGGCAGTATGGGTGTCGTCCAATCCCGTTAGAGGTTCGTCAAGCAGCCAAATCTGCCGAGGCGCCAATAACAGACGGGCCAACGCGGCCCGCCGTTTCTGACCTGCGGACAAGTAGTGCGCAGGCGTGTCGACCAGTTTGGTAAGCCCGAAAGCCTCGACCGCTTGGGCGGATGAGAGGGCATCGCCGGTTAAACCGAACAGGCCGCGCCATATCTCTATGTTTTCAGCCACGGTGAGCGCCGTCTTGAGGCCGTTGGCGTGCCCCAAATAGTGGTTGCAGCGATGCAGCAGGCCCGGATTGTCGATGCCGTCCGCGCCGCCCACAAGAATTTTGCCGGAGTCGGGCGCAAGCAGGCCTGCACAGATCCGCAGCAAGGTGGACTTTCCCGAGCCATTGGCCCCCATCAGCAAAATGGTCTGTCCGGGTGCTGCCATCAAACTCAGATCGCGGAGCACAGGGCGTCCGTTGCGGATGCAAGATATGTTCTGAAGTTCGAGAGAGGCGGAAGGTAACGGCACGCGGGCGGGTCCGGAGAAGTCTTTGTCGAGGCAGGGCGGATCGGCTCAGGGCCGCAACGTCATCCGCGCCGTGGCTAAATGCAAGCTCAAATGTCGTCGAAGTTCCCGCCGCGTCCCTTGCCGCCGGCAAAGCGCTGGGCACCGCTTACCGAGGCGCCGCCCTTCATGGAGTCGCGTCCATAAGAAAACTCGACCGCCATGGCCTGGTCATAGGGCAGGTCCCATTGTTCGATGGCGGACAGGCGGTCGTTGCGCATACAGGTTTGCGGGAAGGCCGAAATCTCAAGGGCGAGGCGTTCTGCCTCGGCCCGGGCTTGGCCCTTCGGTACCACCCGGTTGGCCAAGCCGATGGCCAGCGCCTCTTCCGCGTTCACCGGACGTCCCGTTAGGATGAGATCCATAGCGCGGGCATGCCCAATCAGCCGCGGCAGCCGGACGGTGCCGCCATCGATCAAGGGGACGCCCCAGCGTCGGCAAAAGATCCCGAAAACGGCGTCTTCCTCGACCACGCGCATGTCGCACCACAGTGCCAATTCCATGCCGCCGGCCACCGCATGACCGGAAATGGCGCCAATCACCGGTTTGGACAGCACCATGCGGGAACAGCCCATGGGCCCCGCATCGTCGAGGCGTGAAAACCCCAGGCCTGTGCCCGGGTCCTTTAGCAGATTACTGTTGCCTTGCTTGCCCTTGGCGACCTCTTTCAGGTCGGCGCCCGCGCAAAAACTGCCATGATCCCCCCAAAACACGGCGACGGCGGCGTCGTCATCCGCGTCGAAGGCGGCAAATGCAGCAGCCAGCTTGGCGGCTGTCGGTCGGTTTACCGCATTGCGGACTTGGGGGCGATCCAGAATGATCGTCCATATGGCGCCGTTTTTCTCGATGCGTACGGCATCGGCTTCGGTGTCGCTGTCGGAATGTAATGTATTGTCGTTTTTCATTGGACCCGCTGCCTAAAAATATGCGTTTGTGAGACTGTAGTTGGTTCTGATCGCGCCCGCCAGTTTGCCCTTGCGGGAATTGCGGGCCCGTGGCAATAGGTGGTCCGGCAAAAATCGCACGCAGTAGAGGGAGCAGCGATCACAGCCGGCATTCCGCTTTTGATGCCGCACTGGCGCTGACTACGCAATGTGACAGACGGCCGTTGGGTCTGCTGTTCTCGTCGGTACACCAATCAAAGGAATGACATCTCGTGACCACGCTTGGCCAGGATACGCTGAAGACGCGCCGCAACCTTAAAGTTGGCTCAAAAACCTATGCCTATTTTAGTTTGAAGGCCGCGCAGAAAGCAGGGCTAACGGACTTTTCCCGCCTGCCCTTTTCGCTAAAGGTATTGCTGGAAAACTTGCTGCGCTTCGAGGATGGGCGCTCGGTCTCGGTGGCCGACATCAAGGCGGTTGCCAATTGGGTCAAAAAGAAAAAGAGCCCGCGCGAAATCGCGTTCCGCCCGTCCCGCGTGCTGATGCAGGACTTCACCGGTGTGCCGGCGGTCGTCGATTTGGCGGCCATGCGCGACGCCATGTCGGACATGAACGGCGACCCCAAGAAAATCAATCCGCTGGCACCGGTCGATTTGGTGATCGACCATTCGGTGATGGTTGACAGTTTCGGGACGGCCAAATCGTTCAAAGACAATGTGAAGCGCGAATACGAGCGTAATGGCGAACGCTACGAATTCCTACGCTGGGGCCAAGAAGCATTCGATAATTTCCGCGTGGTGCCGCCGGGCACCGGCATTTGCCACCAGGTTAACTTGGAGTATCTGGCACAGACCGTGTGGACCTCGAAGGTGAAGACCGACAAAGGCAAGATCGAGGTTGCCTATCCGGACTCCCTCGTCGGTACGGACAGCCACACGACCATGATCAACGGATTGGCCGTGTTGGGTTGGGGCGTCGGCGGAATTGAGGCTGAAGCCGCCATGCTCGGCCAGCCGATTTCCATGCGCGTGCCGGAAGTGATCGGCTTCAAGATCACGGGCAAACTCAAAGAGGGTGTCACCGCAACGGATCTGGTGCTGACAGTCACGGAGATGCTGCGCAAAAAGGGCGTGGTCGGAAAGTTCGTCGAGTTCTACGGGCCGGGCCTCGATCACATGACACTGGAAGACCGTGCCACGATTGCCAATATGGCGCCGGAATACGGTGCCACCTGTGGTTTCTTCCCCATCGACAACGAAACACTGCGCTATCTGAAAGCCACCGGCCGTAAGAAGGGGCGCATCGAACTCGTCGAGAAATACGCCAAGGCGCAAGGCCTGTTCCGCACGTCACGCACACCCGACCCAGTGTTCACCGACACGCTGGAACTGGACATGGGCGAGGTGGTTCCCAGTTTGGCAGGGCCCAAGCGGCCTCAGGACCGGGTGCCGTTGTCCAATGCGGCGCCGGCCTTCAAAAAAGTGTTGGCGGACGAATTCAAGAAAAAGCTCACCGACAAGCGCGTGCCTGTCAAAGGCGCCAAATACGATGTGGGCCATGGCGACGTGGTGATCGCCGCGATCACCTCGTGCACCAACACCTCAAACCCCAGCGTGATGGTGGGGGCCGGTTTGCTGGCACGCAATGCGGCCAAGAAGGGGCTGACGGTCAAGCCGTGGGTGAAAACCTCGCTGGCGCCCGGGTCTCAAGTGGTGAGCGAATACCTCAAAGACTCCGGCCTGCAGAAAGACTTGGATAAGCTTGGCTTCAATTTGGTGGGCTATGGCTGCACCACTTGTATCGGCAACTCAGGCCCGCTGCCGGAGCCGATTGCCAATGCCATTACGGAGGGCGACCTGGTGGCCACCTCTGTTCTGTCCGGCAACCGCAATTTTGAAGGCCGGGTCAATCCGCATGTGCGCGCCAATTATCTGGCCTCTCCGCCGCTGGTGGTGGCCTATGCGATTGCGGGGTCGATGAATGTCGACATCACGAAAGACCCGCTGGGCCTCGACAAGAAGGGCAATCCGGTCTATCTGGCGGATATTTGGCCGACGCCGAAAAACATCTCCGACACCATCCGCAAAACCATCACACCGAAAATGTTCCGTGAACGGTATGCCGATGTGTTCACGGGCGATGCAGGCTGGCGCAAGATCAAGACCACATCCAGCATGACCTATAGCTGGGATGCGACGTCCACTTATGTTCAGCAGCCGCCCTATTTCGAGGAAATGGACGACGCGCCGGCACCGATTTCGGACATCAAGGGCGCGCGCGTTCTGGGTGTGTTCGGCGATTCGATCACGACCGACCATATTAGTCCGGCCGGTGCCATCAAGAAGGACGGACCAGCGGGGTCATATCTCACGGGCAACAAAGTGAAGTTCCTGGATTTCAACTCCTATGGGTCGCGCCGGGGCAATCACGAAGTCATGATGCGGGGCACGTTTGCGAATATCCGTATCAAGAATGAAATGGTGCCGGGTGTGGAAGGCGGCGTAACCGTCCATCAGCCGTCGGGCGACCAGATGTCGATCTACGATGCGGCCATGCGGTATCAGAAAGAAGGCGTGTCGCTGGTTGTCTTCGCCGGTAAGGAATACGGCACAGGGTCGTCGCGCGATTGGGCGGCCAAAGGGACCAATCTGCTCGGGGTTAGGGCCGTGGTGGCGGAGAGTTTCGAACGCATTCACCGGTCAAATCTGGTCGGCATGGGCGTATTGCCGTTGGAGTTCACCGGCGGTGAAACCCGTGCGTCGCTCAAGATCACCGGTGCTGAAAAGGTCGATATCGAAGGGCTGACCGGGAAGCTGAAGCCGCGTATGAATCTGCCCGCGACAATTACCTATGCCGACGGGTCGACGAAGAAGACAGAATTCCTCTGCCGGATCGATACGGAAGATGAAATCGACTACTTCACCAATGGCGGCATTCTTCACTATGTCTTGAGGAACCTTGCCGCGGCTTAGGCGTTAAGCGGCCAATTTTTCGCAGAACCGCCCGACTTTTCGCCGAAGAATCGGGCGGTTCTTGCATTTTTGGTTAACAAATGAGAGGGCTTATCAACCCAATGTGAGTGGAACTGTGCCCGTGCATTCCTATCCTTAGGGCTCAGTAGGGATGAGGTGAGTATGTACAATTCGGTTCCAAAGGCGGTGCTGGAGCGCCGGCGTTTCTTGGGCCTGCTAGCGGCGTTTGGCGCTGCCGGTGTTGCAGGCTTGAACTTTGGGCAGGCAAAGGCGGCGGGCCAAGTTTCGAAAGAGCTGGTGGTCGTCGAACTGTTTACCAGCCAGGGGTGCAATTCCTGCCCCCCGGCCGATGCGTTTCTGGATGAACTTGCAGAGCAAGAGAACATTCTCGCCTTGAGTTTCCCCGTTGACTATTGGGACTATCTCGGTTGGAAGGACACGTTGGCGGATCCCGCGCATACGGCGCGGCAGACAGCCTACCGCCAGTCGTTCGGCCTGCGGCAAATCTATACGCCGCAGATGGTCATCCAAGGCCGGCGTGAAGGTGTCGGCAGCCGCACGCGCGATATCCAAGCTAAGATCGCGGGCATTCAAGATACAGGCGTCAGTCAAGCGGGACTGACCATCACAATGGACGCGGACTCCTACGAAGTGACCGTCAGCCCAAAGAATGGTTTTGCCGGCAAAGCCGGCGTTTGGATCGTTTATTACGATCCCGTCCACGAAGTGGACGTTAAGGCCGGCGAAAATAGCGGGCGGGTTTTGCGTTACCGCAATGTCGTGCGTGCCATGACCCCGCTTGGGGCGTGGTCCGGCGCGGAAAACACCTTTACCATTGCCAAGGCCGATATGGTCGGCAAGGGGGAAAAGTGCGCCGTGGTGGTTCAGGCGGATGATGCCGGTCCGATCCTCGGCGCAGCGCTGATGCCTTGATATCTGTGAGACGGTCTATGCGCTACCGCGATTGCGTTGGGCTAACAACCGTAACCGCAGTGCGTTGAGTTGAATGAACCCTTCCGCATCTTTCTGATCGTAGACGGAATCTTCTTCGAAGGTCACATGCTCGAGTGAGTAGAGTGAATAAGGGCTGGACCGCCCAACCACGGTGGCCGACCCCTTGTAGAGCTTTACCTTCACCTCGCCCGTTACATGTTCCTGAGACTGATCGATGGCAGCCTGCAACATTTCGCGCTCGGGCGAAAACCAGAATCCATTGTAGATAAGTTCGGCGTAGCGCGGCATGAGTTCGTCTTTCAGATGCTGGGCGCCGCGGTCCAGCGTAATGGATTCGATGCCCCGATGGGCCGCCAGCAATACGGTTCCACCCGGGGTTTCGTAAATCCCGCGCGACTTCATGCCCACGAAACGGTTTTCCACCAAATCCAGCCGGCCGACGCCGTTGGCGCCGCCCAAATCGTTGAGCCGTTCTAGAATTTGCGCCGGGCTCAGGCGGTCGCCGTCGATCGACACCGCGTCGCCTTTTTCAAATCCGATATCGATATAGGTGGGCTTGTCCGGCGCCTCCTCGGGCGACACGGTGCGCTGATAGACATATTCGCCCGGTTCTTCAGCCGGGTCCTCCAGCGCTTTTCCTTCGGATGAGGTGTGCAGCAAATTGGCATCGCAGGAAAACGGTGCCTCGCCCCGCTTGTCTTTGGCGATGGGGATTTGATGTTTCTCGGCGAAATCGATGAGCTTGGCGCGCGAATCCAAATCCCATTCCCGCCATGGCGCCACCACTTTGATATGCGGGTCTAAGGCATAGTACCCCAATTCAAAGCGGACCTGGTCGTTGCCCTTGCCCGTGGCCCCGTGGCACACCGCATCGGCGCCGGTTTCATGTGCGATTTCGATTTGGCGTTTCGCGATCAGTGGCCGCGCGATCGACGTACCCAAAAGATATACGCCCTCATACAGGGCGTTGGCGCGGAACATGGGAAACACGTAATCGCGCACGAACTCCTCGCGCAGATCCTCGATGTAGATCTCTTTAATCCCGAGCATCTCGGCTTTGGCCCGGGCCGGTTCCAACTCTTCCCCTTGCCCCAGGTCCGCCGTAAACGTCACGACTTCGCAGTCATAGGTCTCTTTCAGCCATTTCAGGATGATGGAGGTGTCCAGGCCGCCGGAATAGGCCAGCACAACTTTGTTGATCTTGGTCATCGCATGTCTCGCTTCGAATGGGGTTGCGCGCACTATATTCATGAAGCGGTGCGCTGCAAGCGTTGCAAAATATTGGAAAAAAAGCGCTAGGCCGTTTCGGCCACGGGTTCCGTTCGTTCGCGTCGTCGTCGCTCAGCGGCGCGCTGTTTGACGCTGTCGGATTTGAGTTGGCCACACGCCGCCATGATGTCGCGTCCGCGTGGCGTACGCACGGGGCTGGCATAGCCCGCACGGTTGATTATCTCCGCAAAGACCTCGATTTGTTCCCAGTCGGAACATTCGTAAGGAGAACCCGGCCATGGGTTGAACGGGATCAGATTGATCTTGGCCGGAATGCCTTTGAGCAAGCGAACGAGCGCTTTTGCATCCGCTGGGCTGTCATTCTTGCCTTTCAGCATGGTGTATTCGAAGGTAATGCGCCGTGCGTTCGACAGGCCGGGATAATTGCGGCATGCCTCCATAAGCTCCGCTAACGGATATTTTTTGTTAATCGGCACCAACTCGTCGCGCAGATCGTCCCGCGTGGCGTGCAGGGAAATGGCCAGCATGACCCCCATTTCGGCGCCCACGCGCTCAATCATGGGCACGACACCGGCAGTCGATAGTGTGATGCGCCGTTTGGACACTGACAGGCCCTCGCCGTCCGATGCGATGTCCATGGCGGTCTTCACATTGTCGAAATTGTAAAGCGGCTCCCCCATGCCCATGAGCACGATGTTGGTGATTTGACGCCCCTGGGCGGGTGTCGGCCATTCGCCCAGCGCATCGCGGGCGATCAGGATCTGACTGACGATTTCGCCGGCGGTCAGGTTGCGCACCAGTTTTTGGGTGCCGGTATGGCAGAACCGGCAATTCAAGGTGCACCCGACTTGGGACGAAATGCACAGCGTGCCGCGGTTTTCTTCCGGGATGAAAACGGTCTCGGCTTCCACGCCCGGGCCGAAACGGATCAGCCATTTGCGCGTGCCGTCTTCCGAGATCTGCTGGGTGACGATATCGGGCCGGGAAATATCGAACCGTTCGGTCAGGGTATCGCGCAGCGGCCGGGACAGGGTTGTCATGGTGTCGAAGGTGCTGGCGCCCTGCCAATACAGCCAGTGCCACACCTGCCCCACACGCATCTTTGCCTGGCGCTCGGGGATCCCGGCGTCCAACAGCGCGTCCCGCAGGGCTGTGCGGGACAGCCCGATCAGGCTCGATTTTTGTGGTTCAGGCATTTGCATGCCGCTTCATAACACAGATGCGGCAATTTGCAGATGAAGGTGTTTTACCCTAACCGCAGACTTGATTGATCTTTTCAAGCGCCGCGCTGACCCCCGCCAGGGAGTAGCGGTCAGTGGTCAAGGTGCCCCTGCTGGATGTGCCGGTGATGATCATCGTCGTGCCCCGCCGCATGGCCGAGATTATTTTCTGCTCATTGGCGGATTCCCGCATCCAAGCGCCATCGCCTTGGGTAAAGAAATTGAACTTTTCTGAACCGATTTTGGCGGTGGTTGTGCTGCCGTCCCGGTAGGTGTAGCCGGTGACCACACTCGGCTGGCCTTTAATGTTCAGATTTGCCCAGTTCGACACGATGAAGAAGATGTCCCCCCGTCTCACATTTTTCGGTTGGGTATCGGTCGGCTGAGAGACCACATAGCAGATGGTGTTGCCGTCGCGGGTGAGCTTATAGGCGTCCCAAGCCTTATAGCTGCCTAGTATCTTCGGTTCTTCCGCCCAGACGGGGCCGGCCAATCCCAGAGTGGCGGCCACCATAAGCATCCCCAACAAATGCCGTCTCAGCATGTGCTTCATTACGAATCCCTTGTATTCCGAATTGTCGCGTTTTTAGTTTCGCCCGCGATCATGTGCAAGAGACTATGTCGAAATCACGACGGCGTGTGCGGTTGGTCGCTGGTCAAATGCCGTTTTTCGCCGTAATGTGCCATTTTTGCGGGACATTTGTGCGCCCGGCAGGAGTTTATGGCGCGGAGAGCAGTGGCAGCGTGACAGTGGCAGCGAACAAAGTGGTCATCGATCCGAATCAGATCGACCGCGATGCTGTCGCGGACCTGCTGGAGGCTGTTGCCCAGCGCCAAGACAAATCCGCCTTTGCGGTTTTGTTCGAGTTCTATGCGCCCCGGGTCAAGAGCTACCTGCTGCGGCTGGGCTGCGACGACGGCACGGCTGAGGAACTGGCCCAGGAAGTCATGCTGACGGTGTGGCGCAAAGCGGCCACCTTCGACCGCCGGCAAGCCTCGGTGTCCACCTGGCTGTTTACGATCGCCCGCAACCGCCGGATTGATGTAATACGGCGCACCAAGCGTCCGGAGTTCGATCCGGAAGATCCACTGCTGGTGCCCGAGCCCGAACCGGCGCCCGACGAATCCATCAATATGGCCCAACGCGAGCAGCGGCTTCATGCGGCCATCCTTGAGTTGCCCCAGGAGCAGGCAGATCTACTCAAAATGGCGTTCTTCAGTGGCAAGTCACACGGGGAGATAGCAGAAGAGACCGGAATTCCACTGGGGACAGTAAAATCGCGTCTGAGGCTTGCTTTTGGTCGCTTAAGGAAGATCTTAGACGGTAATGTGTAGGTTGATGCGGTATCGGGTAGGAGAGTTTCGGTGAGTAGCCAGGCTGGGTTGGACAATCTGGATCCTCAAAACGAAGCGGTCGACGACTTGCTGACGGATTTCGCGCGCGGTGCCCTGGACCGCGGCACGGAATTGTTGGTTGAAACTTGTGCTGCCATTAAATCCGACGTTGCGCATACGGTGGCGGATTATGAAGCGGTCGGCGGTGCTTTGCTGGAGAGCATCGAACCCGCCCCGATGAAAGAGGGGGCGCTGGACGCGGTCATGGCTCTCATCGACGAGGCGCCGTCCACAACCGCCGCTGAACCCGGAAAACCCACATTGTCCGCGCCCAAGTGGGAAGCTGATTTGGCGAAACTGCCGGATCCCTTGCGCGGCTGTGCAGCCGAAGGTCTGGAGCGCGGCAAATGGCGCATGATGGGCCGGGGCATTCGCGGTCTCGATTTGTCATTCCTGGACCCCGACTGCAAAGGCAAGATAGAGCTTTACCGGATTGAGCCCGGCTGTGCCGTACCGCGCCACGGCCATGAGGGCACGGAGCTGACCCTTGTCATCACGGGCGCCTTCCGTGACGAGGGCGGGCGTTACGGCCCGGGCGATATTGCGGCCGGTGGCGCCAACGTCACTCACCAGCCCGTCGCAGAACAGGGCGAAGTATGTCTTGCGCTTGCGGTGACCAATGCGCCGTTGAAGATGACCGGTGCTCTGGGGTTGGTGCAGCGCCTTCTGGGCCGCGGCCACTAAGGCGACGTGCCACTCAATACTTTCTTGACTTGCGGTTACTTAAGATCGTTCCCGTGACCGGCCGAATTGGTGTGAGTCCGGCGCAATAGGGGTGCCGCCTTCGATCAGCGGTCGGGCCGCATAAGACCCTAGCATCCGTAATCGGTCATACATGACGATGGCGCCCGCGATGGCCACATTCACGCAGAACTTGGCAGGAATTTTGATGGTGTGCTGACATTTTTCCAGCACACCTTCGCTCAGCGATCCCCGTTCCGGGCCGAGGATATAGGCGCAGGCGCGCGGGTGGTGAAACTCGGGCAGGTCCACAGCATCCTCTAGAAGCTCCACGCCCACCAGTGAACAGCCTTTCGGCAGTGCCATATCGTCCAAAGTTTCCCAGGCATAATAGGGCATGTTTTCAAAACTGTTGGAGGTGTCGGAATACAGCCTTTGCTTGGCGGGCAGCGTGTTGACCGTAAACACAAAGCTTGCCCCAAAGGCGTGGGCCGAGCGGAACAAATTGCCCGCATTGGTCGGCTTGCTCAACCGCTCTACACCGATGCCGAAATATCCGCGCATTTTGTATTCTCATTTTTCCGCCACGATCTTGCCCTCGTGTTGTCACCCAAACGCGATGAAAAATCAAAAACGCACGATGAAAGCGGTGTGTTTCATGCCGAGGGGAGACGAAATTGCACGTGAAGTTCATCTTGCCGGCCCTGACCGAAGCAAAAAGCCCGTTCTTTCGCCCGATCAAGTATTCGCTCTTTCCGCCATTGGGCCTTGCAACATTGGCATCTTTTCTGGCGCCGGACGATGAGGCCGAGCTGGTCGACGATCATGTAGATCTTCTGACGACGGATGATTGCCCCGACCTCGTGGTGATTCAGGTCTACATCACCAATGCTTATCGCGCCTATGCGTTGGCCGATCTTTACCGCGCCAAGGGGTGTTATGTGGCATTGGGCGGATTGCATGTGACCGCGTTGCCGCAAGAAGCTGCGCGCCATGCTGACAGTGTTTTTGTAGGGCCGGGCGAACAGACGTTTCCTGCCTTCCTGCGCGACCTCAGGGCCGGGGCGCCCCAGAAGGTGTATGCATCGAAAAGCGGCCGCACGCTCAATGGTTTGCCGCCGGTGCGCCGAGATTTGATTAAGAGACGGCGCTATCTGGTCCCCAACTCCATCGTGGTGACCCGCGGCTGCCCACAGCATTGCGATTTTTGTTACAAGGATGCGTTTTTCGAAGGCGGCAAGGGCTTCTATACGCAGAAGGTGGATGACGCACTGGCGGAAATATCCCGCTTGCCGGGGCGTCACTTGTACTTCCTGGACGACCATTTGCTGGGAAACCGTCCATTTGCCGGCCAATTGTTCGATGGCATGCGCGGTATGGGCCGATTGTTCCAAGGAGCCGCCACCGTCGACTCGATTCTGCACGGCGATTTGATTGAGCACGCCGCCGAAGCCGGTTTGCGCAGCTTGTTCGTCGGCTTCGAAACCTTCAGCACCAAGAATCTTCTCGACAGCAATAAGAAACAAAACCTCTCGAAGGATTATGCCCGTGCGGCTAAGCGGCTAAGCGGCTGAGCGATCTTGGGATCATTATCAACGGCAGTTTTGTGTTCGGCATGGACGACGATGACGGCGATGTCTTTAAGCGGACGGTTGATTGGGCGGTCGACAATGTTCTCACCACGGCAACTTTCCACATTATGACGCCTTATCCCGGCACCCGCCTTTATCGGCAAATGCAACGCGCCGGCCGTTTGACCACCACGAATTGGGATCTCTACGATACGCGGCATGTGGTCTACCGTCCGGCGCGCTTGTCGCCCGCAGCGCTTAAGGCGGGGTATGAGTGGGCTTACCGCGAGTTCTACCGCTGGCCGCGGCTGCTTGACGGTGCGCTTACTCATTCGGACACAAAGCACCGGCTTAAACATTTTTTCTATGCGGCGGGCTGGAAGAAATTCGAACCTTTTTGGGATGTGGTGATCAAAGCGCAGCGTCTGCCCGCCATGACGCCGTTGCTGGAGGCGGTGTTGTCGAAAGTCTCCCGCCAAGAGGCAAGCATTGCTGACCGAACCCCGGCCACCAGCCCGGAAGATCTCTCTGCGACCTCGTCACGGTCGGTGCCCCCTTGAGCACTTTTGCATCAGATCGAATCGCAGAAGTGCTCTCGGCCATTGTTTTTTCGCGTTTCCGGACGGTGAACCGCCAATATCGGATTTTGGCACCTCACCTGGAAACGCTCTAGGTAAAGCGCGCGCAGCATTTGCATGATTGCATCATCGTGCTAATTCCTTGCCCTATCGCAGCGGATAGACTGGGGCGTCCCAAAGACTGGAGAAGACACGATGAAAGCTGTTCTGTGCAAAGAATTCGGCCCGCCCGAAAAACTGGTTCTCGAGGATCTGCCGTCCCCCTCGCCGAAAGCGGGTGAGGTAGTGATGGAAGTTCATGCCTGTGGCATCAACTTTCCGGATGTGCTGTTGATCCAGGACAAATACCAGTTTAAGCCGCCATTGCCCTTTGCGCCGGGCGGTGAAGTGGCCGGGGTGATCACGGCGTTGGGTGAAGGCGTGAGCGGCCTTGCCGTCGGCGACCGGGTGATTGGATCTACCGGTTGGGGCGGCATGGCGGAGGAAATCGCCGTTGAAGCGAGCCGCTGTACGCCCATACCCGATATGATGGATTTCGTGCCTGCCTCGGCGTTTCTGGTGACCTACGGTACCTCCCATTACGCCCTGAAGCACCGCGCCAAACTGCAACCGGGCGAAAGCCTGTTGGTTATGGGGGCGGCCGGGGGCGTCGGTCTTGCGGCCGTGGAACTGGGCAAGGTGATGGGCGCAAAAGTGATTGCCGCCGCCTCGTCGGAAGAGAAAGTCGCTATCGCGAAAGAGCACGGGGCCGATGACGGTATCGTCTATCCAAGCGGGTCGCTCGACCGGGGCCAGCAGAAAGAATTCAGTGAGCAGATCAAAGCGTTGACCGACGGTCAGGGTGCCGATGTGATCTACGATCCGGTCGGTGGCGACTACGCGGAACCGGCGCTCAGATCGATGAATTGGGAAGGCCGCTATCTCGTAATCGGGTTTGCAGCAGGCGATATCCCGCGTGTTCCCCTCAACTTGGCGCTTTTGAAAGGGTGTCAAATCGTTGGTGTGTTCTTGGGCGCCTATATCGCGCGCTCGCCGGAGCAGCACCGCGAGAATGTGGAAGAGCTTGTTCGTTGGTATACGGAAGGAAAGCTCAAGCCGCATATCTCGGCGATCTACCCGATGGAACAAGCCAGCGATGCAATCAACGATCTGATGCACCGCCGGGCCAAAGGTAAGGTTGTCGTTGCCGTCCGGCCTGCGTAACCCAACTCAGCGAGGCGCTCCGTGAACAGTATCGATACAACCGTCAAGAACGGCGTCGTGCGGGGGCATTGTGCCCCGGCATTCGAACAGGTGCTCAACACCTTCGTCGAGAACTTCGAAACGCGGGGCGAAATCGGTGCCAGCTTGTGCATCACCTTGGAGGGGGAAACGGTCGTCGATCTGTGGGGCGGGCTTGCCAGGCGTCCGAAAGACGGCAAAGAAGGCACGCCCTGGGAGCAAGATACGGTCTGTGTGGTGTTTTCCTCCACGAAGGGGGCGACAGCTTTGTGTGCCCATATGCTGGCCAGCCGCGGGGTTCTGGATCTGGATGCGCCGGTGACCGACTATTGGCCGGAATACGGGCAAGCAGGCAAAGAAGACACCCGCGTTTCCATGATGCTGGACCACACGGCGGGCATGCCGGCCAATCGCACGCGGGTTAAGCCGGGCGGCGTGAGCGATTTTGACTACATGACCGGCCTTCTGGAACACGAGGAACCCTTTTGGGCGCCGGGCAGCCGTCAGGGTTATCATGGCCTGACCTATGCGTGGACCATCGGCAATGTGGTGCGCCGGGCGGCCGGCAAGCCTCTAGGGGCCTATTTTGCGGAAGAAGTTGCCGCGCCTTTAGGATTGGATTTCCGGATTGGTATTCCCGAAGCAGATTATCCGGAAACCGAGAAACGTTTGGCGCCGATCATTCCAGCATCGCTGGATCCCGCCCGGCCCAAATCAAAGTTTCAGGAATCTGTCGAAGCGGATCCCCAATCCATCCCGGCGCTGTTTCTGCTCAACACCGGCGGCATGACATTCAACGATCCCGCTTTGCATCAAGCGGAAGTGGGGTCGGCGAACGGCATTACCAATGGCCGCGGGCTGGCCCGGATGTACGCGCCGCTCGCTATGGGCGGTACGCTTAACGGCACGACCTTCGTCGACGACGTAACCCTTTCGCGCATGGGGCGCGTCAGTGCGGCCACCGCCGACGATGCCACGTTGCGCATGCCCACGCGCTTTGCCCTGGGTTTCATGAAATCGATGGACAACCGGAAGCTCGATAACGTCCACTCGGTGGAAAGCGCCATTCTGGCGGATGCGGCGTTTGGCCATGTGGGGGCCGGCGGGTCGATCGGATTCGCCGATCCGGTGGCCGGCATGAGTTTTGGGTACACCATGAACAAACAGGGGCTGGGCCTGCTGCTTAATGACCGGGGGCAAGCCTTGGTCGATGCCGCCTATTCCGCAATCGGAAATACCAGCAAAGAGTCCGGCGTGTGGGCAAAAGCCGGGACCACACATCCTCAATTCACTTCACGAGCCCGTTAGATCAACGGGGTTACCTCTCGCGTTTGGGCGCGCGCCCTCCATATTGGAGAGGCGCTCCAAACAGGGGCTGTTCGGGATACAGACAGAGGAGAGGGATTCATGGCGAGACGAAAGAAAGACATTGAACCGCGCCCCGTGCGCATCACCCTTTATCGTTGGGCCGGCCAATGGGGCCCCTTTAAAGTGAAAATTCCGTGTGGGGAATGTGCGCTGACGCGGGACGTTATCGAAGATACGATGGAGAATGAGCTGGCTGGCATTCCGGTGGAGCTGGAAGTGCGCGAGTGGCTTTCCGAATGGTGGAAGCCGCTGCGGCTCATCCCCTTCAAAGGGTATCATGCGCCGATCGTGTTGGTGGAAAATGAAATTGTCAGCGAAGGGGAAGCGTTGAACCGCGGCGTACTTGCGCAAAAAGTTGTCGATGTCTTTGCCAAACGATTTATGCCCGAAGGGACACATCTGTTCGGCAAATACAATTGCCCCCATTGCGCCCACGCGAAGGACTATTTGGACGAAGCCGGCATTTATCACGATGTGGTCGAGAGCCCGCGTGCGCTCTATGAGATGCTGGCGCGGGTCAAGCCAATCGTCGGTCCCAAAACGCCGATTACCGTGCCGCAGATTTGGATCGACGGGCAATATGTGGGCGGCGCCAAAGAGTTGGCGAAGCGGCTGCAGCGCAAAGTGGAACCTAATCCCGAGCGGGGTCATTCTTCCATGTCGAAGCGCGGCGTTGGGCGCGGTTCGATCCGGCGGGCCGCTGCCAAGGTCTGGCGCGAGGCCATCGCGACCTCGTTTTAGGTGCTCGGGGCGGTTAAGAGTTGTTGGCGATGGGCCGCCAACGCTTTTTCTCGATCATGAACAATAGGGTCTCGTCGGCATCGGCGACGCCGAAATTTTCCCATCGTTTCAGTTCGCGGAAGTTCAACCCTTCGAGGAGTCTTATGGAGCGGTCGTTGCGCAGATCCACATAGGCCAGTGCCTTGTCGAGTTTCAAGGTTTGAAACGCATACTGAATAATGTAGGTGAGGGCTTCGGTCATGTAGCCCTGGCCTTGATGTTCCGGGAACAGGCTGTAGCCCAGCATGAACTGGCCTGTAGGCACTTTGAGCGGCTTAAGCCCCACATCTCCGATGAAGCGGCCGTTCTCCTTAAGCGATACGACGAATTGAAACCACTCGCCGATGGTGCCGGGGTGGCTTTTCATCATGTCGCGAACGAATTGCTTGGTTTCGGATTCGGTGTAGGGGAACGGCCAGCTTTGGTAGCGCGCGACCGAGTCGATGTTGCGCAGCTCATGAAAGGCAATCCGGTCGCCCACATGAAAGCGTCTCACGGATAGCCGTTCTGTTCTTATCTCGTCGAAATCAGGGTCTCGCACGGCCGGTCGATGTCCTCTGTCTCTCCCGGTAAGGTTAGACCTGCGAGGGAGAGGTGTTCAACACTTCCGACTGTCCTATTTTGATCCTGGCGCTTGCGGCAGAAGGTGAAGACCCCTATGTTTCCTTAATACCCCGTTCAGCTTAACGGCTTTCAGGCACTTCCCCGCAAGGGGAGGGACTGCGCTTTTCTGCCCCTATGACGGATATTCCACCCCCGCGCGGTGACGACGCCGGGGCGCCCGCCAAATCGTCTCGCACTGATATGTGGCATTGGTTCCACAACCCTGCGACGGTGCTTTCCTGGTGGCTTAACCTGTGGGGAGGTTTGGCGCCGAACGTGCGTGGTGCTATTTGGACGGTAACGGCGGCTTGCTTGTTCACCTGTATGGCCACGCTGGCCAAATTCTTAGGCGGCCGTCTTGATCATTTTCAGGTAACATTTTTCCGTACACTGACGGGTCTATTGTTTATCCTGCCGTTTTTGATCGGTAAGGGTCAACAGGGGTGGCGAACCTCCCAACCCGGGCTTCATGTGTTGAGGGGGGTGCTCGGCAATGTGGGCATGATTTGCGGCTTTTATGCTCTGATTCACATGCCGCTGGCCGATGCCAACGCCATCAGCTTTGCGCGGGCCTTGTTTGTCGTGCCGTTAGCGGTCATCTTCTTGTCGGAGGCAGTGGGGTTCCGCCGGGCAGCGGCCACAGGCGTGGGGTTTGTTGGCGTGCTGATCATGCTGCGGCCGACAGGCAGTATCGAACCCGCCGCCTTGGCGGCCGTGTCGCAAGCCATATTCGTTGCCGGGGCGATCATTTGCGTAAAGATCCTGACGCGCAAGGATTCCACCGTCACCTTGCTTTTTTACTCTAGCATCATCGGTCTTCTGATTACCGCCATTCCTGCCGCCATCGTCTGGAAGCCGCCGACGGTTCAAGAATACTTGCTGTTGTTGGCCATGGGGGCATTCGGCGTTGCCGCGCATAACTGTTTTATCCGCGGCTATGCGGTGGGGGAAGCGTCCGCCATGGCGCCCTTTGACTATACACGTCTGCTGTTTGCCGCCGTTGCCGGCTTTGTCGTTTTCGTAGAGGTGCCGGACGCTTATACGATCCTAGGCGCGGCGTTCATTGTCGGCTCGACCCTGTACATCGCGCGGCGGGAAGCGCAATTGGGCAAGAAAGCAACGCCGGCCGATCCGGTGGATGCCACCGTCACAGCGGTCTCCGCGCCATTACCGAACAGCGTGGTACAAACGTTGCTCAAGGCGGAAAAGACACCCTTGCCAAATTTGCAGGCTGGACAACCGGCGCCCGGGCCGGCTCAAGCCAGGCAGAAAGGCGACACCGCCTAAGTGTCGTTGTCGATCGGCGGTAAGTCGAGTGCCCGTCGTGCGGCAGCGCGGTGGGCCGGTTTCACATAGCTGCTGACGATGCCGATGGTCGTGGCAAGCACAGTGGCGTCATCGGTGAAGCCGAGCCCCGTGATGATGTCGGGAATAAGATCTGCGGGCATAACGAAGTAGGCCAGGGCGGCGAACAATACGCCCCGCACCCGTGCCGGTGTGGTTGGGTCGATGGCGCAGTAGTAGGCGGCCACAAGGTCATCAGTAAAAGGTATTCGGCCCATGACGCGGCGCAATTTGGGCCAAAAGCCGATTTTGATTCGCTCTGTTTCCACCGGATCGGTCACCGGAATGAGCGCTTTGCTTGGATCAACGGGATGCAGCATCCTCTAAATATAGGGGTTGCGGCGCCCGATCTCAAACCAGGGGCCTAGCCGCCTGCAAGCCGGTCCATGACAGTGGCCAGGGCGATGTCCCGTTCGCTGAGACCGTCCGCATCGTGGGTTGTCAATGTCACCTCTACTGTTCGGTAAACGTTGAACCATTCGGGATGATGATCGGCTTTTTCGGCCTCGAGTGCGGCCCGGGTCATGAACCCGAAGGCTTCATTGAAGTCCTTGAATTCAAACGTTTTTTTTATCGCGTCGCGATTGGGAAGTTCTTCCCAGCCGGACAATTTTGCCAGGGCCTCGGCCCGCTTCTGGCCCGCTAGTTTTTCGACCACAGTGACGCTCCTGTTGTGACGTGCCGACGCGAGTGTGACTTTTTGTCAATACTCGCACTATGTTGCAGATTTTTGATCTATGTCAACGTGACCCCAAAGTGGCGGAGATATCTCTTTCTGGCAAGTAGGAATGATCTGACTACGGAGGGATAGATGAAAAAGAAGTCACGCGTAAGAACTGGTAAGACCTGGTCAAGTTTCTTTCTGGCCGGCCTGATCTGCGCGGGAAGTTTGGGAACCGTGCCGGCCGCCGCTTCGGAAGAAGGTCCGTGGCAAATCCGAGTGCGCGCGATCGGTATCGTGCCGGATGAAAATGCCACCGTAACCGTGTTGGGTGGTGGTGTGGATGTGAGCAACGAGGTGGTGCCCGAACTCGACATTACCTACTTTTTCACCGACCATTTTGCGGCCGAACTAATTTTGGCCACGGCGCGCCATGACGCGACGGCGACCACAGGTCCGACCGATTTGGGGTCGGTGCGCATCCTGCCGCCAACGCTGACGCTGCAGTACCACCCTTTTCCGCGTGCGCAGATTCGGCCTTATATCGGTGCGGGTGTGAACTATACGTTCTTCTATGATGTGGATTCGCCGGCAGGATTGTCGATCGACTACGACAACCGTCCGGGGCTTGCATTGCAGGCGGGCGTTGATATTCCGGTTGGCAATGGCTGGCTGGTGAATCTGGATGTTAAGCGTCTGTTCTTGGAAACCGACGTTACCATCAATGACGGGGCTATCCGCGCCGACTTGGACATTGATCCATGGATTATTGGGGGTGGCATCGGTTACCGGTTCTAGATCCCGCTCTAGGCTGAATCGACATTCATCGCATCCATAGCATAGCAGCAGCGAGATGCAGGAAGCTCAAGAAGTACACGGCCCTTCGATCGAAGCGTGTGGCGATG
>JANQMY010000130.1 GCA_028279895.1 Alphaproteobacteria bacterium
CAAGGTGACCTCGCGATGCCATTTGCGCGTATGCACGGGGTGGCCCACCATACCGTCCGCCACGGTGCCCGCGGCAATGATCATGCCGCGGTTCACCGCAGCCAGCCAAATCGGGATGTCCGGCCGGGCGCCTTTGGCCCGCAGATAGGCGGGGATTTTGATCTGCCAACTGTCGCCTTCCCACTTAAAGCCGATGCCCTCATGGGCGAACACTGCCCTCAGCAGACTGATTAATTCCCTCACGCGGGTCACCGGCTTGCCATAGTCCATGCCATACCATTCCACGTTCATGCGCTCGAGGCCCGTGCCCAGGCCCAAAATCATCCGTCCGCCGGAAATCGCGTCGATGTCTTGCACGCCGCTGGCCAGCACCATAGGGGAACGCGTGAAGCTATTGGCTATGCCCGTGCCCACCTTGATCTTCTCGGTGACCGCTGCAATCGCGGCCAGCCGCGTCAACGCATTGCTGGAAAAGAAATCGCAGGTGTAAACCGAACTGAAACCGGCCGCATCGGCCTGCTTGGCCAAAGCCACTTCCTTGGCGGGGGAGCCGCCGGTCAAAATCAATCCTAGTTTCATCGGCCGTTTCCTTTTCTTTTTATTCGGCAGGTTTCGGCGCCGGCTTGGGCGGCGCAGCAGGCGGATCTCCTTTGGCGAGTTGCAGTCCGGCCAGATTGGCTTCCGGCCCGGTCACTTCCTTGCGGGTCTTCAACTCCGCGAGAATCTGATCGTGACGCGCTTTGTTGATCGCATATTTGCTGGCGGCCCACACCGCCACCACCGCAAAGCCGCAGACAATGGGCCCATACGTCATGGCGAGCCAAAACAGCTTATCGGGCGGCACGTCCGACGGCAGAATATCCGCGCCTTTCGGAAAGGCGATGATATCGATGGCAATGCCGGCCACAAACTTGCCAAGGCCGCTGGTGGCCTTGCCCGAAAAGGTGAGCCCCCCAAAAAAGATGCCTTCCTGGCGGCGCCCGGTGTTGAGCTCGTGTTCGTCCGCCACATCCGCGATCATCGACGGCGCGGTGACAATCGCCTGCATGGTGCCGATGTATTGAACCAGACGCATGGAAACCAAGACCGCCAACAATGCGGTCGATCCCGCGGGCGGCAGCCAGCCGGCCAAATAGAGCATAATCGGCAAGACCTGCCAGAATGCCCACCAGCTAATGGCGATCAGAATGATAGGCTTCTTGTCGAAGCGTTGATGCAGCCATTTGGTCAGCACCGATCCGATAAGAAAGCCGAAGGCGGCGGTGATGGTCAGCAGGAAGAACTGGTCCCGTTCGAATTCCCAAATATAGCTGCCCACATACAAGAAGAGCGCGCTGTCCACACCGACCATAATGTAGAGGATGAGCACGCCCATGAAGAACCAGCGGAACGACGCATTGCGCAGCACGCTCAGCGTATCGCGCAACAGGTCCATCAATGTGGTGCCCTGCTCGGCCACGCCGGACGCCCGCAACCGGGGGATCAGGTGGTGCGTGCCGCGCGCCGCCCAGAACATGGTGACGACCATCACCAGCACCAGGCTCGCCCCGAAGGCGGGATAGGCGTCGGCGTCGAACTGACCTTTTTCACCGGCAAAGAACACGAGAAAACCCAAGCCGAACACGGCAAAAATGCCGGTCACCCCGATGCCGAAACGGAATTGCGAAATCGATGTGCGTTCCGTGTAATGATCCGTCAGCTCGGCGCTCATGGCGGCATAGGGGATCTGGAACAAGGTCATGAACAGCCGCGACAGAATGGTGAACACGGTCAGCCAAACGAACAGCCCCATTTGTCCCAGATCCGCAGGGGGCGCAAACACCAGGAAGAAGGTGATGCCCATGGGAATGATGGACGCATACATGAACGGATGGCGGCGCCCCCATCGGGATTGCCAGCGGTCGGAAATCGATCCGGCCAGCGGATCGGTCACCGCATCCATCAGCATACCGATAAAAAGGGCCAAGCCGGTGAGCGACGCGGAGAGCCCCAGCAACTGGCTGTAATAGAACAACACGAAATAGCTGAAGGCATAGTTCTTGATGTTTTCGCAGACCTGGCCGAAGCCATAGGCGATCTTGTCTTGGAGGGTGAGGGTGTCTTGCGCGCTCACGGACGTCTCCTACGCGGTCTCGCCGGGGTCTTCATTGATGCCGGCTTTGGCGGCGCTTTCCGCTTCGGCCCAGCCATAGATGCCGCGCGACATGAGCGACAACTCCGTCTTCCGGCGGGCCCCATAAACCTCCGCCCGCACCGCATGGGCCGCGCGGTCCTCCGGTGCAGCCTGCACGGCCAGTTCCGCCAGATGGCACGCCAACCTGATCTCGCCCTGATCCACTAATTCCTGCGCCCGTCGGGACAAGGCCCCCGCACCGCCGGCCAGCGCCGCCAGCTCTGCCGCCAACGCGCTGTCTTTGGCAGGCTTCAGCGCCGCCGGATTGCCGTTGTACCACCCGCCGTAAAGCCGCCAGATATTGTTGACGATGAATTCAGGCTCGTCATATGTGGGCCTCAAATAGGGCTTATCGAGCAGGCGCTGCGGCAGCTTCACCGCGTGCACGATGTCGTTCAGCCGCGCCCCGTCATTCATCATGGTGAGCGTCTGCTCGAGCAAGGTTTCGAGCGCCGTCGCCATATCGTCCAGCACCGTCCGTATACGGTCTTTCCCGGCGATGGGCAGGCCATGGGCCGGCAGCAGCAGTTCCGGTTCATAAGCCATCATTTGGCGCAAGGCGCGCGCCCATTCGCGTGGGAAACGCTGAACCTTTTGCGGATTGCCCGCATTGGGAAACACCCAAATCACCAAATCGCCGGTACAGATCGCCTTGTGCTGCGGAATCCACGCCCAAAGGTGATCGTCCGTTTCGCCCTTGTCATGATGCAGCACGAATTCCGTATCGGCCACGCGAAGGGCCATGCGGTCGCTGAATTCCACGTCCGGATGAACGAAATGGGGCGGGCCGAAACGCGGCGTTGCCTCTCCCGGCGCGCCGGCCATGCCCTTGGCCAGCGATTTCGCCCGCGCGAATTGGCGCATATTGATGATGCTGTTATAGCCGTTGGTCAGCTCGTAGCGGTCGAAGCGGGGCGACACATTTTCGTGCCCCACAAGCCGCGGGCGCGGATCGCCGCGGTTTTCCGCATCGCCCACAATGTATCCCATGCCCCCCACATGATCGATATGACCGTGGGTATAGGCCACCGTGTGGATGCGCTCGTCGGACCAGCCGCGCAAGCTTTTCATAACCTGTTCGGCCAGATCCGCCAGGCTGGTATCGAACAACACCAGACCGTCGCCGGTCTTGAAGGACACCACATGAGAGAAAGATTCGATGACCGAAATGCCGTCGGCCACTTCTGACAATTCCGTGGTTACCCGATTGACCGAACCGGGCCCTTCGAAAATGTCTTTGTCGATATAGTTGGCCGACAAGGCCAGAAGGTCCGCCATGGTCACCTCTTCTCTGTGCGGGGGCGGCGCACACCCGGCACGCCGCGCCCTTCGCCGCCGCAGGCGGCTTAAGCTTCTGTCTTTGTGTATTTCAGCATCACCCTGGAGCCGTCGGCGAGGCCGTTTTTGAAACGCGGGCCCCACTTGCCCCATTCGCTCGCATACTTCTCGCCGAAGCGTTCCAGAAGCCGGGCATGTTCCGCCGCATCGGTCTCGAACGACACATCCGCCATATGGCTGGGCAGTTCCTTGTATTTGCCGCCGGACCGTTGCCAGAGGCCCACATCGCCTACCCAGATCTTCGCTTTGGTAAGGCCCTTGCGCACCGCTTCGGCGCGCCAAGCGCCTGTGGCGGTGACCACATAATCATGGCCGCCATCGCCCAAGAACCAAACTTCCGCCTGGCAGCGGCTGACAGAGCCGTCGGATTTCAGCGGTGAAATGTAAATGAGCGGGGATTCGGTTTCCGCAAAAGCGCGGGTCGCACCGAGCGCTAGGGGGAGCGCCGCGGCGGTGAGTACAAACTGCCGTCGTGTGAACATGTTTTCCTCGGTTTCCTCGGTTGGGGTCAGGGACTTGTGTCCTTCTTAAACATAACTCTAGAGCGACGGACGATGAAATGGAACCATTCTGCCGAGGTCGTTTTGCGTCAGGACCAAGTTGTCCGGCGCAGGCCATACCGGGCGTACGGTCAAGCCGGACGGCGCCGGTCATGG
>JANQMY010000137.1 GCA_028279895.1 Alphaproteobacteria bacterium
CCTGCCAATTACGTCATGGGTATGGCCAAGGTGAATGGCCGCAATGTGGTCGTAGGCGGGGAAGATTTCACGCTCAAAGGCGGCTCGCCCAACGCAGCCGGACTGCGCAAGAGCGTCTACTCCGAAGACATGGCCCTGCACTACAAGGTCCCGCTGATACGCCTTTTGGAAGGAGGCGGCGGCAGTGTGGCCGGCAATTCGAAACAACCGCGACCGCAAGGCGAATCCGTCTTCAGTACACCGCGCTTTCTGTCCATCGCCAATATTCTCGGCCAGGTACCGGTGGCTTCCGCCGCGCTCGGCCCTGTCGCCGGTTTTCCGGCCGCACGCCTGGTGGCCTCTCACTTCTCGGTCATGGTCGAAGGCGTGTCTCAGGTTTTGATCGGCGGACCGCAATTGGTCAAACGCGCCCTGGGCGAAGATCTGACCAAGGAAGAATTAGGTGGCGTCGGCGTCCATCTGAAAAACGGCGTTGTCGATAATGTCGCGGCCACCGAAGAGAACGCGTTCAATCAAATCAAACAGTTCTTGAGCTACATGCCCCAAAACGTTGGGGAGCTGCCGCCGCGCATCGACAGCGGCGACCCTGCAGACCGCGCAGAAGACGCCTTGCTCGACATCATCCCCAAGGACCGGCGCAAACCGTTTGCGATGCGCAAAGTCATCAAACATATCGTCGATAAGGAGTCCTTCTTCGAAATGGCGCGAGCCTTCGGACCCGGGCAAATCGTCGGCCTCGCCAGGCTCAACGGTCATGCGGTCGGCATTCTCGCCAATGATTGCCGCTATTACGCCGGTGCCATGACCGCCGCCGGGGCTCAAAAAGTCCGGCGGCTTATCGATATGTGCAATGCCTTTCACTTGCCGGTGGTCAGTCTGGTAGACGAGCCCGGCTTCATGATCGGCTCCGACTCCGAGATGGCGGGGACGATCCGCTATGGAACGGCGGCCGTTGCCGCGGCGGTACAGTCGGTGGTGCCATGGACCAGCGTCATCGTCCGCAAGGCCTATGGCGTGGCGGCCGCAGCTCATTTCGGACCCTATGGATATGTACTGTCCTGGCCGTCGGCGGAAACCGGTGCATTGCCGCTGGAAGGCGGTGTGGCAGTGGCGTTCGGGCGAGACATCGCCGCATCGGACAATCCAGAAGCGAGGCGGGACGAGTTGGAAGCACAACTGGCGGCGCGCCTGTCGCCCTTCCCGCGGGCTGAAAGTTTCTCGGTCCACGAACTAATTGACCCACGGGAAACCAGGCCCCTGTTATGCGAATGGCTCAACTGGGTGCAGCCAAGAATGGAAACGTTGAAAACACCCTATCGTCCGACCATTCGGCCCTAATGCGTGATTCACTGGACGCCCGCGCCAAAAGGAGTATCATCGATTAACAGTACGGACAGAGCGGGTTTCGGACAGCAAAGCTGCCCCTCATGAAGAAGCCGTGCGTACCGATCTACATTTGGAATGCGGCGCGTAAGCCTGCCTTGCCCCACGAATTTGGCCTCAGGGCCTAGAACGATAATAAGTTGGGGAGTTGGAAATGCTTACTTTGGATTATTCAGTCAAAAGACGAATGGCGGCTTTAGCCGCAGGGTTTGCCATGGCCGTCCTGCCGCTGTCCCTTGCGGCCGAGCCGATCAAATCCCATGGTCTGTTCAAACTCGAAATGGACATGCTGGGCAGCTATGACGGCATGGACCTGGGCGATGACCGCGCAGGCGCGATTTATCAGTATACGCTCGACATAAAAAATGCGGATGGCGCTGGTTTTCTGCACAACGCGACGGCCAAGTGCTTCTCGATCGGGTACTTCACGGACGAACCGGAACACCAAACAGGCTTTTGCACCGTAACGGATGTGGACGGCGACAGGATCCTGCAACGGTACCATCGCAGTACCGTGCTCGGTCACATCACCTATGTCTCGGGCACCGGCAAATATGACGGCATCGAAGGCGAAGCCGAATATGTCGTGAACGCCGAAGATGTCTGGGAAGGCAACCAGGTGGCAAGTTCGCTGACCATGATGGGATCATATGTGATTCCCAAACGTGTATTCGAGGCAAGCGCCCATAACGGCCAGTAACGCCGTCGAAACTCCATAGGACCGGACCTCTATTCCGCCGACACACTTTCGGCGTCCGCCTGTCTTGCGCGCCGCCGCCACGCCCATGTTACACTTTGCCGACCGCAGAAGTGCCACACGGCACCGGCCACATTTGAGGAAGGATAACGCCCCATGAAAACCTCTATCTCCGTCGGTGGCTATGCGCGGGACGACATTAAGGGGACCGTCGAATTCGTCCAAAAGGCCGAGGAATGGGGCGTCGATCATGTTTGGTCTGCGGAAGCGTGGGGCCAAGACGCGGTCACTTCGCTGGCCTTTCTGGCCCCCCAAACGTCGCGCATCAAGCTCGGCACCGGCATCATGCAGATCAGTGCGCGGGTGCCGTCCATGACGGCGATGACGGCATTGTCCCTCCATCAGATTTCAAACGGCCGCTTTATCCTGGGGTTGGGGGCCAGTGGACCGCAAGTGGTTGAAGGATTGCACGGAGCGGATTACCGGGCCCCGTTGACCCGGCTCAAAGAAACCGTGGACATCGTGCGGATGGGGTTTCGCGGCGAGAAGCTGCGATATGAGGGCAAGCACCATGTGCTGCCCCGCCCCGGCGGCGAAGGAAAGGCTATTCGCCTCGACCATCCGCCAACGGATATTCCGATTTATCTCGCAACCCTCGCGCCGAAGTCTCTCGAATATACCGGGGCGGCGGCCGATGGCTGGCTGGGCACATCGTTCTCGCCGGAACATGCGGACGCCCATTTGGACCATATTCGCCGGGGAGCCGAAGCGGCCGGGCGCCGTCTCTTCGACATCGAGCTGCATTCCCAATGCCAGATATCGATCGGCGAAAATGTCGAAGAATTAATCGACGCGCGCCGGCCGGGCGTTGCCTTCAGCATGGGCGCCATGGGATCGGCAACGACGAATTTTTACAACGCCGCATTTCAGCGCGCCGGCTTTGAAGACGATGCCAAAGCCATTCAAAGGCTGTGGATCGACGGCAAACGCGAAGAGGCCGCCCAGCGCGTTCCGGATGCCATGGTGACCCAGTTCGGGGCGGTCGGTACGCCCGCCATGGTCAAGGCCCGTTTTGAGGCGTATCGGGATGCCGGGATCTCCTGCCTGACACTGCATCTTCTGTCCCCTGGCGACAAATCCAAGTTCGAGCAGCTGGAAGAAGTGCTGGATATTTTGAGAGGCGTTTGAAGGCGCTGCTGCAGAGCGCCCCCCCAACCTGACGCCGGTCGGGCGTGCTTAAGCATTGCCACGGCTTGGCCACCTTTTAATAGTTTTGACCATAAGTTTTGATTTGAATTAACTATAGATCAAGTATATTCTGCCCCCTATACTAAGAGGGGCGGCTTTTTCCAATTCAAATTACTGCGCAGCGCATGAGTCTATTCTTTGACGCTGTCCGCAGCCCCGCAAGAGCCGGCATATCCCCCGCCATCATCCGTGTTTTTTCATCTTTGGCGCGTGGCCGATAGGGAGAAATCCCGCCATGAAAGAAGCTCTTAAAGCCTACGCTCAAGATTTTCTCGGCGAATACTACGTGGTTTGCCGCGACATCTTCAGCGTCTTCGTCCCTTTCTTGTCCGCCTACAATCGGATGTACTGGCTCTATCTGATCGCGTTTTTTGCCGTTGCCTTCATTCTTTACATGCGCAGTGAAAAGGGCCGCCTTTCAATCGGCAATTATTTTGGTTTTGTGGTGCCGAAATCGGTCTTCCTGCACCCCAGCGCTATCCTCACCTACAAGTATTACGCGGTGAACGGCGTGTTGGTGGCCGTGCTGAAGTTTTTGTTCATCATTGTGTCCACCACGCAATTGGCAGCTGTGGTCTCTTATTTGCTCGAATCGCAATTCGGACCAAGCCAAGCCATCGCACCGGGCCTCGCCATCAAAATTTTCTTGAGCCTAGCGCTCATTACGATCGTCGATTTCGCGAGCTTCTTTGTACACTACCTGTTCCACAAATATCCGGTGCTGTGGGAGTTTCACAAAGTTCATCATTGTCCGGAGCAAATTACCCCGTTCACCAACAGCCAACACCACCCGGTTGAGATCATCGCCCGCAGCCTTGCCGGTGCAATTCTAAGCGGCACCGTGGTTGGTATCGTCAACTACACCTATTTGGGTCCGGTTGCGCAGTTCACCATTTTCGAAGTGGGCCTCATCTTCTTCGCCTTCAACATCCTGGCCAACTTCCGGCACAGTCACATGTGGCTCGCCTATCCCAAATGGCTGTCGCCGTTCTTGTCGAGCCCCGCCATGCATCAAATTCACCACAGCAAGGCAACCCAACATCTGAACAAGAACTATGCCGTGGTCTTTTCATTCTGGGATTGGATGTTCGGCACGATTTACATCCCCCAGAAAAAAGAAGATTTGAGCTACGGCTTGGCTGACAGTCCGGTGACGGATTATGACACGCTGGTAAAGCTGTATCACACGCCCTTCAAGCGTGCCTTTGAGATCGCCCGCACCGCACCCCCGGCGGTGCATGGCGAGAAACTGCAGAACTAGAGCAAGTTGCGCATCGCGCCGGAGGACATTACCTGTCCGTTGCCCTTGTAGCGCTCGTGATTGCTATCGATTTCGTTGAGACGATAGCAATAATTCACCATCATTCCGGCGGATTGCTTCAACCCGTTCGGCGAAACATCCGCCATCCAATTCAAACGCTCCACGCGCGCGCCATTCAAGAGATGGAAGTGGCCCACCGGATCCTTCGCGCGTTCGGCCGGTTCTGACGGCCGCCGTTCGTTCAACAAATAGTGCGCACACAGACGCATGAGGATCGGCTGCAGAATTCCGGCAGCAACCTCATCCGCGTGCCAATCTTCGCGGTCCAGGAAACCCAGCAAAGCCGTGGCCGGTTCCCGCGATCCGGTGAGTGTACCGATAGCTTGCGCTTCCGTTGCATTCAACAATGGCGGCGGACCGACGATGGCCTTGTCGAGCCACCGGCGAAATCCGGGGATCGGCGACAGGGTGGCGAATGTTTTCAGGTTCGGCAGCTCGTGGGAGAGCACATCGACCACCCGCTTGATCAAGAAATTGCCGAATGCCACCCCGGCCAACCCGGCCTGCGCATTCGAAATCGAATAAAAGATCGCCGCGTCCGCGCTTTCGGGGTCATCGGCGGGCGCATCTTCGTCCAGCAGGGCCTGCACATTCCCCGCCATACCGTTGACCAACGCCACTTCCACAAAGATCAACGGCTCCGACGGCATGCTGGGATGGAAAAAGGCATAACACCGCCTGTCCGAGTCCAATCGGTTTTTCAGATCGTCCCAGGACGTGATTGCGTGAACGGCCTCGTAGGACACAAGTTTTTCCAGCAATGCGGCCGGCGCCTCCCACGTGATCTGCCGCAGATCCAAGAATCCGATGTCGAACCAAGAGGCCAACAGATCGCGCAATTCGTCACTGATGGTTTGGAGCGCAGGTGCATCTTTCAATAGTCGGAGCAGGTCCGCCCGCATATCCACGAGGAACTTGATCCCTTCTTCCAAACTATTGAATTGCTTGAACAGCTCGATGCGTGGGGAATTGAGCGCCTGCCGCATGCGTTCGGCCACCACATCGAAGTCGGAATCCGACGCAACCTGTGCCAAATCCTGCGCTGCCGCCTGCATGGCATCGAAATCGGGGCCGAACCGGTCGAGCAGCAACTCAAAAAACCGAACCTTGCCCGTGGACGAGAGTTTCAAATAGGCCCGGCCGAGATCCGCCGCGCTGGCCCGTGCCGAGACGGCACCGCCTTTCCCTTTCAAGCAGTCCTCGATTCGCTGAGCCATCAAGCCGACATCTTCATCCGGCAATTCCGGATGGACCTGGGCCGCGACTTCGCGCGGCGCCGTACCGGTGAGCTCGGCCAGAGCACGAGCCATGGCCCGCCCACTTAACGCGAATCGCGGAAACCGCCGCCGGGGACGGTTATCCTCCGGCGGTTGTTGCTCTGTTTCTACCTGTTCTGCTTTGGAATCCATTCGGCTCACTCTTAAACGCACTTACAGATGTTGCTCCGAAATGTGATATTCAATCCCTGTTCAGCCTCGATGATGACCGTGGAGGGTGAACACAGTATGAAAACTAAAAGACAAGTTAATCCCCACACATAGGTGGAGCCATCGAGTGAGTAAGATTTTCCGCAGCGCTTTATTGTTTCTTGGCCTTTCCATCGCTTTATCGGCAACGCCCGCCGCGAGCCAAGACCGCTCGTATATTCTCACCACCGCCACGACCGGGGGCACCTATTATCCGGTGGGTGTGGCCATCGCGACCCTCACCAAGGTTAAGCTTCAACCGACACAAGGGGTGTCGTTATCGGCGATCAGTTCGGCCGGATCAGCGGAAAACATTAAGCTGCTACGCGACGAAGAAGCACAGCTCGCGATCCTCCAAGGCATTTATGCCGCCTGGGCGAAAGACGGCGCAGGTCCCATCGAAAATGACGGACCACAAGAGCATCTGCGCGCCATCACCACCCTGTGGCAAAATGTCGAACATCTGGTGCTGCGCAGCGCCTTTATCGAAACCGGAACCGTCGATGATTTGGGTACCTTGAATGGGCAGTCTTTTTCTATCGGCAAACGGAATTCGGGCGCAGAAGGGTCCGGCCGCTTTTTGTTAGAGGCGATGGGCATATCGCCCGCAGACAGTTTCACCACCGTCTACAAAGGATACGGGCCCAGTGCGGACGCTCTTCAAAACGGCACGATTGCGGGCATGAACATACCCGCCGGCATCCCGGTCAGTGCGGTCACCCGCGCGTATGCGGCTTTGGGTTCGAATGTTCGTATTCTGAGCTTCAGCGACGCCCATCTGGAAAAGGCGAATGCGCAATACAACATCTACTCGCGCTTTATCATTCCGGCGGGCACCTACCCCAATCAATCGGAAGACATCGCGACCATTGCCATGCCCAACGTGCTGGCGGTGCGGGCCGATGTGCCCGAGGCCGATGTGTATGAAATTACAAAGGCCATCTTCGAGAACCTGCCGTTTCTGAACAATATCCATCCGGCCACCCGGTCCATTTCGCTGGAGACGGCGTTTGACGGCCTGCCCCTGCCCTTGCATGACGGGGCCGCGCGCTATTTCACGGAAAAGGGTGTCACGCTGCCGCCCCCGGCCGCGGAAGCGCCATAAGAGTATGTTGACACGCCGTGGAGCCTGACCAAAAACCCGCAACCGGGCTCGCCCCGCTTTGGCTCGTTTCCGGGCTGGCTCTCACGGCATCGTTGTCCCATCTGTACTTCAACACGATCGGCACGGTGCCGGATCTGTGGGTGGCCGCCCTTCACTTCGGCATGTTTGGTGCGCTGTGCTTTCTGCGGCAACCGTTGGTCGCCCCCGGCGCCGGCCTGCCCTCCCGTTTGGGTTATGGGCTCGACCTTGTACTGGCGGTGCTCGCGCTCGCCTGCGCAATCTATCTGATTGCCGCCGAAGATGCGCTGTATGCCCGCGGCGTGAGGCTCTCCACACTGGACTGGTTCTTCGCCATCACAGCGGTTCTGTTGGCCATCGAACTCACCCGCCGCACCACCGGCTGGATCGTCCCGGGACTGATTATTCTGTCTCTCTCCTATGTGGCCCTCTGGGGACCGCAGATCGAGGGCATCTTCAATTTTCCCGGCTTAAGTTGGGAAACCGTGCTCTTTCGCGCGTATTTTTCATCCGACGGCATGTTCGGCACCATCGCCACCATCTCCTGGTCATTCGTGTTCATGTTTATCCTGTTCGGCGCCTTCCTGGTGCGGTCCGGCGCCGGTGACTTTATCGTTGGGTTGGCGCAGTCCGCCGCGAGCCGTGCAACGGGCGGACCGGGCTTCGTTGCCGTGGTCAGTTCGGGCATGATGGGTTCCGTCAGCGGGTCGGCCATCGCCAACACGGTGGCCACCGGCGTCATCACCATTCCCCTCATGCGCAAGAGCGGGTTTTCGCCGCGGTTTGCCGCCGGCGTCGAGGCAGCGGCGTCCACAGGCGGGCAACTCATGCCGCCGGTGATGGGGGCAGGTGCTTTCATCATGGCGAACTTCACCGGTGTGAGCTATCTGACGATCATCGCCGCGGCGTTTTTGCCCGCTGTGCTCTATTTCCTGTCGGTCGCCTACTTTGTCCGCATCGAGGCTGTGCGGCTGGACCTCAAACCCACAGGGCAACCGGAAAAGCCGCTGTTCAAAAGCCTCCTCGAAGGCTGGCCCTTCCTGCTGCCGCTGGCCGCCCTCGTGGTGTTGCTGATGGTCGGATTCACACCCGTCTTTGCCGCGGCCATCGCCATCTTGATCGTCATCGGCGCATCCTGGCTGACGCCGCACCCGATGGGCCTTCAGGCCATTCGCGAAGCCCTCGAAAACGGCGCCTACACCATGGCGGGCACCGCCGTGCTGCTGGTCGCCATCGGCATTGTGGTGAATGTGATCAGCACGACCGGTGTGGGCAACACATTTTCTCTCATGATCACCAATTGGGCGGGCGGCAGCTTGTTTGTCACTTTGGCCCTTGTAGCCATCGCCTCTTTAATCCTGGGTATGGGTCTGCCCGTCACCGCCGCCTATGTGGTGCTGGCCACGCTCGCCGCACCGGCCATTCAATCCTTGATCCTGGACCACCAAGTGGTCACCGCAATCGCCGCCGGCACCACCAGCGACATGCTGCAGGCCGCCTTGTTCCTAACGGCGCCCGACTTGGCGAGCAAGCTAGGGACGCCCATGTCTATTGATCAGGCCACGGAGATTGCCGCCGCGATCCCGGCGGATATGAACCGGCTGGTTGCCGAGTCCGTGTTGCCCGCATCGCTGTTGGCCGGCACGCTGCTGGCTGCGCATTTGATCATCTTCTGGCTCAGTCAGGATTCGAATGTAACGCCGCCCGTCTGCCTAACCGCCTTCGCCGCAGCGGGGATTGCGGGCAGCCGCCCCATGGAAACCGGACTGACCGCTTGGAAACACGCCAAGGGCCTTTACATCATTCCTTTGTTGATGGCGTACACCCCCTTCATTTGGGGCGATGGCTGGGATGCCCTGTGGGTGTTTCTGCCGGCGATTTTCGGGCTGGCCGCAGCCGCGGGCCTGTTGCAAGGCGGGTTCGGCAAGCGGGTCTCAGCGCCCTGGTGGGGGCTCTACGCCGTTTCCGCCGCCGCCTTGTTGTGGCCGCATGGTTACTGGCCGTTAACCTTGCTGGGCGTTCTCATCTTGGCCGCAGCGCTGTACGGCCCGAGATTTGTCACGCAAACACGCACCTCTTGAAGCAGGCGGGCACAGTGCCCACATAAATTATCGGCAAAGGCCTTATGTAGGATTTGCCGTTACTCAAGGTCCGGCCCTATTGGGCGGATCGTTTGAAACATGTCGCTTCATAGGAGGATGTGTAATGCGCACACTCGATTTTTCCCCTTTTTATCGTTCCACCGTTGGTTTTGACCGTGTCTTCGATCTGCTGGATTCGGCGACGCGGCTTGATGCGTCTGTCAGCGCCTACCCGCCTTACAATATCGAGGTAACCGGCGAAGACGCCTATCGCATTTCCGTAGCCGTGGCCGGTTTCGGGCAAGACGATCTGGACATCGAAGTCCGAGAAAACAAGCTCAAAATCTCCGGCAAACACGGCGAGACCGACGAAAAGAACCGCTTCCTTCATCGCGGAATCGCGGGACGGGCCTTCGAGCGCCAGTTCCATTTGGCGGACCATGTGAAGGTCAGCGACGCCTCGCTTGAAAACGGCTTGCTGCATGTCGACCTCGTCCGGGAGATCCCGGAAGAGCAGCGGCCCCGCCGCATCGAAATCAAGGGCGGCACCTCGGCTAAAGCGATCGAAAACAAGCAGGCCGCGTAGAGTTTCTCCTCGACACTTGGAGCGCGCATCTGCGCGCTCCTTTTTTTGTTGTATCGGTCGTATGCCCGATCACACCTTCGAGACTGGGTGGCGTTTACCCCTTGATCACCTTGACTTCGTTAAAATCGTCCCGTTATTTGGGAGTGTATGTAAGGGACTGTTACCCGTATTCCCGGCATTAGAAGGCCGGTTGAGCGGCGTCTGCGCTTGAGGGACCCCCGTTAGCATCCCGCCGGTGCACCATGAGAAGATCGAGGCACAATCGCCGATGCCGAGTTTGCGCAGCAGACTGCTAAACTTTTACCTCCGGACCACGCAAAAGCGTGCGCTGCATCCCGACACGCCCATCATCGCAAGGCGGCAAAAAGTAGATCGCGCATCCAAGAATCCAAAAGTCATCAGCGACGTCGAAGTCACGCCGGTCTCTCTTGGATCGGTCAAGGGGGAATGGGTTGTTCCGTCCACCATCGAATCGCACCGGGTCATCCTGTATTTCCATGGCGGCGGATACTGCTTCGGATCTACACAGGCGAGACGCCCGCTGGTCGCGCGCATTGCCGCAGCGGCCGGCGCCCGCGCCCTGTCGATCGACTATCGGCTCGCACCCGAACACCCCTTCCCGGCCGCGCTTGACGATGCCATTTCCGCTTATCGATGGCTGCTGGGCAAAGGCACCAGTCCGCAAGGCATTGTCCTTGTCGGCGACTCCGCAGGCGGCGGGCTGGCATTATCCGCCTGTATGGCCTTGCGCGACGGCGGCGCGCCGCTGCCGGCGGCCGTGGTCTGCCTGTCACCATGGACCGATTTATCCATGTCGGGCTGGTCGATCCTCCGACAAGCACAGGCGGACCCAACGGTCACCTATCGGACGTTGGCCGTGTGTGCCCGCCACTATCTGAAGAACACAAACCCCACCAATCCGTTTGCATCTCCCTTGTTCGGCGATTTCCACAATTTGCCCCCCTTGCTCGTTCATGTGGGCAGCAAGGAGATCCTGCTGGACGACGCGACGCGCATTTCAGACAAGGCCGATGCAGCCGGCATCAATGCCAGCGTCGAAGTGTTCGACGGCATGCCGCACGTCTTTCAGGCCCATGCCTCTTTGCCGGAAACGAAGGGATCCATTTCGCGCATCGGCTCTTTTATCGCGTCGCGCACCTCGCAGGCCGTGCGCCAAAAGGACGGTTCCGGATCTACGGTGACGCCGTTCGTCCCTCGGCAAAAATCAGCGACCAGTTAGCCAACGTCGTCTGATATCGTGGCGATGCGGTAAACGCCCGTTTCTTCGGTACGGCCATCCAAGGTGTACCGCTTCACGAATTCGAAGCGTTCCCGCGACTGTGGTTTGTTGAGCGTCGATGCATTTCGCTCGATCGATTTGATCGTTTCTTCGCCGATCAACACAATCGCTTCTTCCCCCTCAGCGATTATGGTGGCACCAAGACGTTCGAGCCGTTGCGCCGCATTTACCGCATCGCCGATTACGGTGTAGTTGATGCGCCCCGGCGCCCCGATATTTCCGATCGACACGCGCCCGGTGAAAATGCCGATGCGGATACAAATCGGTTCCTCACCCATATCGCGGCGTGCTTCGTTCTTATCCTTCAACGCCGTTACGATGGCATCCGCGGCATTGACCGCGCGAACGGCATGATCCGGCTGATGATCGGGCGCACCCCAAAACGCCATCAAACCATCACCTATATACTTGTCGATGGTACCCGCCTCTTGATCGATGCATTGACCGACCAATGAAAAATGGTCGTTCAGCATTTCGACAATATCTTGGGCCTCCATCTGTTCCGAGAGCTGCGTAAAGCCCGCCACATCCGTGAACATGATGGTGAGTTCTTTGGTTTCGGGCAGAAGCTCGCCATCGGTGGCTTGCTTTAACAGCTTCCGCACCAACGCGCTCGGCACATAGGACTGAAACCATTCCAAGCCAATCGACATGGTTTTGAACGCCTGAGCGGTGTCGTCGAATTCGCGGAAAACGCTGTTCGGGATGTCAGGGATGTTTTCCAATTGAAGGCGGCTCACCCGGTGCGCAGTCTCGGCCAGGCTTTCCAGCGGCCGGGAAATGTACCGGGCCAACAAGAACGCTAACCCAGCCAGGGCGAGCATCACCGCAATCACCACACCGGTCGTGCGGCCGTTTTGGGCCACGGTGACACTTGTACCGTCAAAGGGAAAACTCGTGCCCAGCAGCCAGGCACGGTCGGTAAGTCCGCTCAGTTCCACAATGGACACCAAGCGCGCGCCGCCCTCTAAGCTGGCAACCCGCCGAATGTACCCGATGTTGGCATCGGCATCATTGGCCGCAACGCCGCCGAACGACGCAGGCTGAGTTTCGTCGCGCCACAGGGCCAGCAGCACCGGGTCTTCCGTTGTGCTCACATGAGGCAGGGGAGAACGGTTGGCCTGTTCCACATCCGGCGGCCGGCCGTCACTGTTCTTATGCGCCAACACGCGATCGGGCCCATAAAGCCCGAAGGTGGAGGCCCCCAACGGATTTTCTGATGCCGTCATCCAGCTTGAGAAGGACGGCACCTTCGAGGCCACCACAATGTGCAACCGATTGTCGTCATCTATGGGCACCCGTCGCACAAACGGTATCAATGCGCTGTCCGATGCCCCGTCAAACAGGATCGGCGAGATGAACCGTCCCTGTTCATCCGTGTCCAGTTCCCACAATTCGGTGCCGAAGATGCCGGGCTCATAGCGTGTTGTGTAGGTGTTATCCGCATTTCGCACCACCATCACAATCGGCCCGCGGAACATGACGAACCCCACCAAGTCGGCCTGGGGCGCGGCCCTCATCAATTCCGTGATCTGCGCCGCAACGCCATCAACATCGCCAAGATCGACACGACCTGCACGAAAGGCCGCCTCCAAATGGTCCAGCTTGTGTTGAAGCGGAGATACAAAGGCTCGGGCACGTTCGACAAGCACATTTGCTTCGGCCTGCGCCCGCTGCTCGACGGCATCCAAGTTTCCACCATTGCCGCCATTCCCTGTCAACGACACGATAGCCACAACGCCGGCGGCTACCAAAAATGTCAGACAAATCGTCAGTGCGGTGACAAGGGAGATCCTCTGTTTCGCCAACCAATCGACTATTGGCGAGAGAAACTGCATCTTGAGTCCTTTGGTTTGATGGTCCTCAACAGCCTGCCGGAAAAACCCGCCAGTCTTGTGGTTAGGCCGCGATCGGGTTTGCCCCTTCCGCCCCTTCCAGCAGACACTCACGCAACGCAGAATGGTGCAAATAGGTACCCGTCAACAGCGCGAAAGAAAAGTCTGTGTTTTTCAGTGTGCAGGAACGCAAGTCTGCATAGGAGAAATCGGCACTGTGGCAATCTGTCGACGTGAGGTTCGCGCCCTCTAGAATGGCGAATCGAAACATCGCAGACTTCAGGACAGCTTGTGTGAGTCGGCCATCCTTCATTTTCAAGGGCTCGAACCGTGCCTGGCGCAACGCGGCACGGGACAATTTCGCCCCTGAGAGATTGGCCCCCCTCAAATCGGCGCGATCCAAGAGAGCCCCCCTGAGATCAGCTCCTTGAAGCTGGGCCCCTTGCAGCTTCACGCCGGTCAAGTCCATGCCATAAAAGCAGCCCTTCGGGGCAACCAACGCGGTGAGTTCGCGGCCCACCAAATTGGGCAGACGCCGAAAGTCCACCTCGTCCAACACTTGCGCTTCGCCGCGCCCGCCCCCGCTTTTGGCCCACGCCTCGTGTTCTTCAAGAAGCTGGGGCAATGGGCGATCCAGGACTGTGGGCTTTTGGTCGTTCCGCCGATCGTCCAGCGTATCAGTCCAATCGGCACCGTCCATGGTCGATTGCGCAAAGGAGGTCCCGATAAGTACCGCCCCGGAAAAATCGGCATCGGCTAGTTGGCTGCCGGACAGGTCGGCATTCTCCAAAATCGCCCGATGAAAAATCGCGTCGCGCAGATTTGCTTCCACCAAATGCGCCGACGTCAACACCGCATCGGTGAAGTCGGCGGGAGATCCGCCTCTTGCGCGACGCATGCCATATCCCGTGGCCTCTGCGCCCAGCAAGGCGGACGGTAAAGTTTCCGCGCCAATGGGGTGCGACAGGTATTTCATGCGCCCTTGACGGTCGCTTTCGGCAACCGCGCCTTTGCGGAAGTCGCCCCGATAGAAATTCGCGCCGCGGAGAGTCGCACCATGTAAGACAGCGCCGCGAAAATCGCTGCGCTGGGCCGACGCGCCGGACAGATTGGCCCGGCTGAGATCGGCCACGAAGAAGATCGCATTGTCGAGGGTGGCACCGACCAGATTCGTCTCAGCCAATATGGCTCCGGTGAAATCAGCGTCCGACAATTGCCGCTCGGCCAAATCCAAACCGGATAAATCGCAATAGGCAAACACAGCACGCGCACCGCCAAGCCGACCGCCAAACAAGCGTTCATGCTTGTCGATCATCTCGTTCGCCTCTTTTTGAGTCAGCTTTCGGAACTGAATTTGCTGACTCATAAGCGGCTGCTTTCGGGACGTTCAAGAAAGAATTTGGACCTATAGAGGCATTTCATCGCCTGCCCCCGGTAACCTCGTCAGCTTGCTGAGCAGCGCTTCACCCTTTTCACCGCCTTTGCCGCGGATCTGACCATCGATGATCACACGCAACGCCTTGACATGAAAACCGATGGAGTCCAATGCCTGGTCATCAACATGGCCCACATCCCGGGTCCGGACACAAAGCAGATGGGCGACTTCCGTGAGCAAATCGTAGCCGAACGAGCTGCCCTGCCCCTTCAAATTGTGGGAAACATCGAAAATTTGCCGGATGTGTTCCATGCGGTGCCCTTTGCCGTCTTGGGCGTGGGCATAAGCCGTTTCGATTGCCGCAAGGTCATCCTGCACCAACGTGGCAAATTGTTCCGCAAGTGCCGCAACGGCGGCGCGGGCCTGAGCCACTTTGTCGGCAAGGCCTGCGTCTTCTTGTGGCGAGACGGGACCAACAGGATTACGCAGCTTTGCCGGCATGAGGCGCGTTCCTCTAGAAGTCACTAGGCATTTGGCCTAGGTTAAGAGGATTGGGTTAAGGAGCCTTAAAGTTTCCCAGCGCCCCTAGGGCATGATCGTCTTCATGGAAACAAGATCGTGCCCCAAAACGCTATGGGGATTCACCGTTGGTCGCGCCTGCCTTCGCCGAAGCGAAGCTTAGGCTTCGCGCAGGCAGGCGATCTGACGGTTAACCGAAGTCCACTTGACCTGATCGCGCTCTGGGCAAACTTCGTAAACAGGTGATGAATGTCTCTCAAATATCTACACACGATGGTGCGGGTCTCGGATTTGGAGGCGTCCCTGGACTTCTACTGCGACAAGCTGGGCCTAAAGGAGATGGGACGTTACGACAGTGAAGAGGGCCGCTTCACGCTGGTCTTTCTGGCCGCGCCCGGAGACGAGGCCGCCCAGATCGAGTTGACCCATAACTGGGATCCGGAATCGCTGGGGGAAGGACGCAATTTCGGACACCTCGCCTACAGCGTCGAAAACATCTACGAGCTTTGCCAATCCCTGATGGATAACGGCGTGACCATCAGTCGTCCGCCGCGCGACGGCCGCATGGCGTTCGTTCGATCGCCGGACAATGTTTCCGTAGAACTGCTGCAAGCCGGCCAGCCCCTGGACCCCGCGGAACCGTGGAAATCCATGCCCAATACAGGTATCTGGTAACCGGACGGAAATTTGCCGGAAGTCGATCTTATGAAGATCATGCATGTCATGGCCGGCGCGCCCACAGGCGGGGCCGAAAACATCTTTCTCGAAGATGTGTTGGCCCTTGCCGATGGCGGCATTGAGCAACATGTCGTCACCCGCCCCAACAATGCGTTTCGCCTCGCGGAACTTGCCCGAAAGGGAATTGGCGTAACCACCGCACGGTTCGACCGCTTCGTTCGGTGGCCGACACGGCGGCGCCTAAAGCAAGCGATTACGTCGTTTGCGCCGGACATCATTCAATACTGGATGGGCCGGGCCGGCACCTATGCCGTGCCGAACGGCCCGCCCCAGATCGGATGGTATGGCGGTTACTACAAACGCGCGCGATTTCAACGCTGCGCCTATCACATCGGCCTCACGCCCGACCTCGTAAAACACATTGTCGACCAAGGCGTGCCGCAACGCCAGGCAGAACTTATTCATACGTATGCGGAGTTCCCCGACGTGGCGCCGGCGGACCGTGCATTACTGGACACGCCCGCCGACGCCCCGCTGCTCTTGGCTTTGGCTCGGCTCCATTGGAAAAAGGGCCTCGACATATTGCTAAAGGCGCTGCCGGACGTTCCGGGCGCCTATGTGTGGATTGCCGGCGACGGCCCCCTGAAATCCGATCTTGAACAGCAGGCCCGCGACCTTGGCGTGGCCGATCGCGTCCGCCTCTTGGGCTGGCGGGACGATCGCGCAGCGCTTTTAGCGGCGGCGGATGTCTGCGTTTTTCCATCCCGCTACGAACCTTTCGGTACCGTAACGGTCGATGCCTGGGCCTCCCGCACGCCGCTGGTGGCGGCGGCCAGTGCCGGTCCTAAAGCCTATGTGAAAGACCGCGAGAACGGCATGCTCGTGGACATTGACAACGTGCAAGGCCTGACGGACGCTATCAATGCGGTGATTAACGATACGGCGTTGCGCGACCGCATCGTTGCCGGCGGCACGGAAACCTATCGGTCGACATTCACCAAAGATGCCTTCATTCGCGATTCGCTGGCCTTCTACGAGCGTATCTTGAAAGAAACGGCCTCATAAGATTCATCGAAAACCGCAAGAGAGGAAACGATCATGACAGAACATTTGCTGGAAAAAGTGGACGGCGGCGTCGCCACCTTGACCATGAATCGGCCGGAAGCGCGCAACGCCATGACGGGCGATATGCTGACGGCGATGACCGACGCGCTTCAACGGCACGCGGCGGATCGCAGTATCAGAGCCGTGGTGCTCACCGGCGCAGGCGGCGCCTTTTGCGCCGGCGGCGACGTGAAGGGTTTCGCTCAAAACGCGTCGTCCAACAGCCAAAGCGAATTCGACTTGGAAGAGCGTGTTCATAATTTGCGCACGGGCATGGAAGCCAGCCGCATCATTCACGAAATGCCGAAGCCTACTATTGCCGTCATTCCGGGACCGGCGGCCGGCGCGGGCGTTTCCTTGGCGCTCGCGTGCGATTTCCGTATTGCCGCCGACAACGCCAAACTGACAACGGCTTTCGCCAAGGTGGGGCTTGCGGGGGATTATGGCGGCTCGTTTTTCCTGACTCAGCTTGTCGGCGCCGCGAAAGCGCGGGAGCTTTACTTGACGGCCGATGTCATTAGCGGCGCGGAAGCCGAAACACTGGGCATCGTGACCAAAGCCGTCCCGCCCGACCAGTTGGAAGCTGAAGCTCAGAAATGGATCGACAAGCTTTCCAACGGGCCGACCGTCGCCATGGGGTATATGAAACGCAACCTCAACATGGCACTTGAAGGGTCTTTGAAAGACGTACTCGATCTCGAAGCCATGCACATGATCCGCACCTTCATGACGGAGGATCACAAGTCGGCGGCGAAGGCGTTTGTGGCGAAAAAGCCACCTGAATTCCAGGGACGCTAGACCCAATCGACAGGCGGGCCTATGCCGGTTGTGCCGGCCCGCCTGTTTTCGCAATCTCCCCATCGCTGGAAAGCACGACGGCGATGGGGCGCGTCGCTTCGAAGTGGCTGCAGACAATCATGGCCACCACGGTAAGCGGTACGCTGAGAAACATACCGGCAATCCCCCAGACGAAGCCCCAAACCGATAGACTCAGTATAATGATAAATGGGCTTAGATTGAGCGACCGCCCCATCATGCGCGGTTCGACAAAATTGCCGATCAGGAATTGAGCGATCAGGCCAAGGCTCCCCAGTACAAACAGGGCAATCAACGGATCGCCAAACTGCACCAGCGCCATCACCGCCGGCACCAACGCCCCGATAATGGAACCGATGGCCGGAATGAAGTTCAACAGGAAAATCAGGAAAGACCAAAACAGCGCGAAGTCGACACCGAACAAGGTCAGAATGACATAGCTGGCCAGGCCCGTCATCGCGCTGGTCAGGGTTTTCATCCACAGATAAGACCGAATGCGGACAGTGATTTGTTCCAACATCTTGCGCACATTGGCTTCCCGCTCCGGGTTGACGAAAAACATGGCGATCTTCCGATCGAACATGCGTTCTTCCGCCAAGATAAATCCCACATAGATGAAGATTAGAAAGGCATTGCCGATAAGGTCGGTCAGCGCCCGCGTGGTTTGCGTGAGCACGGTGGTCAGGTCGGCCATCGCCAGCAAACCGCTCATATTGAGGGTCTGCTTGAGCCCCAAAAACGCAGCCCCGTCGAGCAACAACTGGTCGAGCCGGCGCTCGTATTCCGGAGCCCTCTCAACAAGCTGTGCGGCATTGTCGCCAATCAGAATGCCGACGCCCGACATTGCCACCACCATAGCCGTCAACGCCAACGCCAGGGCCGCCCAATCCGGCAACTGAAACTTCCCCCACCGCAGGTTTTGCACGCCATTGGCCAGGGCATCGATGACCCATGAAATCAGCAGGGCGACCGCAATCGGGATCAGCAATTCCCTGGCGGTCATCATCAACCATACGGCCGCGGCAGTCGCGATAATCACGACGCCCCATCTGATATCGTGGCGGTCTGTTTGAAGCTCTGTCATAGGTTCGGCTTAGAGTTGAACTCCCGTCATCGCGAAAAAGCGCTCATTATATTCCTCATCGCTCAATTCAGCGCCTAGCGACACGAAGTCCTCTGGGGCATATGTGTGCATGCGGTCGAATATGGCCTGGGCATCCGGTCCGGCCGGCCAACGAAGCCGGTAATTCGGCGTGGTGATCGCTTCGTGAATGACCTCGGCCACGACCTCCGGCTGGGTATTGTGCTCAAATCCCGCCCCGAAAATCTTCCCGTTGCGGCGCATGATCGATTTGTAGGGGGACGTTTTGTCGAAACGGGTCGCTGGCGCCGAATTGTCGAAGATGTTGGTCATAATGACGCCCGGTTCGACCAGAGACACGCGAATGCCGAAGCGCTGCACCTCGTGCGCAAGTGCGAAACTCATGCTTTCGACGGCCCATTTGGAGGCCGAATAGGGGATCTGATTGGGCGTGGGCATGATGCCCACGATCGAACTGATATTGATGATCGTGCCGGACCTGGCCTCGCGCATGGCCGGCAGCACTTCTTGAATACAGCGCACCACACCGAAATAGTTTGTTTCGAACATTTGCCGATGTTCGTCTTCCGGCACCAGTTCCATGGGGCTCGCCCCGCCAACGCCGGCATTGTTGACCAATAGGTCGATGGGCCCATCGGCCGAGGCCCGGGCGAAGGCTGCGGACGTGGACGCCGCATCGGTCACGTCCAGCTCAACCACCTCAACGGGCAGGTCTTCCTTTGCCGCTGCCGCCGTCAGGGGCTCCGCCTTGGCCAAATTGCGCATGCCTGCAAACACGCGCCACCCGTTGCGCGCCAACAACAAACTTGTGGCGAGGCCAATGCCGGTGCTGGTGCCGGTAACAACCGCAGTTTTCATAAATCGCTCCTATTTTAAACGGTCGGTGACGTCGTATTTTTCTTTCATATAATTGACGCCTTCGACCACAATCTCTTCCAACACCTCCAAATCCACATCCTCAAGCTTGTTGATGTAGAGGCATGATTTGCCGATCTTGTGCTTCCCGAGCTTTTTCAACAGGTGACCGATGTCTCGATACCCCGGCATGATGTAGAGCGTCAGCGCCGATTTGCGGGGCGAAAACCCGGTGACCAGAAAATCTCCTTCGCGTCCGCTGTCATACTTATAATGGTAGCACCCAAACCCGATAATGGTCGGGCCCCACATCACCGGCGGCCATCCCGTGACGCGTTTCAACATATCCAGCAGCACCAGGCCATCTTCACGCCTTTTGGCAGGCTCGACGGCCTTTAGAAAGTCGTCGACGGAAACATCCGTTGGCTGAGTTTTGTTGGCCATCCGTTTTCCTCACGTCGAATTAAGAAGTTCGACAAGCACGGCACGATACTCTTTACCCTTATTGACCGCCACTTCCTCGTGCCCTTTTTCAATGAACATGGCATCGCCGCGCTTTGGGTGCAGCACAATGCTGTCCCCCAACGCACCGCCCGTGCCGTTGTAGAATTTGACATCGAGGGGGCCGTCGGCCCGCACCGTGACCAGAAAGTAGTCGTTTTCGTGGATGTGCCGCGGCAGGGTGGCACTTTCTTCAATGACTTGGTTCCACACGCGGATCTCATCGTCTTCGTAGATCACCTCGGTCGCAATCGGGTGTTCCGCCATGGGTCTCTCCTCCCCTTAGAGTCGGCAGCTCAACAAGTGCCGCTTATAGTCTTTAAAGCCGGCACGAAAGTACACTTTCTTCGCCCGCTCATTGTCGTGCTCCACTTCCAGATGGACCGCATGCAGACCTTCCTTCTTGGCGGCCTGCAAAAGCAAATCTACGACTTGGCTGCCCACGCCCCGGTCCCGATGGGCCGGGGCAATATAGAGATCGTCAATGATGCCGTCCCGGCCATCGAACTCGAGACTAAAGCCGAAGGTGAGCGCGGTGTACCCAACCGGCTCGCCTGCCAGCTCGATGACGTACAAATGTCCGAATTGTGCGTTTTCCGTGAGCTTTCCGATGGCGCTTTGCGCTTTGGTCCGGTCCAGATCGAATCCGGATTCCTCATAAAAGTCGGCGAGCCAGGTCAAAACGAGCGAACGGTCATCAGGCCCGGCCCTTCTTAGGGTCACGGTGGGGGATGGTGCGGTCATGGTCGATATCCAGAGTGTCGGGCCCATGACCATAGCGGAGCTGCGCGGCGATTTCTGCCATTTGCACGATAATTTGTTGGCCGGCGGCCAATACTGCGAGCAGCCTCTCGACCATAAACGTTACTTTATTACACTACTATCGGGGACCGGTTATGCGTCCGCGTAAGACGAAACCCTCGTCACCTCTACGCCGATACAGCGCATAAAGGGCGAAACCACCGCGGGGATGTCCGGTCTCACCCAGGAAGAACTTCAGCCGCGCATCGAGTCCTCTACCGGCGAATCATCCTAATTCGGCCAGTAGACATATTCGTCATCCGCTTCAAAGGGCTCGGCGAGCGTCTTGTCTATGGTGATGGGCGATTCAAGCGTGGCGGGCCACGCTGGAGGCTGTTGTTCGGCGTTGTGGGCGTCCAGCAGTGCCGTCAAGCGGGCCACTTGCGCCGGGTTTTGATCGGCTACGTTGGCCTGCTCCGTTGGATCTTCAGCCAGATTAAACAGCCACACCTTGTCCGGCCGCTCCGTACGCTGAAGCTTCCAGCCGCCTGAAATCACCACTTGATAATGGCCGCCCCGCCAGAACAGATTTTCATGGGGCGTCGGCGGGGGACCGTCGCCGACGGCCTCACCCACGGCACCAGCGGCAAACGGTAAAAGATTGACACCATCCATTTTCCGATCGGTGGGCACGGGAGCTGCTGCCGCCGCGGCCGCCGTTGCGTATAGATCGAAATGATGCACAGGTGCGTCGAACTGGGTGCCGGGCGGAATGGCGCCCGGCCATTTCATGAAGAACGGCACGTGAATGCCGCCTTCGAAGTAGCTGATCTTCCACCCGCGGAAGGGCGCGTTCACTTCGGGAATATCAATGTAATGCGCGCCACCATTGTCGGACGTGAACATCACCAGCGTGTTGTCCTCAAGGCCGCTTGCTCTCAGCGCATCCAGCACCTGCCCCACCCCACGATCGAGCGCTCGGATCATCGCGGCATAGACGCGCAGCTTGTGATCCTCGATATGGGAGAGCGCATCATAATCTTCCTTGGTTGCCTGCAGCGGTGTGTGCGGTGCCCAATGGGCAAGATACAAAAAGAAGGGACGCTCTTTATTAGCTTCGATCACCTTGACCGCTTCTTCCGTATAGTAATCGGTGATGTAGCCGCGCGGCTTGAAGGCGGCACCGCCGTTGAAGCTCGCCGCATGCAGCAAGGCCTTCCACAAGAACCGGTCGATCGGATCGAAATCCTGTTTCGAATTCACCACATTGGGGTCGTCTTCCGGCAGGTAGAGCCCGCTATGCATGAGAAGGCTTTCGTCGAACCCCTGATCGTGGGGCGCCATTCCGTTCGAGCGGCCCAAATGCCACTTGCCGATATGGACCGTGTGATAGCCCGCCCCTTTAAGCGTTTCGGCAAGAGAAATCTCGTCTGCCGGCATGCCTTTTTGGTCATAGTCGAGATCATCCACCACCTGGTCGAAATAGGTAATGGTTTCCACGGGACCTTCCCGGCGCGACAAGCGGGCGACCATTTGCGGCATGCCGGACGGTGTGGGGGTGAACTCGAACCCGAATCGGGTGGGATAACGGCCCGACATAATCGCCGCACGCGACGGTGCACATGTTCCGCTAGCTGAATATCCGTTTGTGAACCACACCCCGTCCGTGGCCAGTGAATCGATATGGGGTGTCGGCACAGACCCTTCCGCCACGCCACCACCATTAAAGGTAAGATCGTTCCACCCGAGATCGTCCGCCACGATGAGAATGATATTGGGCGGCCGCTGTTCCCCCTGAGACCCGATCTCATCAACCGTTGGACGATTCCAGTTGATGTCGACGGTCGGCCCCACCGGCGTGCGCTGGCGGGCCATGTAACCGACATATTCCAACAACAGCGCGTCGCGGAACGCATAGGCGCCTGCCCCCAACACCAGTATCACCGCCAAAACACCGCCGAGCCATTTCATGGGCGCCCCGTCCCTTCGATTATTATGACACTTAATATGTCAATATATTATCGCAAAGGAGCACAGGCGCCAAGTGGGCCAAGCAAAAAGGTATCCGTGGCCGCCATGGCAGAGCCGACGGAGACGGTTCACGGGATGGGGAAGCCGGCGGTTCTGGCCGTTGCTAATCGAGGCTCTTCGCGATCACGTCGATGAATTCCTGGCGCATGCCGAGCTTGTTGCCGTGATAAGCGTCACCGGGCATGGCGGCCAACGCGGTTGCCGTTTCGACCGCTGTTTCGACCAACTGCTCTGTGGGTACGATTCGATCGAGATAACCTGCATCCACGGCGCCGCGCGGATCGTAAAGCTTGGCTTGAATCGCCGATGCCGTCAGATGCCGCTTCGACAGGCGCGCCTTGGCCAGTTGAAAGCCGAATACGGGCAGCACCATGCCAATCGCCGTTTCATTGAGACCGATCTTGAACTCGCCGTCGATGCCGAACCGTGTGTCCGACGACAACAGCATGAACGCCCCGGCCGCGATCGCATGGCCCGTACACGCGGCCACAACGGGCAACGGATAGGAGAATAAGCGCAATAAAAGCTTACCGCCCTGGCCAACCAATTTCATGGCTTCTTCCACGCCGCCGCTTTGCATCACCGACAAATCGAAACCGGCAGAGAACTTGCCGGGCCGCCCCACCAGCACGATCGCTTTGGCGTCCGCTTCCGCTTTATCGAGCGCTTCATTAAGAGCGCCGATGAGGTCGTATCCGACGGCATTCGCTTTGCCGTCATCCATCGTCAAAACCGCCACATCCCCTTGTTTTGTGCAGTCGAGCATGTCGTTTTCCTTCCTTTGGCGTATCGACTGTAGCGTGCTCCCGTGCCCGGTCAAAGGCCAAAACCGCAACCCCGCTATGCAAAATCGTCTGCCTACAGAACACTGACGCAAGGGCCCGCTGCGTTCATGGGCGCCTGCCCCTGCGTTATTTACCGGCATGGCAATTGTCATAAAGGCGACGCGAAAGGCGTTCAAAGTCTGCAGATCGGGCGGGGGGAGGTCGCTAGGTCATGCCGGAACAACAATCGCAGCCCGAAATCCAATGGGTGTTGAGCGCCAAGGACTTGGAAAACATCGCCTTTGTCGACGACATTGCGAAGATCCAAGTGCCCATAAAGGTGGTGGATCAGCTGCCCTTCAAAAACGAGGACCGGGGCGACAGCGCCCGCCTGCGAGAAGTCGTCCGATCGATCCGCCGGAACGGTTACAATAATTTTGACCCTATCATTGTACGGCTGGGCCGGCGCGGCCGCTGGGTCATTGTGGATGGCGGCCACCGGCTAACAGCGGCGCGCATCGTCGCCCGTGAGTTTTGGACAAACCTGCTCCGCAAAAAGGTGGATACGATCTATTTTCTGCTGTTCCGCACGCCGCTTAGCAACACGCGCATCGACGCCCCGCCAACGGACGAGACGTCATAACGCGAGAAGCGATTCGAACCTATGGCGCATCCTTTTTCACCATTCGCTTGAAGGCTTCCCGTTCCGTCATTCATTCGAGATAGGCATGCAGATACGGCGTCTCTTCCTGCTTGAGGAGACCCAACATGTTGCATATGTAGAGTGTGTATCCGAACATGACATCAGCCGCACTGAACGCATCGCCCACCAAATAGTCGTGCGTCGCAAGCTCTGCGTCGAGTGCACGAAAACAGCGTTCCGTCATCGCCCGTCCTTCTTCAGCCAATTCAGGCACCCGCTTCTCTTCAGGCCGCACATATAGATGCTGCACCACCAAACTGCTCGCTTGAGGAAGAGTCTCGGCGCGATGAACGGCATGGGGGCCATGTCCTTTCAGGGCAATTTGAACATCGGCGCGGGGCATACCGTTCAAAACGGCAGCATCGGCAATCCGCCGGCGAGTTTTCCAAACCCCATATTGCCGTGACCAATCCAGTTGTGGACGAACGGGCCGGGCCCATGCGCCCGGCTTTTTTCGTACCGGCACCCAACAGAAGCCGCTGCTACACCGGATCGTGGCATTAATTATAAATCGAAAAATACTCAATCTGCCCGAGTATTCGCCGCTAATAACCTTCCATTAACCATGATTCACGCGTAAAACTTGTCCTAGTTTGGGATTCTATGACTGGGGGACGCCATGGGTGCGCGCAAAAGCACGTGGCTGGTCGCTACTGCTGTATCTGCTGTTCTGGCCGCGCCGGGATTTGCCGCCGCGCAGGCCATCGACGATTTCCAGGTCTTTCCGGGATACACCATCAATGCTGGCGCCAAAGGCAATGTGGGTGTCAACAATGAAGGCCACGACAATGTGGGCGTGGGCAACGGCGTGGGCTCCAGCGCGGACGAATATTCCCGCGCGGGCTCCGGCAATGTAGGCACCCATAACGGTGTCGGCACGACGGCGACCGAAGGCGGCAGCGCCGGCAACGACAATGTGGGTGTCGCAAACGCCAAAAATCTGGGCGACGATTCCGGACTGTTCGCCACAGGCGCAGGTGCCGAAGCCGGCAACGGCAATATCGGTGTCGGCAATGCTGTCAGAAAAGGGGTCAATGGCGGGCTCGAAGTTGAAAATGGCGGCACCACGGGCAGCCACAACATCGGTGTGGGCAACGCGACGCGCAATGGCACCGGCGGCGGCCTCGACGTTGTAAACGGCGGCACCGCCGGCAGCTACAATATCGGCGCGGGCAATGCGACACGTGACGGCTCCAGCTCTGGCCTGTTCGCCGAAAACGGCGGCACCTCCGGCAGCCACAATATCGGCGTCGGCAATGCGACACGCAAAGGCATCCAGGGCGGCCTCGCCAGTTTCGGAGAAGGCAGCACCACCGGCAGCAACAATATCGGTGTTGGGAATGCCACACGCGACGGGGATAGGAGCGGCCTGACCTCTTCTGGCGGAGGTACGAGCGGCAGCGGCAATATCGGCTTCGGCAACGCCACGCGAGACGGCACCACCGGCGGCCTGAGCGCCGGCAACGACAGCACGGCCGGCAGCGGCAATATCGGCGTCTGGAATGCAACGCGGCAGGGGTCCGGCGGCGGACTGACCGCCGA
>JANQMY010000143.1 GCA_028279895.1 Alphaproteobacteria bacterium
GTTTACACTCTTTCCAGGGCATCCGGGGGGCCCCCCAAATGCCAAAATGTGTAAACCATGTGATCGGAATGAAATGTCACCTATCTCTCGATAAGCACATAACACGCACACCACGTGCAGGATGATGCGCAAGCGCGCGGCCGGTCATTTGGCGGCCTCCGACGTCGCCGAATAGTCCAAATTGCTCCCCCTGGTCAGAAGCCAAAAGCGCGTTGTCATCACCACGGATGCCAAAAACAGGCAGATGACAAATCCCACCCAAATGCCGACACCCTGCAGGCCGGTTTCGAAAGCTAGATACCAGCAGGCCGGAAAGCCGATGGCCCAATAGCTGAAGCCCGCCAGCAGCATGGGGATGCGCGTGTCCTTCAGGCCGCGCAGCGCATGGGCTGCCGCCACTTGAATGGCGTCGAACACCTGGAACACCGCTGCAATGCGCAGGAACAGGACCGCCTGTTCCACCATCACTTGGTTTTCGGGCGCATGGATATCGATGTAAATGCCGATGATCGGCCGCGGGAAGATGGCCATCGCAAATGCAAAGATGCCCTGGCAGATAGCCGCCACCACAATGGTGGTGTAGCCCGCCCGCCGCACGCCGGCTGCGTCGCGTGCACCAGCCATCAAGCCCACGCGCACCACGCCGCCAAGCGACAGGCCGAGCGCCACCATAAAGGTCATGGATGCCACATTCACCGCCACGTGATGGGCGGCCAGTGCCACCGTGCCGAACATGCCCATTAGAAAGACACCGGCATTGAACAGGCCGCCTTCAAAGGCGACGGTCAGGCCGATAGGCACGCCCACCACGAACAGCTCTTTCAACTGCGCCCAATGAGGCTGCCAAAAGCGGGTCAGAATGCCATAGCTGCGAAAGGAGCGGCTGTAATGGGCCCACAGGGCAAAGGCAAAGAAGCCGATAATGTTGGACAGGGTCGACGCCACGCCCGCGCCCACCAGTTCCAGCCGCGGTGCGCCCAGATTGCCGTAGATAAACATCCAATTGAGCAGTACGTTCAGCAGCGTCACCAGTACCACGAACGCCAAGGCGGAATTCGGCTTGCTGAGGCTCGACACGAAATTGCGCATGACGATCAGCCCGAAGGCGAACGGCAGGCCCAGCGACAGCACGGCGATGTAGGGCGCGGCGGATGCCGACACATCTGCCGGCTGCCGGAACAGCAGCAGAATATCTTCCGCCCACAGAACGAAAATCGCGATGATGGGCAGCGCTGCAATGAACGCGCTCCACAGCCCCATGCGCACGGCCACCGCGACGCGCATGCGCCGGTTGGGGCGTGCGCCCACGGCTTGGGCGATCACCGGAGCCACGGCCGATACGGGGCCGAACCCCAACAGCCAACCGATAAAGTAGACGGTGGTGCCCAGCGCGGCGCCCGCCAACGGCGCTTGGCCCAAACGCCCCACCATAATGGCGTCCACGGTGAGAATCGCGAATTGGGTGACCTGCGTTGCCACCAAGGGCAGGCCGAGACGCAACAGGGCGCGCACTTCGCCCTTCCACAGGTCGAAGGTGGGCGCGTCCAGCAAGGGTGCGCGTGGCGCAAGGAAACCGCGCGTAGACATCGTTTTGATCCAACTACAGTGGTGGCGCTGCGGATCGTCTCGGTCCAGCGCAGCCGGCCTGTATAGGGCAAAGGCGGGTGTTTGGCTAGGGCAAAAACACCACAGGTGGCAAAAACGCTTTGCGGGTTCCGCGCGGCGCGCCGTGGCGATCGGGCGAAATTGGCCTAGCGAGATGGGCGCATGGGGGTGATTCGTGTTTGATGTGCCCGGCCGCCCGCTCCCCCTCCCAAGCCACCCACAGGGTACCATTGCCGGGTGGCTTGGGAGGGGGAGCGGGTGGGAACGTCTTGAGGCAAAGATGGGCGCATGGGGGTGATCCAAATTCTTGGATCCAGGCTTGCCCCACGCCCCCATCCCATCCACCCCTAGGGTACCCTTATCGGGTGGTTGGGATGGGGGCGTGGGGCGGTGAAGTGCTTCCGGAACAATGGGCGCATGGGGTAGATCCGATTTTTTGCTGTGGGGGCCCTCAGTTCCAGTTATCGCGAGGAGCGCTGGCGCGATGAAGCGATCCAGAACCGCGGGCTCAACATTCGCAGCACTGGATTGCCGCGCCGCCAGGTCGGCGGCTCGCAATGACGGTGGGTTGGCGTCGCTGAAATGGGTGGGGACCGATCTGCGCCGTCGGCGACAGAAGATAGAGCTCTGTAAGGCCATTGGCGTCTCCACTGCCAAAAGCCTCCCTCAAGCTAATGATACCACAGGCCGTGCGGTAACGCACGGCCATCCAATCAGGGTATGCAAGTGTCTATTCGTTCGTCGGCCTCACAGCCCGTCATGCCGTTTCAGTAAGACGGCGCATTCCTCGTTGGTCAGCGTTGCGGAATGCGTGTTGTAATCGCCCACATGCACATCGTCGGCAACCGGTATCCCCAATTCTACGAAGAATGCGAGGGCCAGATGCGCCGCTTCGGGGTCCGGCTGGAAATGTCCGGACTCGTTGTTGATCGCATCAATTTTCCCGTTCCAAACGCGCAATTCGCCGGCGGCGTAAACTTCATGCCATCCGCTGTTCAATTGGGAATGACGGACATGAAGATATTCACGTCGACCGTTGCGCTCGCGAAAATTATCCTGCTCGCGGTACCGTGCGTACAGGGCATCGCAGGCAGGGTGGGTCCTGTCCTCCCGGTCGTAGCGGCGGGTCCACATCGCGTCGTCGCGGTGCCGGTAGACATAGATCCAGCGTCCGTCGGAAAGGTGCGGTCCCGCGTCCGAACCAAGGGAATGCTGACCGGCAAAGAAGGTCTCCACGAAATGAAGCGCGCGCGCGTCCATGTTGAGATGGTCACGGTCATGATCATCGCATTGCCAGCAGTTTTCACCGTCAACGGACGAGGAGGCGACGCACTGTCCGGCCCTGTCGTTGAACGTGCAATAGCCGCGTTTTTCGGAAAGTCCGAATAAGGGAATCGAATGCGGCACCTCCGGCGCGAAGGGCGTTCCCGCACAATCGAAAAAGGCGGTACATGCCGGACATATGCCGTCCACTTGCCATTCTTGATGACAGATGGTTTGGGCAGACACCGGCATCGACCACATCATGGCGATGACGAATAAGGTGCCGACATTTCTGAGTAGGGACATTTTTCCGACAAACCAGGGGACGGAGATAGAAACCACAACATCTCGCAATAAGTGTATGGCGTAACAGGACGTTCATCAAGTTGTTGGGAAAGCGCTTCTTCCGCATGCGATTGCCAATGCAGGCCCCGGCGAACCTTACACGGGTTGACGGCAAACGTGGCACGTCGGTGAATAGAAGCATGCACCGATCTCGGCCGATCTAAAAACAAAAGGGGAGGCGGCCTATGCCGGAGAATTTCGAATATCCCATCATCGTGAGCAGTCTCGCGCTGATGGTCTATTACTACACGCTGTTCCGCGCGGGCACGTCCCGAGCCAAATACAAGGTGGAGGCTCCGTCCCATGCCGGTCCGCCGGAATATGAGCGGATCGTCCGCGTACATCAAAACACGCTGGAACACCTGGTGGCGTTTCTGCCGGGCCTGTGGTTGTTCGCGGTCACGGTGGGGCCCATCTGGGCGGCGGCCATTGGTATTGTGTGGCCCTTTGCGCGCCTAGCGTATGCGTTCGGCTATTATGCCGCGCCGGAAAAGCGCATTGTCGGGCTGCTGATCAGCTTGCCGCCCATTTACATTTTCCTGCCGGGATCTCTGATTGCGGCCGTTCTCCTGTTGTTTTGAGGGCCTGACCGGCTCGCCGACAGGAAAAAAGCGCCGGATCACCAGGTTTTTCATCACTTGCATTGTGAAATTGTCATGGATCAAAGATGACGCATGCGTCATTTTTTAAGGTAAGGCTTTTAGGTATCGAATGACAGACGGAGGAACCTGTCATGGACGTCAAAATCGTCTCACAACCACCAAGCCAACCAAGAACCTTTGAAGACCCCGGTGAACTCTCCGATCAGCTCTCGCCGGAAGATGTGGAGGTCGTCCGGGAAATCTTCAGTACACCGCTGGTCGGCTCCTACAATTGGGATTACGAGGCCGCGAATGAAAAAATCAAGCGGCTTTACGAGCTCGGCAAGAAGTTCAATTGGAACGCCGAATTGGATGTGGATTGGGATACATACTTCGACAAGTCCGAAGGGCCATCCCAAAGCAGCTATAATGCCTATGCGGACCATCCGCACTATCGGACCTTCACGGCGGAACAAAGGAACGAGTTTGCCTGGCGCTCGCTCGCGCAGGTGCTCTCTCAATTTCTGCATGGCGAGCAGGGGGCGCTAATGGTCGCCTCTCAACTTGTCACCTGTGCGCCCACCTATGACGCCAAGCTTTATGCGGCGTCGCAAACCTTCGATGAAGCCCGGCATGTGGAAGTCTTCAACAAATATCTCCGCACACGGTGCAAAATCGAATATCCGGTCAATCCGAACCTGAAGGCGTTGCTGGATAAAATCCTTACGGACGAGCGGTGGGACCTCAAGTTCATCGGCATGCAGGTGTTGATTGAAGGTCTTGCCTTGGCGGCATTCCAAACCATGGCGCAAACCACCCGCGATCCTTTGTTGCGCCAGATCGTCACCCTGGTGATGCGCGACGAAGGGCGCCATGTGGCCTTCGGTGTGAACTATCTGGAAGACTGGATCAAGACCCTGCCGGAAGACGAAATCGAGGAGCGGGCACAGTTTGCCTATGAAGCCTGTGCCATCATGCGCGAGCGGCTGTTCTCCACCGTGGTCGAGGAAGAATTCGGTTTCGACCGGGAAGAGGCCCGGCGCATCGGCATCGATTCAGAGGGCGGAGAAGCGTTCCGTAATTTCTTGTTCGAACGCATGATTCCCAACCTGAAACGTGTGGGCCTGCTGACGGAAAGCGTCCGTCCAAAATTCGAGCAGCTCGGCGTCCTGCAATATGAGAACGCGGCGTCCGACGCGGAAATCGATTGGGCCGCGCTGGAGCGTCCCCTCGAAACGGGCGTTCTCGTGGCTGCGGAGTAAGCGGGCGTCTACCCATGCCGGACGGGGCGTTCCGTCCCGTCCGTCTACACTAAAGGGAGCTTCTATCAATAGGGTCTGACCCTTTTGATAGACCCTTTTGATAGAAGCCAGACCGGCTATTTGAAGTAGCCGTCCCTTAGATTCACCCCGTGCTCAAGATACGCCTTCAGGCTGCATTGCATCTGCGTCCAGCCTTGGCAATTGCCGTAGGACGATTTGAGGCCGTTGGGGGTGGGCCGCCAGCCTTCTTCCGCAATCGAAACCAGGGTGCGCCCATCCTCCGTCGGTTCGAACCGCATGATCACGGTAGAGTTGTACGCTTCGTCGCTTTCCTTATCCACGTCTTCCGCCTGCCATTGCAAAACGATGCGCCGGTCCTTGTCCACGTCGACCACCTTCACGGGAAACACGCCGGGAAAATCGTGAAAGTCCCATAAGACGGTGGCGCCGGTTTCAAGGCGGCCTTTGGCGCCGCCGGTCGTGAAATAGGCCGACAGTTTTTCGGGGTTGACCACAGCTTCGAAAACTTCCGACACCGGACGGTTGATCCGCGCGGTCACTTCGAACTTCAAATCCATGATTGCCTCCTTGTCTGCCGTGATTTTATGTTATAAATATATAACATGTCAAAACATGAATTGGATGACAAGGTGTTCAAGGCGCTTGCGGCGCCGTTACGCCGGGAGCTTTTGGATGTTTTGCGCGACAACCCGCAAACCACCGGGGAGCTTTGCGCCAGGTTCGATCATTTGGACCGCTGCACCGTGATGCAGCACCTGCGCGTGCTGGAAGATGCGGAACTGGTCTTGGCAAGGCGTCAGGGCCGTGTGCGCTGGAACTATTTGAACGCCATTCCGATCAAGCGCATCCACGACCGGTGGATCGGCGCCTATGCGGCGGAAGCGGTGACGCTGCTCGACCGGATGAAGAGCGAGATGGAGCTGGAAATGGAGCCTTTCAAAAGGGTCAGACCCTTTTGAAAGGCGTCGGCTTGCCTTTATTCGATGCCGAGCAGGTCGAGCAACGGGGTAAAGGTCGACTCATAATGCGTGGTCACATAGTCCGGGATCTCGATGTCGTACAGCAGCCCGGCGAAGGCGAGCAGGATGAGTGCCGTTGTTGCGACGGCAAAGACCCACAGGCTTGCGAGGAACTTCATGGGCATGCCTTTCCAGGCGAGCACCCACACCGCGATCATATGTGTAAAGAAGGAAAAGACGCCCAGGCCGTAAAAGGCCATGGCGGCGTATTTGATCGGTTCATAGGCGAAAGACCCGGCGACCCAATAGAAGTCGGTCGGCACGAATTCCACATAGCGCGCATAGAACACGCTGGCCACATGAAGCACCATGAACAGCATGAGATAGGCGCCGCTGAGGTTGCGCACCACGCGCCAGCCGGTTTTCGGAAACAGTTTCAATTCCGCATAGCCGGACACGATTTGGATCAGCATGGCCAGCAGCAGAACGGTCTGGTAGCGCGGGTCGAGATAGAATTGCTGCATGGTGCCCAGGCCCATGCTGTGCGCCTCGGGCGACGCCACGGCCATGAGGTGAACGCCCAAATGGGTGACAATGAATGCGCCCACAAGAAGGGCGTTCCATCGGTGGATCAGTTCCCAATTCATAATCTGTGCGCCTGCCTTCCACCGACGGTGATGGTTGAACCCGCGGGCGCGCGCCGTCAAAGCATCGCGCGGCGCTGCTTTGGTGTCGGCTTGATCTGGCCCGGTGCCGCCGATTGGTCCCTGCGGGCAAGGCTGGCCCCCATCCGCACGGCCGTGATGATCCCCATAATCGGCGGCTTGTTAACCTTTAGCGGGTTTTGAGCGATGGCGGAAGGGCCGTTCGTGCGGGGTGTCCGCGCCGAACTCCCAAGCAATAGGCGTTTCGGTGGAATGAGGTGCCTGCTGATGAAATGTAATTCGTTATCGCTGGGCGTGATCCACCGTTGTCCGGTTGAGGTTTCAATTGGGCCAAACCCTTTGGTGTCATTCGCCGCGTAAGCGGCGAATCCAACTCTCCGCACTCTCGGAAATCCAATAGTTTGGATGCGGCCACGTTGACGGTTGGATTCGCCGGTCTCGCGGGGTCCCCGTCGAATGACGCGATGCAAGAGGCTCTGGATTGCCGGACCTTCGAACGATGCGGCGTGCTTATCCGGTGAAGGCGACGGGTGGCGGATGGGCGGGCCGCTACGCCGGCTCGAACATCGGCAGCGCGCGGCCATCGGGCAGGGGCTGCCACGTCACTGTCACCTTCATGCCCACATGGACATCGTCGGGCGGGCAATTGATCACGTTCGACATCACGCGCACCCCTTCATCGAGCTCGATCAGCGCCACCACATAGGGCACCTTATCGCGCATGAACTTATTGCCGGGCACGTAGTGGACACTAGCCGCGTAAACGGTGCCCGTGCCCGCGGCCTGCTTCCATTCCACCGGGGCGCCCAGATCGTGAATGGAGGCGGCGCGTGGCGGGTACTGATATTTGCCCGTTGTGGCGCAGACCTGCAGCATCAGCTTCTTTTCGCGCGTGCCGTCCCAATAGGCTTTCGTTTCCGGATTGTCTGCCGGGGGCTCGTAGATCTCGCTCATACCGTCGCCTCGCTTCCCAACACCACTGTCGACATAGCCGACAGCACGCCGCCCGAACCGTGGGCGACGGCAATGTCCACCCCGTCCACTTGGCGGTCCTCGGCATCGCCGCGGATCTGCTTCGTGGCCTCCACCAACAGGAACATGCCGTACATGCCGGGATGGCAATAGGACAGGCCGCCGCCATTTGTGTTGGTGGGCAAGGTGCCGCCGGGGCCGAGCTTGCCGTCTTCCACAAAAGCGCCGCCTTCGCCTTTCTTGCAAAAGCCGAGATCTTCCAGCGACAGCAATACGGTGATGGTGAAGCTGTCATAGGACATGAGCAGGTCCACATCTTTGGCCGCGATGCCGGCGCGCTTGAAGGCGGCAGGGCCGGACAGCGCCCCGGGCGTCACGGTAAGGTCGGGCATGCCCGTAATGTTCATATGCGTGGCGCCCGTGCCCGCTCCGAGGCAATAGACCGGCGGTTTTTTGAGATCCTTCGCGCGCTCGGCCGTGGTGACGACGATGGCGCCCGCGCCGTCCACCACCAGGCAGCAATCGAGCTTATGAAGCGGCGAACACATCATGGGGGATGACAACACATCGTCCACGGTGATCGGATCGCGATAGCGGGCGCGCGGGTTCTTGCCGGCCCAGGCGCGGGTGCTGACGGCGATTTGTGCAAGCTGCTCCGACGTGGTACCGAATTCCGCCATGTGCCGGCTGGCGGCCAGGGCATAGCTGCCCATGGGCAGAGTGATGCCATAGGGCATTTCGAATTCGCGCACCGGGTTAGGGCGGAAAGGATCGCCCCCGCCGCCGCGGCCGAACCGTCCGCCTGCGGAACGTGGGGTTGCGGCGTAAACGCTGACCGCCACCTCGCAATGGCCGTGGGCGACGGCATTCATGGCGTGCTCCACATGAATTTCGTAAGACGAGCCGCCGGTCATGGTGCTGTCGATGTAGGTGGGCGCGATACCGAGATAGGCGGCCGTTTCGAGCGCGGCCATCTGACTGCCGCCGGCGACGAGCAAGCCGTCTACGTCCGACAAAGACAGTCCCGCATCGTCAAGCGCTTGGCGGATGGCTTGGATTTCAAGCTCGCGGCAGGATTGATCGAGCTGGCCGGTGGGTGACACGATGTCGGCCGCGCCCACAATGGCGGCCTTGCCCCGGATGTTTTCTGCGTTCGCCTCCATAATGTTCCCTGTGCACCTCCCGAACTTGTTTCGCGGGAGACTAGCACGGGCGTCCCATTGCGCGGCAAGAGTCTTCGGGTCGGAAGTCGCTCATGTGCTGACAATCCGGCCGTCGCATGTTATGCGGCGCGATGCGCACATCCTACGATACGATCGGTGTCGATTATTCCGACCTCCGGAAACCGGATTCCCGGATCGAGCAAGCGGTCACAGAGGCGCTGGGGCCTGCGGAAAGCATCCTGAATGTAGGCGCCGGGGCGGGGTCGTATGAGCCGGCGGACAGGTGTGTCACGGCCGTCGAACCTTCGGCCGAAATGATCCGGCAGCGCGGTGCCGCCGCCGCGTCCGCCGTTCAAGGGTATGCGGAAGACCTGCCGTTCGGCGACAAGACCTTCGATGCGTCGATGGCGATCCTTACGGTTCACCATTGGGCCGACAAGGAAAAGGGCCTGAGGGAGATGCGGCGGGTAACGCGCGGCCCGGTCGTCTTGTTGACGTTCGACGCGTCGCATCAGGGCTTCTGGCTGATGGATTACTTTCCGCAATTGGTGGCATTGGACGAAGCGCAGATGCCGAAGATGACGGATTATGCGGACTGGCTTGGACCGGTGGAGATCTCTCCGGTTCCCATTCCCCATGATTGTACCGACGGCTTCCTGTGTGCCTATTGGCGGCGGCCGTCGGCCTATCTCGATCCCAGAATTCGGAAGGCGATGTCATCGTTCTGGGCGCTGGACAACATAGAAGACGGGTTGGCTCGGCTCGCGCGCGATTTGGACAGCGGCGCCTGGGCCCGGCAGCATGGCGACCTGCTTCACCTTGCGGCGTGCGATTTCGGCTACCGCCTCGTTGCCACCACATGACCGTTTCCGTCTACGGCGCCTGGGCCGATACGACCCAGACGGCGGCCTTGAGGGCGTAATCGTTCGGACGGGCCTGGTGGGGTTCGGCTGGGGTCAAAAAGTACGCCCCGAAATGTGTTTTTGGTGGCGCTTGGGGATCTCCACCATCATGCTCTCATAGCCCTTCACGAAGGTGGAATAGCTGCGCTTGGGCTCGGCCTTGACGATGATCTCCGGAAAACGCTTGAGGATTTCTTCCCAAATGATCTGAAGCTGCAGTTCGGCCAGCCGGTTGCCCACACAGCGGTGAATGCCGAAACCGAAGGAAACATGATGGCGCGGCCGTTCGCGGTCGATGATGTAATCGTTCGGCCGGTCGATCACCTCTTCGTCCCGATTGCCGGAAACGTACCACATGACCACTTTGTCTTCCTTGCGGATCAGCTTGCCCCGAAACTCAATATCTTGAGTTGCCCGCCGGGCCATATAGGCGAGCGGCGTTTGCCAGCGAATGGTTTCCGACACCATGGAGGGAATGAGCTCCGGGTTTTTGCGCAGCTTGTCGTATTGATCCGGGTTCTGATTAAGAGCGTAAACCGACCCTGTAATCGTGTTGCGGGTGGTGTCGTTGCCGCCCACGGTCAGCAGCACCACATTGCCCAGATATTCTCCCTGGTCCATGTTTCGCGTGGCCTCGCCATGGGCGAGCATGGAGATCAGGTCGCCGGTGGGGTCGGCATTCACGCGCTGGTTCCACAAATTGATGAAATAGCCGCCGTATTCCATGAAGATTTGTTGCTTTTCTTCTTCCGACTCCACAAGGCCTTGCCCGGGCACGGCGGTGACCACGTCGGACCAGAAAAGCAGTTTGCGCCGGTCTTCTTGCGGCATGCCGAACAGGGTGGCCAGCGTCATGCCCGTCAATTCCTTGGAGACCAGATCGACCCAGTCGAACTCTTCGCCGACCGGCAGGCCGTCGAGGATCTTGGCGGCGCGCTCGCGGATCAACGGTTCCAACACCCTCAGATTGGCGGGCGAGACCGCGGGGCTGACCGTCAGCCGCTGCACATCATGCTTGGGTGGGTCCATTGCGATGAACATGCCGCCGGTGCGCATGTCGTTTTCCGGCAGCTCAAGGTCTTTGGGCACCAGCGTGATGCGCGGCTCCGACGAAAAGACTTTGTGGTTGGTGTCCACATCCACAATGTCGTTGAATTTCGTGATGTTCCAATAGGGACCGTAGAAGCTGTCCGGCGTGTAGTGCACCGGCGATTCGTTGCGCAGCCGCTCGAAATAGGGCCACATGATGTTTTGTTGAAACAGCTCCGGCTGGGCCGGGTTCAAGGTTTCCAAGGGCTCGGCATAGGCGGCTTCGCGGGCCTCTTGTTCCGGGGTGACGGTGGCGATGCTCATGCACAGTTTCCTTCCAAGGCGCGATCGGGAGTGTTGCCGACCATCAAACACAACCGCTGCATTTGGCGCAATGCTGCATTTTGGAGCACCCCCGTGCGATTTTCCGCGCCGTCCGCGTGACGTAGGGTCCGGTTAGATATTTCGCGTTGGAAGCCGCGTTGCCGGGGCGCCCGAACGCCAAATGGCGCCGTTCGGTGTTTGGCCGATCGCATCGAAACGGGGGCTGATCATTTGGGGTGCCAGTCGACAGCCAAGTCATACTGCTGTTTGCGGCTTATACTTTGGCCCTTCAAGCTGACGGCGATATCCGTTGAATAGGTCATTGCGCTGACCCAGCCGGTTTCCGTATTCACGGTGCAATGCGCGGCGTCGTTCCGGATCATCTTCATTTTCTTTACTTCTTTGGCGATCCGTTTTTCGCTTTTTACGCCTGGAAGAAGGGTCGGCAGCAACTGTCTTACAAATGCGGTGACGCTGTCCGGATCGAAGGCCAAGTGGTAGGTGATTTCGGCTTCCTTCTTGGCCGGGTCGAGAGACACAAGTTCGTAAGTGATGTTCGTCAGAATAGTTCCCCGGCCCATCGGACTCGGCATTTCGTATTGCTGTTTTAAGGGAACGCCAATCTCCAACGCAGTGCCTTGGCAGATCGACATGTAGGACGGCACGCGAAACATTGTCTGGGCAATCGCTTCTTCGGACATGCTTCGGAACAGGTTCAGGGTTCGCTCCACCATCTGTTGGTCAAGATCCTTGAACAGCGCGCTATTGCCGATTGATGTGATGATGTCGTCTTTGTCTTCGACTGCGAGCGGCGCGCCGCGCGCATTGGCAACAAAACGCACCGGCACGTTGGCGAGCGAATTAAGCGCATTCGATCCGTCCTGACCTGGAATATTTCCGCTCACAGAAACCAGCTTGCTTGTCCATACCGCCAAGAAGCCGCCGGCGACGCTTTTCTCGATATCCATGGCGGCCTCAATGGCCCCTTTGGTAATCCGGCCGTCTCTTTCGGTGGCGAAACTATAGCTGATGTTTGCGGTGCGGCTCGGATCGACGATGAGCGGTAGCGAAACGACTTTCCCGTCGGTTGCGCCCACCGGTCCGAGGGGCCACAGCAGCAGGGGAGCCAACAGGAATGCGGTCAGGTATCTCATGGCTTGATCCCGTAATGAGGGGGGCGCCGATGTCGGAGTGCCGCCCCATTGATCTAGAAGCCGGTATTCTCAACGAAAACGCGTAAAAATTTCATTGAGCGACGGGAGGTAGCGGGTTTTCGCCGGATAAGAAGCTGAGGCCGGTGTGAGCCTCACTTTCGACCTGTGGTAACTTCTGACTTGATCGGCAGATAAGGACAAATGACGCGATGAAAGTTTTCATAACCGGCGCGTCCGGTTTTATCGGCGGGGCGATTGCTGCGGACCTGACCGCGCAGGGCCATGACGTGGTCGCGTTGTCGCGCTCGGAAATGTCCGATGCGGCCATCGCGGCGCTCGGCGCCAAGCCCGTGCGCGGAAATCTGGGCTCGGTGGCGCCCGATATGCTCGGCGGCTGCGACGTGGCCGTTCACTGCGCCGCCTATGTGGGCGATTGGGGAACGCTGGCCGACTTCTGGACCGCCAATGTGGACGGCACGGAGCAATTGTTGGATGTGGCGAAGCAGGCCGGGGTCAAGCGCTTCATCCATATGGGCACGGAAGCCGTATTGTTCCGTGGACAGCATATGCGAAATATTGACGAAACGACGCCTTATCCCGGCTCGACACCGTTCTACTATTCGCTGACCAAGGGCGAGGCGGAGAAACGCGTGCTGGCCGCTAATGATCCGGCGGCGGATTTTACCGCCATCTCCCTGCGTCCGCGTCTGGTGTGGGGGCCGGGCGACCAGACAGTACTCCCGGCGGCCATCGACATGATCGAGAAGGGGGCGTTTGCCTGGATCGGCGGTGGCAAGGCCCGCACGTCGACGACCCATGTGCACAACATCTGCCACGCAGTGACCTTGCTGTTGAAGACGGGCAGGGGCGGGGAAGCCTATTTCGTGACCGACGACGAGGTCGTCACCATCAAAGACTTCATGACCCGCCTGGTGGCGACGAAAGGCGTTGAGATTCCCGATCGGTCTCTGCCCGCCGCCGTGCTGGGCGCCGCCGCATTTGTGTTGGAGAAGATTTGGCGCTTGTTCGGTATGAAGTCCGCACCGCCGGTCACGCGCTTCGCGATCGCCATCATGTCGCGTGACTGCACGATCAACATCGACAAGGCGAAACGGGAACTCGGCTATCGGCCCGTGGTCACCGTGGACGATGGGCTGGCGGCACTGTCGGCGGATTAGAGCGCGATCAGGTTAAGCCTGTCCCGGACCTGATCCGGGATGGACTCCGGTTAACCGTCCGATCGCCTGCCTTCGCCGAAGCGAAGCTTAGGCTTC
>JANQMY010000144.1 GCA_028279895.1 Alphaproteobacteria bacterium
TCACTTCGATGGATTCATCCAACCTGTCTCCGCGGCCGGAGAACGACTGCCCGACAATTTCGAACTCTTCCTTCAGCCAACCGGCCCCTATGCCGAACACAAACCGTCCACCGGAAAAAAGGTCAATGGTCGCAACCGACCGGGCAAGATGATAGGGGTCGTGGAGTGGGACGATCGAGACAGACAGTACCAGCTTGAGAGTTGAGGTCTTGGCAGCAAGATAGGATAGCGCCGCATAGGGATCAAAAAAGGGGATGTCCGCGTGGAAAGTGTGTCGGCCCGTTTTTTGCTCAGTGTATGGAAATTCGCTGGTGATTTCCTGAGGTGAGATTACGTGTTCGCCGAGCCACACGGAGTCAAAACCAAGCTCTTCGGCAAGTTGGGCGACTTCCACCATTTGGGTATGGCGTAAGGGAAACAATGACAATCCAAACTTCATGAGCCGTCTCTCCCTACCCGTAGTTCCAAATTTCTGAAAGCCGCCATACCGTCGGGTCTCTCCATTAAAATCGGGCGGAGACGCTTGCCCCAAAGGTGCGGGGTTCACCGAAGAGCACCGCACTCGCCTCCTGACCTGCACCGAGTTCTGCCCCGGACAAGAAGAATGCGGGCAGGTTTACGATGTTGCTTGCGACTTCTTCATCCAAGATATTTTTGCCCCAGAACGTTATGTCCCACGAGGAATCTGCGTGGGGGGCGTAAGTTGCGAAAAGGTTGATCGTACGGCTACGCTTGGTTCGGTCGGTAAATGGTGTGTTGTTTGTCGCAGCAGTGTTAAACCGGCTTCTATACTGATATTCGCCGCGAAAACTAACGGCGCCGCCACTGTTACCAATGTCAGCTGTGTATTCTACAAAAGCGGTTGCTGTATGTTTCGGGGAATAGGGTACCCGGTTACCGGAACAATCAGCCCCAGCCGACGTGCAATTTCGGAATGTTTGAAACTTAGACTCTAGAAAGCCATAGGTCGCGCCGAAGCCTAGGTCCTCGGTTGGGTACACAAAAACTTCCGCCTCGATGCCTCGCGCCCGCGAAGAACCGGCGTTTCGTATGAAGTTCGCGCCGACTTCCGTGATCCGCACCTGCAAATCTGTTGTCTTAGCTTGAAACAGTGCCGCATTGAGGACAACTTTGCCATCAAAAAGCGACGACTTTGTGCCGAGCTCGTAACTCCAAACTTTTTCCGGATCAAATGGCGTGGCAGCGGCCAAAGCCGGATTGGCATTGTTTGAAAAGCCACCGCTTTTGAAGCCTCTTGAAACTGTTGCATAAAGCAAAACATCCTCGACCGGGGAAAGTTCAACGCCAACTCGGGGCGTCCACGCCGACCAAGAACTGCCTATTGGTGTCGTGAATACGGGGCCGAGGAAAAGAGAAGGATCGCCAAGGTGAGCCGTCGTTCCCTCTTTCTTGTCATAAGTAAAGCGGGCGCCGGCGAAAACGGAAAGCCAGTCTGTCGCGTTAATCGAGATCTCTCCGAAGGGGGCGAAACTGTTTACTTTGATCTCTTGGGACACAATGGGGTTTTCAAAAGCTAGAAACCCTAATGCTGTACCGGGGAACCCGTCGAATTTGCTGTCCTCTGTTCGTTCACTGTTCTGATGCAGATAGTAGGCTCCAAAAATCCAATCAATCAGGTTGTCATTGCCGGTCGTCGCTAACCTTACCTCTTGGCTAAACTGAAATTCCTTTTGACTGTCTAGTTTGTTCGGAAATTCACTAAGGGGGCCGCCAGTGGTGTCTGTCGATGTGGCAGCGTCGAAACCGCGACCGGAAGTGATTGACGTGAAGAGTAAGTTGCTTGACACCTCCCAATCCGCTCGGAGAAGCGCGCGCCAACCGTAACGGTCCTCGAAACCATCAGTATCCTGATTGGTGACACGTATGTCCGGGTTGTAATTGAAACCTCCGGTCGCATAAGAGGCGGGCACTCCGCCCGTAAACAACATCGGTCGGGGCAAACCATCAACCTGCAAATCCGAATACGATCCCAGGACGCGTATCTCCAAAGCGTTGGTTGGGCGGAAGAGAAGTTGTCCTCGAACTGAGTACTCTTGTCGCTCGCCCAGGGTGTTGCCGTTGAAAATATTCTCGGCATAGCCGTCGGCAATGCGTGTATTGAACGACAAGCGCGCGGCCACCTTGTCACTAATAACGTGATTTAGGAATCCCTGAACCTCAAAGCCTGGCCGGTTGTTGCCCGTCAAAGTTATCTTGCCGGACGTACCCGCATCAAAATCCGGTTTGGCGCTATTGATGAGGATCGCGCCGCCGACGACGTTCCGGCCAAATGTTGTTCCCTGCGGCCCCCGCAAGACCTCCACTTGTCCAATATCGTAGAAACTCGTGACGAACGACGCTGCTGAGCCGTGATAAATATCGTCAACGAAGAAAGACACCGGAAGCTCTACCGCAGGTGAATCGTCCGTTGACACGCTGCCCCGAATGGACGGGAACGACCCGGTTGGCCCGGTTGCATCAAAAAACACAGCACCAGGAATTAAAGAGAGTAGATCATCAAACCCTCGAATTTGGCTCTTCTCGATGTAATCACCGCCAAACACGGTGACGGCAAGCGGAACATCCCCCAGCGTCTCTTCGCGTTTAGTTGCCGTGACGATGATCTCGTCTATGCCGCCTCGGCGATTGACATTGGTTTCGCCGCCGTCTTGTGCCCACACGGAGGTCGCTTCGAAGATGATCGCCACGGCTAGAGCAATGGCTATGCAAGGCGACAATAAGTTAAAGCCCGTAATGCGGCTGTAAGTCTTGAGCATTTGAACTCCCCTTTCAATCGGCCATGTTTTCCATGGCTTTTCGCGTCATTTCCGAATGGTGTTGCTTGCCTAAGCTGGCACCTTTCGGCCCCAATTAATCTGACGTTCATATATATTACAATGATAGCAATAATTATATCTATAGTGTCAATAGTTAAAGAAACGGATTTTGCTAAGGTGATAAAAGCGACGTGTGGGCTTGCTATGCGGCCTCAGAAAGATTCTGCTTGGGCAATGGCGGTACATGAGGACAAGTGCCGGTCTGGATGCTGAAGGCGACCGCCGAGTTGACCGACGTAACGCCCAAACGTGTCCATGTAGATGAAGAATAAAAAGATTGCCGACAAAACCTGCACACGTCGGATGCCGCAACTGGGGCAGGACCTTCCGCCCGAGCCGCGGTGTCCCGATTTCACGTGCCCGATCACGGGCTCGTTCCCCTTCCGGCGTTTGGGTGGTTTTTAGGTGGAGATTAAGGGCTTTTCGGGCAGACGCCCTATTTTATTGCGCCGTCAACAGTCAAGAGGTGGCGGCAAGTGGTCCGTATAGACATATATAAGTACGTGGCGAGGGATGGGGCAGTTGCGACGGTCACTGGCAGGGGGGGCGAGGGTGAACTGGTCTCCGGCGGTTGCCAGAAAAGACTGATCGATGTTGGAAGAACTTCCCAGGATTCAGCAGGTTCTATGCTTCAAGGGTATTTTTTGGGGTTCAAGTCACAGCTTCGGCGATGTGAAACACTGAACTCCTTCAGCGCCGGATCGAGTATTTTCTCAGCCGGACCAGAAGCTACGCAGGTGCAAAATGGCTGAGCGCATTTCCCGTCAACAGCTCTACGATCTTGTTTGGACACACGCGATGAGAACATTGGCGACTGGTTTCGGGATCTCGGATGTTGCCCTCGAAAAGACCTGTGCGCGAGCGGATATACCAGTTCCCGGACGAGAGTATTGGGCAAAATTGGAGGCAGGAAAAAGTTGCCAAGGAGGCCCTTCTGCCTCGCCCGCCTGGGATGAACGAGGAAATTATCGTTGGCGGACGTGGACAATACCGGAGCCGCGGATGGACGTTTGAAGAGCCAAATGCTCCTCTTCCACTTGCACCTACGTTTAGTGAACCACTTGAAGAAGTCAGCAGGCGTGTTGCTGTAGACATCGGCAAAGTAACCTGCCCGAAAACGGTGAGGGACTGGCACCCTGTCATTTGGCGGATACTCCAGAAGGATGATGAACGGAAGAAAAAACGGGGGGAAGCGCGTTACTCGTTTGCGTGGGACGAGCCTTTGTTTGAAACAGCAATCGAACGGCGGCGTCTTCGGATCCTTAACAGCTTGTTTCTGGCAGTCGCGATGTGCTTATCGAGAGATAGGTGACATTTCATTCCGATCACATGGTTTACACATTTTGGCATTTGGGGGGAGCCCCGGATGCCCTGGAAAGAGTGTAAAC
>JANQMY010000148.1 GCA_028279895.1 Alphaproteobacteria bacterium
GTTTACACTCTTTCCAGGGCATCCGGGGCTCCCCCCAAATGCCAAAATGTGTAAACCATGTGATCGGAATGAAATGTCACCTATCTCTCGATAAGCACACAGGTCCATACCGAGGACATAGGTAACAGTCTATACGGGAGACATATGTTGCCGATGCGGACGTGCTAAAGGAAGCGGAATTCACCGATGCCGTGACGCGCAACTTCACATCTGGGCGCAGAGAGAATCGTTGCCCGAATCAGGCCAGCGAGCGGAAATACTATGACGATCACGTTTGACCTAATGGGCCTTCGCCAAGCCGCAAGCCAGATAGCAGAGCAATGCGATTGTGTATTACAGGACGAAACGTAGACCGACCAGAGAAGGCTTAACTCCGTCCTTTCGACCGCAAAAGACGTCAGTTGTAAGAAAGGTGCAACTTGTCACCGATGGCTCGTCCAGATAGGCGACGACCATGCACGTTCCTGCAATATCAGTGGCAGGTCGGGATTTGGCGGCGTCCCGGCGCGAACCGCGTCCCACGTGCTCCATCGGCATGTCGGGTTTTCAAAGACGCGAACATAATATGCGGCCGGAATATTAGGATCGAAGTCGGGATCTCGCCAAAAGGCTTTCAGCTCGGAAACACCTGAGCCGGGCTCTGTCTTGCAGGTCGAGATGTCGACCGATGCGCCATTATCAGGACACCGATTAGTCGCCGGGTCGGGTGTCGCGTTTCCTGAACACGCCACATCATAGAGCTTCTCGCGGGCTAAATCCCCGTCAGCCCACACCTTCACGACCTGCAGTCGTTGCAACGGTGCGGAAAGCGGGTCACGAAGTGCCCATGCGATAAACGTTGCACCATCTTGGTCACCGTCCAAGGCCAAGTTGCCCCCCATCGGCACCCCAAGGGCGTAGGCTGTCTCCAAGAAATCGGACGCATCGATCATGTCTTCATCATAAAGGCCGCCAAAGAAGCGGACTTTCAACTGTGGGCCGCTAGTTCCGAACGTTTCGCGCCGTCGCATCGCGTCGAACAGATCCTCTCGTGTATTAGCGATCGCCCAGACCCCTACCAACCCACTCGCGCTATATTGAGCACCATTCAGAATAGGTCCTTGCGCGTCTTGTCGAACGTCTTCCCAATCCGAATATCCTTCGGGCGGCACGGAGTTGCGTTGACGAGGGCCGGCACCATCGGTTGGGAATTTGCCCCAATGGTTTTCCTCCCGAAGGGTTGCCGCGGCGATATGGGTGTCGCTTGAGCCGATCAGACCAAATTCAAACGGGTTCGTGCCAAGCTTCTCCGCCAGCGAGAGACCTCTGGCCAGTGACGGCCGGACAAAATCACCTTCATTGACTGTCGCCTTCTGTGCGCTTCCGATGAAGTACTCGTACTGCTCAAAGCCCGCGAACTCGTCGTTTGGGGACAGCGCGGGGTGGGTTTCCGAGGTGCCCTTGATTTGGGTAATCTCGACCAAGGGCTCACTCGACAGGCGTGTGAGCGCATAGGCATTGGTCAAAGGTTCGCCATCATAAGTTTCAGGAGCGAACATTCCTCCATTGGAGGCGTTCGAATTGTGCGGAATGGCCAGAGAGTCGATACCGGCAGAACGCTGGGTATCCATCCACGCCCACAAATCTTCCGGATTGGTCGAATCGAGCGTTGAGAAGATGCGATCCGGCGCTTTATCCCTGAAAATCACATTGCGGTGCAGATTTGCTGCCGCTCCCTGCTCCAAATCGACGACGCGCATCGACGTGTATTCGTATGCCGCGAACGTCGTGAAGACGCCGGGGTCGTTGTGGCGGTCTGCTGCCGCAACAGTCTCGGCCCAGATGCGGTTCATGTGCGCCTGATCATTTATATCCTCAATCGGCTCACCGATGACAAAGGATCCGCCAATCGATTGAAAGGTCTCTGCCGCTTCGGACCGATCCCCACCGAATGCTTTCTGTGCCGTCAACGTTTTCGACAGCGGATGGTTCGGGTCATCCATAAAGGGAATAACGCCGAGATACTCACCGTGATCGGTAACCGCGAGAAAGTCCAACGGCGGCCCTTCCAGCCGGATGTCAAAACCAGCATCGTGCGGGATCGCCTCACCTTTCGCAAAACGATAGGCATCATCAGGCGTTCGTCGGACGTTGAAAATGTAAGCGTCGAAACTATTTTTCGTGTGAACGTGCAGGTCGCCGAAATATGCGTTGCGGGTAGCCGATCGAGCAATGGTAGATGTTTCGGGCGAAACGGGCTTGGCAATCTCAAGCGCCTGCCCGTTTTGATGGCTTGCATCACGCGGCGCATCACAAGCCACCAAAACACTCAGCGCCGCGATCGCCAAAACAGAACGGTTCATCGCTTAGTCTCCGTCAAAAACGCAACGCACGAACTTCGGCGGATCCACAAGAGGAAACTTTTCGCCGACCTACGCGATGCAAGGGTCTAGTCATCGAAGGTGACCATGAGTTTTCCGGTTGCCACGCCACTTTCAAGATCGTCGAAAGCCTGCGGCACGAGTTCAGGCTCAACCACGCGGCCTATCAGTGCCTCGCCGTCAATCCGTCCTTCTGCGAGATCATGCAGCGTCCGACCGAACTCTTCGAGCGTGTAGGTCATTGAAAAGCGGATATCGAGTTCCTTGTTGAACGCCATGATCTGGTCGATCGACGACGCCCGCATCGCGTTGCCAACGCCAATGACGAGCGCCTTATGCGGAACCTCGTCAATAATCCGCTGAACCATTCCCGGCGCACCGACACACTCGAACGCCACGGCCCGGCCGCCGGAACTTCCGGCCTTGTGCTTTGCCCAAACGGAGGCAGTTGGCTCTGTATTGGGATCAAATGCATAATCGGCCCCTATCCGCTCTGCCTGCTTTCTTTGCTCGGCCAACGGGTCGCACGCAATGACCGGACCGAGGCCGCGCGCTTTCAACGCCGCGATCACGGCGAGCCCGATGGCGCCACACCCCACGACCATGATGGTTGACGGCTCATGCATGTTTGCTCGGGCAACGGCATGGGCCCCCACAGCAACCGGTTCGGTCAGGCAAGCATGCAACGGCGGCAATCCATTGGGTACTTCAAACATCATCTGTTCGGTGACCAACACCTGCTCGGCAAGCGCTCCCGGGAACCGGTTTGAATACCCAATAAACTCAAACCCTTCTGGACTCTGAATATAGGGAAGCGCCACGACATTGGCGCCGATTGGGATAGGGCTTTCATGGCCCGGCCCATATTCAAGAACCTCCCCGCAAAACTCATGACCGAACACGACAGGCTCGCTTGGATTGGTGGGGATCGGCGTGCCGGCCTTTGCCGTTCCTTCGATCAGGTGGCGCAAGTCGTGGCGCGCATGCAAGTCCGTCCCACAAATCCCGCAGACCAAGGTTTTCAGGCGTACCTGACCGGGTTCGGGGTGCGGCTCATCCATGTCATTTTCGTAAAGCTTGCCTTTATGGGTCTTGATCGCACGCATGGTATCAACCCTCCAGCAGCTCTGTTAAGGCAGATGCCACACCCTCTCCGGTCAGCCCATAGTGTTGGTACAGATGGGTGGGTGGTGCGACGAGCGCATAATCGTCTGGCAGAGCGTGCCGGCGGAATTTGATTCCCAGTCCGGCTTCGGCAATCACTTCGGCAACGGCGCCGCCCAGACCGCCATGGGGATTATGCTCCTCCACCGTCAGGATCGCGCCTGTTTCCCGAGCGGCTTTGAGAATGGCGGTTGTATCCAGTGGTTTGAGGAAGGCGGCATCCAGCACACGAACATCCAGGCCTTTCTTTGCCAATTCCGTTGCTGCATCGAGGGCCGAACCGACACCGATACCGGTCGCAATAACGGTCGCGTCCCCGCCGTCCCGCAGGCACCCAAACTTTCCAATCTCAAAATCTGGCACGGCGTCATAGACCGGCTCTTCAGCCCCCCGGCCCAAACGGAAATAGATCGGGCCGTCCAGGTCAACCGTCGCACGGATCATCCCGCGTACCGCCTCGCCGTCGCACGGCGAAACGACGGTCATGTTGCCCATAGCACGGGTGATGGCGATGTCTTCGACGGCATGGTGTGAGGTGCCGTAAAAACCCATTGAAATGCCAGCGTGATGCGAGAGCACGCGCACTTTCATTTTCGTATAGGCAAGATCCGTCCGCATCTGTTCGGCGCAGAGAAGCGAAGTAAACGAAGCGAATGTCGACACAAACGGAGTCATTCCACTAGCCGCGAGCCCGGCCGCAACCGACATCATGTTCTGCTCGGCAATCCCTGTATTTACAAAGCGGTCTGGAAATTTCCGTTGAAAGGAATCGAGACCATTGGAGGAAGCAAGATCCGCGGTCAGAACGACAATGTCGTCACGTACAGTCGCCAACCGTTCGAGTTCGTCACTCATTGTAAAGGCGCGAAGATGCGCCATGCTGGTTTCGATATTCCAACTGTGTGCGTCAATCGGTTGGGTCATCAGCCTAACCTCCCCTCGATTTCGCGGATCGCCATGGCTTTGTCTTTCGGGCCGAGGTAACCCAAGTGCCAGTAGGGAGACGTTTCCATGAACGTCACTCCCTTGCCCTTCTTGGTTCGGGCGATGATCGCGTGTGGGCGCGCGGCCTGTTGCGCGCTGTGAAAGGCATCACTGATTGCCGCTATGTCGTGCCCATCGATCTCATCAGTCGACCAGCCGAAAGCCTCAAATTTGGCGGCAATGGGTTCGATGTTCATAATATCTTGGGTGGTGCCATCTAGCCCCATGCCATTGGCATCGACGATTGCAATCAAATTACTCAATCCGTAATGACCGGCGGACATGGCCGCTTCCCACACTTGGCCCTCATTGAGTTCGCCATCGCCAAGCATGACTCAAGTCAGATAGTCCTGGTTGCGCATCCGCGCGGCCAGCGCCATGCCGACGCCAACCGACAGATTGTGGCCAATCGATCCGGACGAAAAATCGATGCCGGGTACTTTGGTCATGTCCGGGTGATCGCCAAGAGCGCTGCCCAAACGCGTATAACGATCGAGCCAGTCAGAAGGGAAATAGCCAAGATCTGACAGGATCGGATAAACACCGATGGCTACATGGCCCTTTCCAAGTAAAAAGCGGTCGCGGGCGCACCACTTTGGATCGGTAGGTTTAAGCCGCAGGGTCTTGTAATAAAGCGCTGAGAGCAGCTCGGCGCATGAAAAGACGCTGGAATAGTGTCCGGATTTGGCGATTTCCACCAGACGGATCGTTTCCAGCCTGATCCAATCGGCCCGTTTCCAAAGGTCGGCTAGATCGGCGTCTCGATCACGTGGGAGGATGGAGTTTTCCTGCATGGTAACGGGGCCTTCAAAAAAACGCCTGATCGCCTTGGAGAAAAGCCAGGAAATGGGCCAGAGTCAGATAACAACGGATCCCAAGGAAGTTGGGATAGCGCCGCCAAATTCCGCATCTCAAACTGTTACCGATTGGTATCAATTTCGCAACCCCAAATTTTGTTTTCTTGAAAACAGGGCAGGCTTACACTTCTGGTACAGGCGGCAATAAGGGGTCATTTCGCAAGTGCCACCAGCATCTCCATCAAACACCGCCCGATCGGCAAGACGTGATTTTATCCTCGCCGGGGCGACAGATTATTTCTTCGAATGCGGATTGCTCAGTTCTAACATGAATGAGCTGTCGGCGCGGTTGGGCTTGGCCAAGCCGATCATTTACAGGCTTTTTGGCTCACGCAGCGGCTTGGAGTCAGCGATATTTGAGCCCGTGATCAGAATGGTGGAATCCTCACAAACGACGCCCTTTACAGGTGCGGGCAGTCACATGTTCAAAATCCTCGAAATGGCGCGGGAAAACCGAAAAGCGACACTGCTGGTTTTGAGAGATTGCCGCACCAGCCCAGCACACGTTCATTGGTTCAATACTCTTCTGGATGCTTTCACGGCCAACCTTCTGGTGGCCTACCGGCCCGCGGCGGATGCGCCATCGGGCGGCGAAGAGCGCGGAGCGGTCGCCGCCCGGGCCATGGCCAGATTTTATGCCGACTCCCTGGCCGAATGGTTGGAAGACCGCGATGGGCTGACCGATGAAGGCCGTGCCCAACTCTTCAAAGACGTCATCACGGCCTGGTGGACCGCCGCCCGGTCCGTTCATCAATTGGGCATGATCGACAGAATTTTCCCAAAAGACGCTATTCAAAGTGTGCGAAAAAAAATCGAATAGCATCCGGATCGCTGGTTTCGACACGTTCATCGGACAGCACGTCATCAATGCTTCTAAAACCCATTGTGAACGGAGGTAGCAGGGCTTTCGGGATCTTCAGCCGGGGGCCTTGCGGTCCTTGCGTATCCGGCGGTGCATCGGTCACGCGCAGCACACCCCGGTTGATCGTCAGCGCATAGACCCCCTCATCCGGAATGGCAACAATCAATCTCTCCCGCGCCTCTCGGGATCTGTCGACATTCAAACGTGGCCGCAACATCGCAAGCGACTTCATTGGAGGCGCGTTCATCAAAAGCGAGAGTGCGTCTCCGAGCGGCGGCGTCTTCGACCGGTCCAGCGAGCCTTCAAGTTCACGCGCGCCCGTAAGCAGGTAATATCTCTGGCTTGAACTTTCCGCTCCATAGGCAACGGCGCGCATGCTGTTGATCAGCAGTCGGCGGGCAGACTGATTTTCGGGATCGGATCTCAAAATCAAGGCCGAGAGCTCACCCGCCCAGTTCCAATCGCCACTGCGTGCGGCGGCAAGCGCGGATTGCAGCGCTCCCTCAGCCCCGCCCATGGCCGCCATATATTTGTCCGCCCGAACCAGCGGATCGCCGATGAAAAGCTCGGCCGGATCATCCCCATACCAACCGGCCAGCCGCAGATAAACCCCACGCGCCACCCAATCGAGTGGGTGATAGTAGAAGCCAAGATCCGGGCTGTTTGCGAGATGTGGCGGCAGTTTCAAGCTAGACAAGATCTCTTGCCTTGTCTCGCCAGCGTTCAGGCCACGGACGATGTGATCGATAATGAATTGTATCGTGTCGCGCGTGTTCGACATTGTTGTCGCAATATCTTCCGCATCGAGATATGCCCGCCCATGCCCGGGACCGATCGCCTTAATCGGGAGCTTTCTAAGCTTGTCCAAGGTGACAACAAAGGCTTCGGGGTCGCGGGTTTCCTCGTGGCGCGGCGTGGCAATGTAGGGGCCTATACCGCCAAGTACATCTCCGGGAAGCAGTACGCCCTCCTCGGGAATCCACAAGGCGATGGCGTCGGCTACGTCACTTGGAGCGGTGATGACTTCGATTTGCACGCCACCCAGTGTGAGGGACTCTCCGTCAGACACGGTGCGCGTCGCTTGAAAATATTGCGGCCGCCCTCCCGTCCTTCGGGGCCCAACGCCCACACCGACGTCACCCGCCGGACCGGGTTCGAGCAGAAAACCCATTTGGTCGGTCGCGCGGCGTCCCACAAACGGGAAAGCGGACGAAACGATATCGAGGCGCGCCTGCTCGTGCATGCTGCTAGCGATTACCGGCATACTATCGACCCCGGGAATTGCACCGCATCCGCCCACATGATCGCCATGACTATGGGTAAAGATGATATGCGTCACGGGCAGGTCGGTGACCGATTTTAAATCCGTTAGCGCGCGCGCCATCCCGTCCGGCCACCACCCGCAATCGACTGCCGTGACACCGTCATCGCCGATGACGAAAGCGAAATTGGCATAATCGTAAGCGAAGGCGAGATAAACCCGCTCGGACAGGCGCACCATCTCAGGTTTGGAGAACCCGTCCAAATAGGCGCCAAGCTTTGCATTGACAGAAGGCGGCGGTGGAGCCGGCATCTCAACCGCGCCGGGCGTCGTGCTTGGCGGGGTGTCACCCTTTTCAAGCGGGGTCGAAGCACCAACAACGCCAACTCCCAGGCCCAGCCCACAAACGATCGTCGCAACCAGACGGAGTAAATAAGAACAAGAACGAGCCATGATGACCTCCAATTCATTCACACGCAGCAGGGGGCACCGACTGGCGGCTCACCCGGCATGATCTTATTTTGTCCAACTATGTTACCAATTGGTACGCCAAACAAGCCCCGATGCCCTGCGGAAAGAGAACCCGAGCTCAAGCCGTCATGCCAAAGACCCAAAGCATGATCAGGCGGTTCGGTCATCTGATCACGCTTTAGGTTCGTCCTTGGCCATGGAGTGGGACGGGGAGCCTGTTACGATCTGTCCCTGTCCAGCTTGGGGTCAATCTTCGCCTGGCCCTTTTTTTGAGGAAACCCGCCCTAGAACCGAGTTCGGAGTGTGATTCCGTAAGTACGCGGCTCTTGGACGAATTGGCCACGTGCACGATTTGCGACACCGCCACGAAGCGGTACGTTGAAGGTGACGTTCTTGGTACGCTGGTCAAAGACATCTTGCCCCAGAGTTCCGCAGCCCAACGTTCGTTTTCATAACCCAGGCCCATGCGTAGATTGACTTTCGTATTTACCCCTTGAAAGTCTCCCGGCAGAGAGAGGTCAGGCCTCAGGATTTCGGTCGGCTGTGTCGTCGTCCGCCGCTCAGTCTCGTAACGAACCGACCCGATGAGAAAGAAATCAACAGCTCCCTGAAAAAGAGGACGCTCATACGTACTACCGAGAATGACCACCCAATCCGGCGCATTTGTCAGCGGGTTACCACACAGATTAGCGGCATTGGCGCTAAAGTTGGGGTCCGTTGAATCGAGCCGCGCACAATCATCCGGGTAGTTGGCTTCCGTAAAGGTGACACCAAGCGTGCCCAGCGGGTGATCCGTAAACTGAACGAAGGCCTCCAGTTCGACATTGATGCTCTTTGCCTTATCTACGTAGAATGTTTGGAAGCGATACAATCAGGTTCGACTGATAACACCCAACATCAAATGCCGACCTGACGCCCAACGGACATAGCTGATGAACGGAGCCAAACAAGATGATACATCGACTGCATCCATTGGTTAGAATGAAGGCAATCGAGATATGGATCTATGGGGTTATCAATGTAGGGGTCACACCCGACTTCTTACGTCCTGTTCAAAAACATTACGAGAAAATTCCCTTTTTTCAGTGGCCCAAGTTACGAGTGGCAGGTCACTACTGGGATGGCTCGGCTTGATGAGTTCGATAACGCATATCGTCATCGCTAGTTTCGCTTTCCCATCAAATCACTGGTTCAGCAGTAGAGCGCTCTCCAAATTGGTAAACGCTCTGCATATAGATTAGTCAGTTCGGCATCCGGTTCTATAACAGACCTAACAGGAGCAGGACGGCAAACCTCTTGGTCATCTTCGCCAGTTACAGCGAGCCTTGCGAGATGAGCAGCGCCCCGCGCGGGACCGACTTCGCTACCCTCACGATAGATAAGAGGAATATTGTGAGCACTCGATATGATCTTGCCCCAATACTCTGAACGAGCGCCGCTCCCAATCACGGTTGCTGTCTCACACGCACCGCCAGCACGCTTAAGCACCTCATGGCCATCCGCAAAAGCGAAGGCCACACCTTCTAGGACGGCATGGACAAGTTCCGCTACCTCGGTTTCCGCCTTAAGGCCAAAAAATAGACCGCTAGCGTGAGGGTTGTCATGCGGTGTACGCTCCCCTGAAATATAGGGCAAAAAAAGGACGTCACCTGATGAGGCTTGGGCCTGAGCCGCAGCATATGCCTCCTCAGGCGCGCTGAACCGCAGCAAAGATGCAGCCCAATCTACAGCACTGGCGGCAGACAGAATCACAGCCATTTGGTGCCAAAGGTCTGGTAAGGCGTGACAAAACGCATGGGCGCCCTCTTCCGGGTTCGCACAAAGTACGCGTGTGACAACAAATAGGACTCCGGACGTGCCAAGCGCGAGCGATGCATCGCCAGGCCGTACTACACCAGCGCCGACAGCACCAGCGGCTTGATCACCCCCTCCAGCCACTACAGGTACTTTTGGGATTCCCAGCTTGGCTGCGATGGCCCCGGACATGTACCCTGTCACCTCAGTCCCTTCGTATGCGGCCGGCATATGAGACAGTTTTAAGCCGGTAGCGGCCAATGCCTCTTCACTCCAGGCACGCAATCCAACATCGAGCCAGAGCGTCCCGGAAGCGTCAGAAAGGTCGGTCGCATACTCTTGAGTCCACCGGAGACGCAAATAGTCTTTCGGCAGCAGCACTTTCGCGGTCTTGGCGAAAACATCAGGCTCATGCTTGCGCACCCAAGCAAGCTTCGGTGCAGTCAAGCCTGGCATCGCCTTGTTGCCGGTGATGTCACGTAAACGTGGCTCAGTTAATTCGATTTCAGCGCATTCAAGATGCGACCGCCCGTCATTCCAAAGAATTGCGGGACGCAATACGCGATCGTTGGCATCAAGAAGAGTTGCACCATGCATCTGTCCAGACAGACCGACACCCTTAACTTTCGAACGAAGTATCGATGGCAAACATTTTACGGTGTTTTCGGCTGCCTCAACCCAAGAATCGGGATCCTGCTCACTCCACAATGGATGAGGCCGCCGAAGGGCCAGAGGTGCAGTAGCCTCCGCAGTGACCCCCGGTATCATCTGTCAAAACAGCCTTGACTGACGACGTTCCTAGATCCACTCCAAGGTACATTTAGCAGTAAGCCGCTGTATGAAAATCTAAAAGAATTGCCACAATACACTCACCTGTGAAGACAGATCTTTTGGAAAAGCGAAGTGTCGAAACCCTTCAACTCGGCTGTCTGTTTTTACCATACCAAACAACGGAAAAATCTTATGTGACTGTTAGTTTAGCTATCGCCTTACGACAAACCTAGGTTTAACCACACTCGTCTGCACCAAGACCAAAATCATAATCAGAACCAGCAGCCCGGCCGCAACGGGGCGTGAAAAAATCGCTGCAAGGTCGTCGTGCACCCAAAACGCGCGGCGCAAATTCTCGTCAATCATCGGCCCCAAGATGACCCCAAGAACCAAGGGTGCCATTGGGTATTTTTGTTTGTGAAACACATAGAAAAACAAACCGAATCCCAGCATCACGTACACGTCAAACAGCCTGATGTTGATTGCATAGGCCCCGACGACAGACAGAACCGCCACCACGGGCATCAAAATTTTGGGTGGAATGTCCAACGCTCTGATAAAAAACTTAGCAACAACCACACCTGCAACCAACAAGAAGCAACTTGCGAAAAACAGGATCGCACCGAATAGTGGCAAGAAATCCGGCTGATCGATCATCAGCATCGGACCGGGGCGCACCCCATGGAGAAGAAGCGCGCCAAGCAGCACCGCCGCCGGAGCGCTCCCGGGTATGGAGAGTGTTAGAAGCGGGATCATCGCGCCACCGATGGCGGCGTTGTTGCCCGTCTCCGCCGCAATGACGCCTTCCGTCGATCCTTTTCCGAATTGGTCCTTTTTCTTGCTGGCAAACTTGGCCGCGAAATACGCAAGCCATCCTCCCATGTCTTCGCCAGCACCGGGAACAATGCCAACTCCGGTTCCGATGACACCGGAACGAATGCTCAGTGGAAAGTAACGCACAAGGTCGCCTAGCTTGGGAAAGATGCTCCCGGTTTGCTTAATTCTGTCAGCTGGCGGACGGCCAAGATTGTCCAGCACCTGCGGAATGCCGAATACGCCGATCATGATCGGTACAAATGCAAAGCCGGCCATCAACATCGGCACGTCAAAGGTAAACCTTGCATAACCATGTAGCAGGTCAATACCCACAAGCGAAATCAGCATACCGATAAAGGCAGAAATCCACCCCTTTATTTTCAAGTCGGGGGACGCCACAAGCCCGGACACCAGAACGCCGAACAAAGCAAGCAGAGCCATCTCCACCGAAGTGAAGAGGATAGCGATGTTGGCCAGCATCGGTGCAATGGTCATCAAAAGAAAAAGCCCGAACAGAGTACCGATGAACGAAGCCATGCGAGTGACGCCAATAGCGTAATTAGCCTTGCCTTGAACAGCCAACGGATGCCCGTCGAGCGCCGTTGCTGCCGCTGAAGCAGTTCCTGGAATATTCAGCAATATGGCTGTAATCGAGCCACCATAGATTGCGCCCACGTAAACCGACAAGATTATGGCCAAGGTGAGCTCCGGGCTAAGCCCGTATGTCAAGCCCACCAGAATCGCAATGGACATGGTGGCCGTCAATCCTGGTAACGCACCAACAATAATCCCGACACTCACACTCAGGAACATCCAGAACATGAGATTCGGTTCCGTCCCGAGCTGCCATATGTTTTGAAGAAACGCGTTCATCCTGACGGGCTTCACGGCAACGGAATGTTCATCAACTCACCGAAGACCACGGTGATCGCTGCAGAGGTTACAAGCGCAATAGCGCCTATTGTCAGCAAGTGACCAGCCGCGGCTACATACATCGCGCAAAACAAGTACAAGGCCGAGGCAAGACCAAAGTGAACGCGCCCTAACAACACAAACACAAAGACGCAAAGCAGCGCCACTTGCAATATTCCTTTGAATGTTTCCTCGTTCCGCAGGAGGGCAAGAGGTGAACCACCGGACGTCAGAGCGCGAAGCGCTCCCGCACGCAGGGCGACCGCCATAACAGCGGACAACATCAGAAGAAGCCCCCCGGACAAAAACAAAGGAATGAGGCCCGGAGCAACCAACCATGCTTTCGCATCCACACCCGGAAGGGTAATATCGAACGTCATTCGAAAACTGTCAGCAAACACGGCCAAGCAGACGACCCAAAGGATAGCCGCCACAATAAGGTCACCTTGCCTTAGTGGCTGCGTTTCACCTGAGAGGCCGTCAGTTGATGCCAAATCTCAAATCTCTTTTGAAGGGTGCGTCGTCATCTGACAATCAGGGCCGGGAAATCCCGAATTCTTCCGGGCTTTTTTTTGCAATCCCCGCGTCCCACAGAGTCCAGGCAAATGTCTTTTCCTGATCCAAGGCCACCTGCTTGGCTTCTTCACCATGCCATCCATAAAGCGTAGAAGCTTTCGCGTCCGCAAATTGTTTAACCTCCGCGCTCTTCATCGCCGTTTCGAATGCCTTGGCAATTTTCGCTCGGATGTCTTCAGAAGTGTCCGAGGGAACTGCAAGTCCGACAAATTGGTCGATGGGCATGACCGCCGCCATCTCTGGAATGTAGTCCGTAATTGGCGGAATGGTCTGACCGGCGAATTCGAGGGGGGTCGTATCAAACACCGCAAGAGGCCTCAGCCGACCGCCTTGAAGAAATTCGCTCTGCTCACCCAACCCGGTCCACACGATGTCCACCTCACCTGAAAGTGCAGCCGTCTGAGACGGAAAACTCCCAGTGTACGGAATGTAACGTGTATCGAACCCACCGTGTTCTTTCGTCAGCAGCCACTGAATGTTCCAAATGCATCCGGGCACAGATGTGGCAATGCTTATTTGCCCGGGATCAGCTTTGATTGCGGCATGCAGCTCGCCGAACGTTTGATAGCTGGCATTCGCATTGACCGATATAATGCCTGGCGTTCCGCCGACCATGAAGTACTCCCAGTCCTTCGCCGTAGAGGTATGTAACCCTAACACGCTGTGACCTAGCGCCCCCTCGGAAAGCCCAATTAGATTGTAACCGTCCCGAGGCTGGTTCCAAACATAGTTAACCGCCGTGCCCCCAAGCGCCCCTGGCATATTTGAGATTACAACATCGACTCCAAGCACATCACCCATCGCGTCTCCCATCACACGATTGGCAAGGTCAGTTGCTCCGCCTGCTGATGAAAAGACAATAATATTGACTTTTCGCGTCGGCCAGTCGGCGGTATCTTCAGAAGGGTCCGAACACGCCGTGATGCAGAAGAGCATCACGAGAGTAAAAAGGCCGTTGCAGAATCGCATGTAACTCAACTTTGTTTCTTTGAATTGGGCTAACCGGTCTTTCGAACATCCGCCGGATAACCAGGAACACCAAACTTGTTCTTGAGAGCTCGCATGAAAGTAAGAGACCTTGATAGCGTCTGATTTATCTCTTCGAGAGATGGGGGACGCGAGGCCATTTTCGGCGTTCCATAAACATCGCGCGTCATGGTCAGTGGAACTTCAAGACACAAAGGTAAATCCACGCCTCGCCGAAAGAGATCCTCAAAGATCAACTCGAAACCGATATCTCCGTCGCCAATCGCCGGAAACTCCCACCCCCCTGCCACGCGCCGCGTTTCTTTCACATGGAGGTGCACGGTGTGATCGAGAACATGTAAAAGATCTTCTTCCGGCAACACATCTTCACGGAATTGAGACATCAGGTTACCGAAGTCATAGTTAAACTTCACATATTCCGATCCCAAACGCCGGACCGCTTCAGCCCCGGACCGCCCAGCTTCAATGATGTTGCGCTTGCCGTCGCCGGGATTCTCGAACGCAATGATAAGACCAATGTCCTCGGCGTGCGCCAAGATCGCCTCCATATTGGCATAGAACTCCGTCTCCCGGTGCAAGGGCGCTGCGTACGTGATCACAAATTGCGCACCGATGTTTTTGGCAAAATCCATACGTGCAATGAATTGTTGAACCGAATCCGGCATTGAAAGATCCATATGCGCCGCAAAAGCACCGCAATTCAGCTCGTTAGCATCGTATAGATTCCGCACGATGGCGGCGTTGCGTTTATTGAAATAGCTTTCCTCAAACGGGTTCGAAAATCCATGAATGAAGATCAATTCCAGATGCGCCCCCCCGATTTTTGCTACTTCTTCGAAGGCGACGGGCAGCTCATGCCCATTGTAAGCACCCGAACTTATAGAAATAAATGAGCCCATAATCGCCTGACCTATTTAAGAACCTTGTCGCGCAACAACTGCAAGATTTCCAATGTCTCCCCGCGATGCATCATCGTAAACAGTTCATCCAGATCGAACGTATCAACCAGTTCCATGATCTTTCGAGTCGCCAAGACCTGCTGCCTAAAGGCATCAACACGGTCAAGCCTAACCGGGCTCATGTCGGATGTCAGCCAACCATCGTATTCAAACTTCTTCAGATAGACGAACACCTCTAAATAGTCCCAGAGATGCCGCGTCGCGGGAATAAGATCCCAATCCCAACGCCCATTGTTGTCGTTCGTATGGATGTAATACGGAACTTTGCTGCTATGACACAGGGTAACCGCTTCGGCTGGCGTCTCGTTCGCCATCAACGAGTGTCCGACGTCCAACGTTACGCCAACGTTACCCAACCCTATATCGCGGATCATACAAACCGTCTTGGCGCAGTTATCGAGAAAACAATGTGCCCGCGTCTCTTGGCTCTTGTATTCAAGATAAAGAGTTATGTCGTCCCGGTGCAATGCCGCTTGGCGAAAAGTGTCGACCATGTTGGCCCACGCTTCTTCATAGTTCGTTGTGAACAGATAATCATACCCATCGGTCAGTGGACATGTCGTAACTTTGTCTGCGCCGATTGCAGCAGCAATATCCATGGCCTCTTTGATAATGCGAACGGCGTTATCGCGAATGCGTTTCGCTGGAACACTGGAAGAGCCGCTTTGCTGTTCCGCCCCCCCCTTGATGTTCGCATTCACAGCGGCGACACCCAAATTGTAACGATTTAGAAGAGCAAGCGTTTCATCCGGATCTTGAATTTCGAAGGGAAAAACAATTTCGACACCATCGACACCGCCAACTTTCTCAATGGCCTTCATTTTTTCTTCCGGGCTAATGTTTTCAAAATACGTGCAGAACCGGTCCTTCTGCCCGCCCATGAAAGCCATGATAATCGAGTGCTTCATTGATACATTTACTCACTTTTTTTCTTCGGAAACTGCACAGCGGAAGGTTCTTCGACTCCCTCGAAGGACAGCCCTTCGTCGCTAAGCGTCAACGTTGGGTGTTTACCTGGGTCACCTGAAAACTTCAGAATCTTCCGTCCATTTTCTGTTGTGATCGAACCTTCCATTTCCCAAAAGGGAACCTTCGTTTCCCAAAAGGCGCGAACCGCCGCGGACTGCACCCAAAGATTATGCCGAGACCTTTGATCCTCATTCGACAAATCGCTGGTCGGCGCATTGTTCTGCCACCCAAAATACCAATCAACACCGGCCGCACCGGCCAGCAGGGACGGCCAAAGCACATCGTTGATGGCATGTTCATGCTCGGGAGTTTCTTCGTCGGGGCGCGCGCCAAATTCCCATCCCATTGGCTCATCTACTGTGATCATCCATTGGCGGCCCGCTGCCTTCGACCTGTTAAGCCATTCCAGAATGATATCGGCATAATGTTCATGCGCCTGAAGCGAAATGCCGCTGAACGTTGGCACGCCGAGCTTCTCGCCGTATGTCATCTCTTCAGCACCAGGAAGGTTGTGAGAAACGATCGCACGATCATACGGATCCAAATCCGCAATGTATTGGGCGAAGGCAAGACGCTGAGCTTGGGTTGTTGCTTTTATCCAAGCGGGGTTGCCGGGAATGACGACTCCGTTTTCTACCCCCAAAACTGCTAGCCCTTCGGAACCAAGCACTTCAGTTAGAATCTCAGCATCCGAACCGTTTTCTTCGCCAAGATTCCAAACAAGTCCCAGCAAGTGTCCAAACCGCGCAACCATTTCACGATAAAATAGCTTCCGGCTGTCGGCGAATTCTCCACCCTCGATGCCTTCAAACAGACTTTCGTTTTCCATTTCGGTGAATAGAAAATCCTTGAGGACACCCTTGCGATCCATGTAAGATAGTACCCGCTCCCACTGCGCGAGCTTCGATACGTCGAACACGTACATATCGTCGTGGCGCACCCAGGGAAACACATCCTGTCCGTCCCCTCCTACATTCATCACAACCATATACTGCGCGTTGACGCCAACTTCCGCGTAGTAATTCGCAATTCCGATGAGGCCTTTGCCACGTCCATCGCGACCCCAAACAGGATCGCCCTCACGCCAATCCTTTATGTGAGGCTCAAATTCATGAAGCTGGTTGTCGCCAAGTGCTGGAAACGGAGTTCCACCGATATCATATGTGCCATCAAATTCTGAATAGGCGAGAATGTTTTCCGGACTACCCGCACCGGTTTTAAGGAAGTACTGTTTTGTTCCGGCGAATTGAAGATATCGGTTTTTGACATCCAAGAGCATTCCGCGTTTTCTGAAATCGAGTGCATTGGGATCAAGCTTCGCGGGCGCGACGGTTATCTTCCCCTCGTCTCCGTCAAAAAAACCGGCACTTTCGCCATCTTCTTCCAAACCAATGGCGATGCGATCGCCTTTACGAAAATGAGCCTTATACCGCCACTCCCCATCCAACGATGGTACAAATTTCGCGTGCCAGATTTTGCCGGTAGAGGCACCATCATCAGCAGCTTCCCCACTTGCCGCGAAATAACCCGGGACCAGGAACATCTTCCCCGTCGAATGAGTAAACTCAACATCCAAGCGATAGTCGAAAAACGTAGACTTGGTTTCGCTTAATGTGGGCCCCTCGAATGACAGAGTAACGACATGCCATGCGGGCGCTTTGGGCTCTTGAGGGGTGGCTAAAGAGGCTTGCGCAGTTGAAATGAACAAAAACGCCGAACCAAGAAGAGTTAGAGAGCGCATCTCCTAGACCTCATGCAATTTAACTACCAAAAGTTGGGCCGCCCCATCCATCGCAAAAGAGCGGCCCAATGAACATCCAATTCTCAGATTTACAAGCTCAGACGCACTGTGACGCCATATGTCTCCGGCTGATTGGGGAATCCGTTGACCCCCCCACCAAGCCCCGCGAAGTTCGAAATCAGGTATTCATCACCAAAAAGATTCCGCCCCCAAATCGATAGATCGACATGTTGGTAACTTATGCCAGCACTTGCATTGAATGTGTTGACCTTACGCGTTCTACCGTCGACTGCCGCTGCCGCTAAATTGAAAGCGTTAGCGTCACCGCCGTCTTGGATGTCAACTTCCGAATCGAACTGGTGATCTACACGAACAAAGGCGTCAAATTGGCCAATGGGGCGCTCATATGTGACCGCTGTTGACGTGCTAAACTTGTGAATGCTGCCCGGTCTCGTTCCGGAAAGGTCACCGAGGGCTGCCCCAGTGTACGTTTCGTACTCAGGATCAATGTACGTCCCGCCGAACGCAAGCGTAAGTCCCTCGATGGGATTTGTTACAAAGTCTATCTCTACGCCGCGTGCGGTTTGTTTTTCGGCATTACCAAAAACGAACCCCCCATTTGAGAAAACAATCGTTTGAAAGTCTTTGATCGCTTGATCGAATAGCGCAATGTTTATTGAACCGATATCAAACTGCGCCTTGAGCCCCAATTCGATTACACGTGAGTTTTCCGGTTTAGCGAGCCGGGAACCAGGCCGCAAATTAAAGGGCACCGAAGCAGGGTTCGGGAAAAGGGCACTGATCACAGCCGGCGAGGGCCGTGAATCCCGCGAGAAATTCCACGAGGTCGCCTTGAAACCGGTAGAATAACCCGCGTACACCTTTACTCTGTCGTCAAGAAAATCATAAGACATTCTAACGGTATAGTCCCAGCTGTCGTCGCTGGATTTGCCATCTTCTATCGCATTTGGAATAGCGATCATTTGAGGAAAAAATTGCAGCGCAGACAGCGCTGGATTGATGCCCGATAGATCCGTGTTTGAGAACACATCCGTATTGGTTTGGACCAGCGAGAACGTTTTTCGATCATTGGTATAATTCAGTCCAGCTGTGAATGTGAGATTGTCAAAAATCTCATAGTCGGCTTGACCGAAAAACGAAAAAGCGAAATTGCTTTGATCACCAACCCGAGACGCACCGGTTCCTTCGGCAAAGAAAGAGCCGGGGGCAACACCCGCCGCCCCCTCTAAGACGGCTGCATTTCCGGCAAGAAGAGCGCCCCTGGTCAGGCTGCCAAACAACACCTGATCTGACTGGTCGAGTTTTTCCTTGAAAAAATAAGCACCGCCTAACCACTGGAACCTACTTTCATTCGTAGACGTAACCCGTAACTCCTGGGAAAAAGTAGATGTTTTCAGTGTACTGAAATTATCCCCAAACAAATCAGCGGCTGAAAAGTCCACATCATTGTTCCGTTGGCTATCGGAAATGCGATATGCGGCAATTGATGTGAGAGTGAAGTTGTCAAACTCCACATCAGCATGAGCAGATACACCATAGTTTTCAAATTTGTTGGTAGGTTCAAAAGTAAGCGCCGTTTCATAGTCAAACGGATCTGCACCTACGCCACCCGGTAGCGGATTGGAAAGGCTCGGCGCAAAACAGCACTTTTCATCCAGCTCATCGTAATCTGCGATTATCCTGAGCGATACATTCTCGAACGAATTGACCAGCACCTGTCCGCGAACACCGAATCGATTTCGTTCATTGAATTCGTTGCCGTTCGTAATGTTCCTCGCATAGCCGTCGCGTTTATTCACCGAACCGCCAATGCTAATCGCAACATCGTCACTGACCGGTCCGGTCATGTAACTCTTGATCAAAAACCCATCGAAATTACTACCTGTGGCTTCGATATAACCATCGTATTCAAAGCTGGGGGCAGCCGTCACGACGCTTACTACGCCGGCGGAGGCCCCTTTGCCAAACAGTGTATTCTGAGGTCCTCTCAACACCTCAATGCGTTCTAGATTTGGCAGATCGCTTAATTGGGCAGATGTACGCGACCTGTATACGCCATCAATAAAGACGCCTACGGACGGCTCAATGCCCACATTGTTAGCACCGTTGCCAAATCCGCGAATTATGAAATTGGTTTGAATTGTGCTTTGCGCCTGAGCGATCCGCAGAGACGGAACCACCGATTGGAGATCTATAGCATCTTGAATATGCGCTTTCTCGATCACATCGCGACTCGTCACGGTTACCGCAACTGGAACCTCCTGTAACGTTTGTTCCCGCTTGGTTGCCGTAACAACAATCTCATCCAATTGGGCAAAAGTGACGCCCGGCAGCATGCCGGCCGCCAAAGCCGCCACGCTCCACCCCACCTTTTTTGTAATTTTTTTCATTGTTATCAGTCCCCCATATTTTCACGCACAACAAATTTATTAATAAATACGTTATCACATTTTTTACATATGGCAAGTCGAACAATGGCATGCAGCGAAGGCCCTCCCTTCCGAGCCACTGTTTTTCGATTTCCGCACGTAAATATGAAAAAGGCCGATACAATTTAAAGAAGAACATAACTAATCCCACGATTTGGCGATCAATGCCAGATTCCCTTCATATTATCGCCTTCTAATCCTTTTACTTACACCACATATTCTCATAGAGAGCACCAGGAATCTAAGGAGCTGCCCGTCCGGAACCAGGAATATCGCTCCTTCAATTTGGGAGATAAGATGTCGGCTGACCTGCGTACTTGTCTTCTGCACGGGCTAGTTTGACAACGTGTGCAGTGGTGCATACGTTGTGAGAATTGAAGAGTTGCTCCCATTTGGCTTCATCTTATGAAGAACACGTACGGCCAAATTGAAGGTTTTGGGCGCCGAGATTTAGTCAATCCAGATTTGACGGCATCCTAATTGGGAGTACTGGAATCGATATTTCCGACAACTTATTTGATCGTCGCGGCGGCACATGCACTAAGCTATTTGCCGCACGCAGAAAATTTTGAAATGTTGAACGAAGCGACAGCAACTATTCGCGACAACAGCAGAGAAACAAAGTTTCTGGCAGGATTGGCATGACATCAAAACATGCAAAATTGGGTGACCGTGGAAAACGATCTCGTTCAGAAGAAGCATACGCAGAACTCAAGCAACGAATTCTCAACAATGAGTATCCGCCTGGACATCAAACCTTGGAACAGGAGATCACCCTCGAACTGGGCATGAGCCGAACGCCAATACGTGAGGCCCTCGTGCGCCTCGCTCACGAGGGCCTTATTGAGTTGATCCCACGGCACGGCTTTCGCGTTACTCCCATCGCCCTCGACGATATGATCGAGATATACGATCTGCTTACAGCGTTGGAAGCCATGGCCGTGGAGTTGCTCACGAAACGGCACCTCAGTCAGGCGGAACTGGCACCCCTCGTGAAAGCAACAGAAGCAATGAAGACTTCGCTGATAAAAGACGATCTAAACGCCTGGGCAGCGGCGGATGAACATTACCATGCTCTTCTGTTAAGCCTATGCGGCAACCAACGCCTCGCGCAAATGGCGACAACGGTAAGAGATCAAAGTCACCGCGTGCGCATGGTAACTTTGACACTACGAGATCGGCCTGATCAATCGACTCAGGAACATGAAGAGGTACTCAACGCGATTCTCTCCGGCGACTTTCGGTTAGCCCAGAGGTTACATTATGACCATAGGCAAAGAGTCTCGAAGGAACTCGTCAAGATTTTAGCCAAGCGCCCAATACAGCCGCTGTAGCGGCCACTGATTCGTCGACCGGGAAGAGGGCCATGTAGAACGAGGACCAAATACCGGGGCAACCACAACCGAAGAAAGTGCAAACAATGTCTGCGGACCACATTCGAAGGGACAGATTAGACACAGATCAAACGATGACCCTGGCGCCAGCGGCCGCAACGGAAAAGGACAGCGCAAATAGCGCCCGCAAACGCGGCGTCGCCAGATAGATCCGGGTTCCGCAGGTAATCCGTGTCCAGACATCGCGCTCTTCAACCGGTTTTGGCCAGGGCAGTGTCACCGAGAGGACCAAGACGGCCGAGGCGACGAAGCCGATCACCGTGCCGCCGAACAGCACCGGAAAGCTCACCACCGTCAGAAGCGCGGCCGCCAGCATCGCCCACAGCGTGACATAGGTGACCATCTTGATCGCCAGCGCCATCCCCAGCACCGGACCGGCATCGCCGCCAACCAGTTCCCAAGCCAATAGCCCCAACGCCACCGTGGCGAGGCCGGTGCCGACAAGGGCGACGAGGTCAGCTACACGCCGGCCCCGACGCAGGGCATCGAAATCAAGCTCGTGATGAGCGAAGGCGCGCGCGCTGAGTTCGAATGGACGGCTAACGGTGCGGTCCTGCACTACGACACCCATGGCGATGGCGCTAGGCAACACATCTCTTACGAGCAGGGACGCGGCCTGCCGGATCAGTCAGGAGTGCTTGTCCCGGCTTTCGACTGCAATCACGGCTGGTTCTGGCGCAACCGCACGGACGCACCGGTGACCTTCACGTTGCGCACCCGTGGCGATTATGACCGCATAATCACACCCTAGAGACAAGGCGCAGCGCCGGCCTCTGGTCGGCTGGCCCCTCTTCCTTGGCTGCCTGTTCGTGCCGGTTGCTGTGATGAATAAAGCGGCATGGACAAACTCGGGCCAGCATTTTCGCGCTAGGGTGAAAAGGTAGCTTGGGTCAGTCATGTTAGCGAAGGCACCGTCGGCACACGCTTCCCGCACAACACTGAAATCGAAGCGTCAAGTAAGCCGGCTGGTTCGACGATGGAAATCAACAAGGAGAACTCACGGCCAATAGCGCGAAAAAGACTGGAAACGTCCGTCTACTGATAGAATCGTGAAATTCGACCTACTCATCGCGTCTTTCGGACGGTGCTCTTCTATCGCTGTGATACTCCGCTGTGATCATTGTCGCCCCTCTGAAGGCTGTCGCCTCTGACTTCGACTGGTCATTCAAGAAAGATTCGGAATCGAAGACCTCCGCGCTTGTGGAAGCCGTGACCAGCCTGAACATCCCGGTCATTGTCTCTGCCCTCGCGGCAGGCACCAAGATCAATGATTTGATCGAAGGCGTACACTTCGAAAGCGTTGGCTGCCAGATCATTTGGCGCAAATCGGTGTCCCCTTGGGATGGAGGCCATCTGCTGTCATTGCTCAACGATTCTGACAATCTCGTGTTGATAGTCTGCGGCACAGGGCAAACGCCTTCCCGTCGTCAACCGTTCTTGGCAGCTACGGCTGCCATCGGAGTTTCTGATCACTTCGGCCTCCAAACCGCCACGCCAAGGTTTCGCCCGCATGGAACGGGACGACGTGCACGGTGTCGTTCCCCATCAGTTGCGGCATATCCTGCGGTTCCCGGCGCAGCTTGACGGTTCCTTCATTGAGCGGGAGGCCATAGAAGCGCGGGCCGAACGCTGATGCGAAGGCTTCCAGCCTGTCGAGGGCGCCTTCCTCTTCAAACGTCTGAGTATAGCTCTCGAGCGCCGTCGGCGCGCTGAAGATCCCGGCGCAGCCGCAAGCGCTTTCCTTTTCGTGTTTCTGGTGGGGCGCTGAGTCTGTCCCAAGGAAGAATTTGGGATTGCCCGATGTCGCCGCTTTGCGCAAAGCGTCCCTGTGACGGCGGCGTTTCGCAACGGGTAGACAGTATGCGTGCGGACGCAGCCCGCCTTCGAACATGGCGTTGCGGTCGATTCGCAGATGATGCGCTGTAATCGTCGCTGCCAGGTTCGAGCCCGCCGCCTCGACGAAGCGAACCGAGTCTTCGGTGGTGATATGCTCCAGCACCACTTTAAGGTCCGGGAACGCCGCCAGCACCGGCGTCAAAACTTTCTCCAGGAACGCCGCTTCGCGGTCGAAGATGTCGATGTCCGGCGACACCACCTCGCCATGCACCAGGAGCGGCATGCCGATGGTCTGCATACGTTCCAGCACCGGCCAGATCTTACGCACATCCGTCACGCCCGACGCTGAATTGGTCGTCGCGCCGGCGGGATAGAGCTTGCACGCCGTAAAGACGCCGTTCTGAAAGCCGTTCGCAACCTCCTCCGGATCGATCTCATTGGTCAGGTAGGCGGTCATCAGCGGCGTGAAGCGACGGCCTGCCGGCAGCACGTCCAGAATGCGCCTTCGGTACGCGTCTGCCGCGGCGGCGGTCGTAACCGGCGGGACCAGGTTCGGCATCACGATGGCACGGGCAAACTGGCGGGCTGTGTACTCGGCGGCGAAGGCCAGCATGGCGTCGTCGCGAAGATGGACGTGCCAATCGTCAGGCTCGCGAATCGTCAGAACTTCATCGGTCTTAGGGGGTGGCGTCTCAGCGCCATCATCTTCAGCTATCGCTTGATCTCCTTGCTTACGGCCTTACACCCATTCATCGCTTTTACACCGATGCAGTCAGCCTTATCGAGTTCTTCAGGTGGACGAAGTGTCGCGTGAAATCAAGTGAGGAAGAACTGCACGGGCACGACGAATTCGAGGCGTTCCTTGTGTACATCGTCGGGTATGGGCGGGAGGGGCTGCGCCCGCTCTAACATGGCGAGTGCCGCGTCATCGAGCAGTCGATGTCCGGAGCTTTTTTGGATCCGGGAGTCGATGACGCGGCCGTCACGATCCATTGCGATATAGAGCAGAACGACGCCCTGTTGGCGCCGTTGTTGGGCAGCGCGGGGATATTCCTTGTGGCGCTCAAGCCAAGCCAGCAGCATGGACGCATAGTCGGCCTCGGCTCCTGCCATTCCGCCAGCGCTTGTATCAGCCGCACTGTTGCCGGCGTCCCGGCTATCTTGCGTGCCGGCTTTACCGCCCGCGCCGGGCGTGGACGGTTCAACATCCGTAAGATCGATTTCCGGCTTTGGCTCGGTAAGTGTCGGCTGCACAGGTGCTTCAGGCTTGCGCATCGGCGGTGGCGGCGCCAGCTCCGCGACTTCGGCCGGCGTCTCGGTTACCTCGGGAATCTCCGCCTCGGCTGGCTCGGGGCGCGGCTCGGGTATCGGTTGCGCCGTTTCCGGTGGCGGCTGCTCGGTTGCTGGTTCGGTTTGCGCGACCTCATCCGCTTCGGTGGGACGCTCTTCCGCCGCGACACCACCCGGCGCGCCGCCGGCGGGGCCGAGCGCGATTTCAATGCCGCCGATACCGGGCGCCTTTGCCCCCGCATCTGCCCGTTGCCAGAGCATGGCGGCGGCGACGCCCGCGTGAAGCGCGACTGCCATGATGACCGCTGTCATCCAATGCCGGCCTCCCATCCGCATCAGCTAGCCCCGTCGATTGCGGCTGGTATTGTCAGCAGCTTTAGACGCTCCACACCAGCCTCGCGCAGAATTTCCATGATTGTGATGACTTGTACCGAATCCGTCCCGCTGTCGGCTTTCAGCCATACTTGTAGGCTGGCGTCACCGATCAGCCTTTTCGCAACAGATCCTTCAAGGGAGGCTTGGTCGATCCGTTCGCCGTCGAAGGCGAGATCGCCCTTGGCGCCGATCACGATCACCAGTTCACGCACGTTGACTATCCCTTCGCTGGCCGAGCGCGGCGGCGTGACTTCGACCGGGTCGATTGTGGCCAGTTTGCCCGCCAGCATGAAGAAGATCAGCAGCAGGAAGACCACGTTGATCAGGGGTAGGATGCGTTCGTCGTCGCTCTTTGGCCTGGGTGGTTGAAAGCGCATCTCTCACCCTCCGCCTTCGCGGATCAGAGATATGTCCGAAACGCCGATCGCTTTCAGCCGGTCGAGCACATCCACCGTGCGCTGCAAGGGAACACCCTCGGACGGTTTGATCAGCACGCGTTGATCGGGCTTGACGGCCAAGCGTTTGCCGACGCGGCCGGCCAGGGCATTGAGGGTCACCAACTCGGCGGCAAGCCGTATACCGTCGGGCTTGATCTCTATGAGGAGCGCACCTTCGGTGGACGCGACTGCGCCAGATGCCTGAACCGGTGCGTCGAGATCGATCGCACGCCAGTCGAGGAAACTCGATGCCAGCATGAAGAAGATCAGCAGGATGAACACCACGTCTATCAGTGGGGTAAGGCTGATGAGCGGGCGCTTGCGCGCCGGCTTACTCAGCAGCGGCGGGGAGGTTGCTCCGGTCACGGTGCGCGTCTTTCTGCTTTGTGTCTTCTCGATTGAGCACGTCCCCCGATAGATCCTCGGTGAAGACCTGGGTGACGAGGTTGTCCATTTCATGCGCGAGCCCGTCGACCCGCCGTTCCAGCCAGTTGAGTATGGCGACGACGGGAATGGCGACAGCGAGACCCACGGCGGTGGTCAGGAGCGCCTGCCAGATGCCGCCCGACAGAATGGCTGGATTGACCTGGTTGCCCGCCGCTTCGAGCTGGCGAAACGCTTCGATCATCCCAAGCACCGTGCCGAACAGACCG
>JANQMY010000152.1 GCA_028279895.1 Alphaproteobacteria bacterium
GTGAACCGCGGCTCCAACATTGCCGACGACATCACCTATTCGGGCACCATCGCGGGCGCCATGGAAGGCACGCTGATGGGGTTTCCCTCGATCGCGCTCAGTCAGGCGTATGGATTTTCCTCGGGCACCCGCAAGGTCAAATGGTCCACGGCCGAACATCACGGACCGGGTTTAGTGCGCAAGCTCCTCGAACATGGCTGGCCGGCGGACGTCCTCATCAACATCAATTTTCCGGACGTGGTGCATTCCGCCGTGGAGCGTGTGGAGGTCACCGTGCAGGGCAAGCGGGATCAGTCGAACCTTGCTATCGACGAACGGGTGGATGGTCGAGGCAATCCTTATTATTGGCTGGGATTCGCGTGGAGGCTCAGTAATCCACCGGAAGGCACTGATTTAAAAGCAATTTATTCGCACCGCATCTCTGTGACGCCGCTCCACCTTAATCTTACCCACAAATCCACCCAGTCGCGTTTGAAGAAAGTGTTGGATGGGCAGCCGCCCTCAGGCTCATAATCGGAAAGCTGCGCACCTATAGTGTTTCCAGGTGAAGCATGCCCTCGGGCTCGACCCGATGGGTGGAATCCGGTTAGGCGTCCGATCGCGCGAGGAAAGAAAGTGACACGGCGTTGAGCGAAAACGCGCGCAAAATCAAACTCATCATGGAACTGCGCCGCCGGGGCATTACGGATCAGCGCGTCTTGAGCGCAATCGAGCGAGTGCCGCGTGAACTTTTCGTGCCGGACATGTTCTCAGACCAAGCGTTCGACGACACCGCTCTCCCGATCGATTGCGGACAGACCATCAGCCAGCCTTTTGTGGTCGCTTACATGACCCAGATGCTCGATGTGGGGGATCGTATGAAAGTGCTGGAGGTTGGAACCGGGTCCGGATACCAGACGGCGATCCTGGCTGCGCTATCCCGCCGCACATACACCATCGAACGATATCCGGACCTTATGCGGGAAGCAGAGCGGCGTTTTAACGATTTGAAAATTACCAACATAACCACGCGGATAGGAGATGGTCTTAAGGGGTGGCCGGAGCAAGAACCGTTCGATCGCATCATTGTTACGGCCGCAGCCGAGGAATGGCCGGTAGAGCTCTGTAATCAAATGAAAATCGGTGGCCGGATGATTTTGCCGATCGGAAAAACCGGCGCGGATCAGAAACTGGTCCGTGTAGATCGGAATCAAGAAGGCTTTGACGTGACGGACTTAATACCGGTACGATTCGTTCCACTGGTGGAAGGGGTGGCACGAGAACCTTGAGCGATGCGGTTATTTGGCAGCGTACGTATGTTCTGTTTGGGAATGGTTGCGGCTTCTCTTGCGGCCTGCGCCCAACCTTACGAGTCCAAGCCGAATTTCTTCAAAGACGGCTATACGGAATATAAGCAAGGGGCATCGCGCGGTGCACCGGCAACCGGTCATTCGTTCATAATCGTTAACAAGGGCGATACGCTTTATCGCCTCGCCAAACGACACAACACATCGGTCAGAGACCTTGCGTCCCTCAACCGAATGTCGCGTCCTTACCGGTTGCGCGTGGGGCAGCGTCTCGCCGTACCGTCTGCACAGCCGGCTGTGGTGCAGCTTGGTGGAGGTCGTGTTCACGTCGTTCGCCGTAACGAGACCCTCTATCGGATTTCCGTCAACAACAACACGACCGTCGAGGCCCTGGCGGCCTTGAACGGAATACGCGCACCTTACCAATTGGCGGTCGGGCAAAAAGTCAAACTGCCGGGCGGCTCAATGACGACGGCTCAAGCGACGGGTGCGATTGCACCGCCGCCGGGGGCAGCCCGCGCGTCAAGAAAAGCCCTGCCGCGTAAAAGCGCCCCGCGCCCCGCCCACGTTCAAACGGCCGCGCTGACGCCCAAACCGTCAAAAGGCAAACGACCGTTGGGCGCACCCCCGCGCACGACCAACAGCCGTTTTATTTGGCCGGTAGAAGGGCGGGTCATTTCACGGTTCGGCGGTAAAGCGACCGGGCTGCGCAATGACGGTATTAACATTCGAACAGAAGAGGGCGCGCCTGTGCGCGCGGCCAAGGACGGTATCGTCACCTATGCCGGCAATGAATTGCGCGGTTATGGGAATTTGCTGCTTCTCCGGCACAGTGACGGCTATATCACGGCCTATGCGCATAACCGCGAGCTGTTGGTGGGCAAGGGCGCTCGGGTGAAGAAGGGCCAGATCATTGCGGCCGCCGGACAAACCGGCAGCGTGACGGAACCGCAGCTTCACTTCGAAATCCGCCGCGGCTCCAAAGCGATCGATCCGCAAAAGTATCTGGGCAAATAGGCGGTGGCTCAGGCGCCGGTTAGGGGATGCTCCAGCCGTCCCGCCAAATCCTGAATGAATTGCCAGGCGACACGGCCCGAACGCGCGCCGCGCGTGGCTGACCATTCGATTGCCTGGGCATGGGCGTCGTCCGGCGAGACGGGCAGCGAAAAATAAGCGACGTAACCGTCCACCATGTCCAAATAATCCCCCTGGCTGCAATTGTGGAAGCCAAGCCACAACCCAAAGCGGTCGGACAAGGAAACCTTTTCCTCAACGGCCTCGGCCGGGTTGATCGCCGTCGAACGCTCATTTTCCATCATGTGGCGGGGAATAAGGTGCCGCCGGTTCGAGGTTGCGTAAAAGAGCACATTGTCGGGCCGGCCTTCCACGCCGCCCTCCAGCGCTGCTTTCAGCGATTTGTAGCTGGCATCGTCGCCGTCGAAGGAGAGGTCGTCGCAAAAGGCGATAACCCGGCGTTGGTGACCCCGCAAAAGACGCATAAGAGCCGGCAAGCTATCAATGTCCTCGCGGTGGATCTCAATCAGGCATAAGGCGTTCGTGGTTTCTTTATCCGTATTGATGGCACCGTGGACAGCCTTTACCAGAGAGCTTTTCCCCATACCCCGTGCGCCCCACAGTAGGGCATTGTTGGCCGGCAGTCCCTTGGCGAAACGGCGCGTATTATCCAATAGGATGTTGCGCACATGGTCGATGCCCTTCAGCAGGCCGATATCGACCCGCGATACTTGCTGTACGGGCTCTAAGAGACCGGCGGGATGCCAGACAAAGGCCTCGAAAGCGTTAAGGTCCGGCGATGGGGTGTCGCCTGGTGCCAGTCGCTCAAGAGCGTCCGCAATGCGCTTGAGGGTTTGAACCGTCTCTTGGTCGATGGATTGCGCCATGGCTGGCTCGGAGTCCCTTCAGTTCGATGGTCCGGGAGACAGCGGCCCTTTCCCGGCCAATCGGCGCTGCTTGGATGGCTTTGCATTGCATTCCGGTTCTTCAGCGTTATATTCCGCGGGATTCGATCGTGCAATCGCCGCCCTAAGAGGTCCGATGTTGGCCAAAAAAAGCGGGGAAACCGTCCTAATTGGAGGCCTTTATGTTTATTAGTCCTGCCTACGCCCAGGCATCCGGCGGTGGAGGGGATTTTCTGATCTCCTTGTTTCCCATCATTGTGATGTTCGCCATCGTTTACTTCTTGATTATCCGGCCGCAGAGCCAGCGGGTAAAACGCCACCGCGAAATGGTCGAGGCGCTTCGTCGCGGGGATACGGTGGTCACCTCGGGTGGCATTATGGGCAAAGTAACGAAAGTGGCCGATAACGAGGCGACGGTAGAAATCGCGGAAGGGGTTCGTGTAAGGGTGGTAAAGAGCACTATATCTGAAGTGACATCCAAGCCCGAGCCGGCTGCCGCGCCGCCTGCCGCCAACAAATCGGATAGCGCGAGCTAGCCTTCTCGACCGAATAAACGGCGCCGCACATGCTCTATTTTTCCCGTTGGTATACTTTTTCGATCATTGGCGCCTGTTTGCTGGGCCTGCTGTTCGCCTCGCCGAACTTCTTTTCCCAACGTCAGCTGGACGCCATTGCGGAGTGGGGTTTTCTGCCGTCAAAGCAGATCAATCTGGGCTTGGATCTGCGGGGCGGTGTCTATCTGCTCATTGAAGTGGATGTGGAGGCAATCAAAACCGAGCGCTTGGAAACTCTACGCGGTGATATCCGGACCAAGCTGCGGGAAGAGCGGATCGGCTATACTGGGCTGAGCATCGTTGACGACCGGGTGGGCGTCCGCATCAACCGCGATGAGGATGTGCAACGGGCTAATGAACTTATCAGCGAGTTGGTGACGCCCCGGGGCGGCTTTCTCGGCGCCGGCCAGGAGGAATTCAACGTAGATCTCAATCAACGTTCGATCACCGCCGAAATGGAGGATGGGTTCCTCACGCAATTGACCCGCGATGCGGTCAGGCAATCGATTGAAATTATCCGGCGGCGGATTGATGAATTGGGAACGACAGAACCCAGCATCCAACAGCAAGGCGACAAACGGATTATCGTGCAGGCGCCGGGCGTAGACGATCCGGAAGAACTGAAGCGCATCATCGGGACGACGGCGAAACTGTCTTTCCATCTGCTCGATAACTCGGTGACCATCCAGGAGGCCATGAACGGCCGCGTTCCGCCGGGGGCCCGGTTGCTGCCCTCTATCGAAGAGGATGAACCGCCGGTTCTGATCAAGCGGCGTGTCATGGTGAGCGGCGAAGATCTTGTCACTGCCAGTGGTGAGTTCAATCAGCAAACCAGCGAGTGGGTGGTCTCGTTCCGGTTTAATACGTCGGGCGCGCGCAAATTCGGCGACGCCACCCGACAGAATGTGGGGCGGCCCTTTGCCATTGTGCTCGATGACGAAGTGATTTCAGCGCCGGTGATCCGCGAACCGATATTGGGCGGCAGCGGTCAGATCAGCGGCAGCTTTACCGTAGACTCGGCTAATGAGTTGGCCATTCTGCTCAGTGCGGGCGCTCTGCCTGCGCCCCTGAAGATCGAGGAGGAGCGGACTGTCGGTGCCCAGCTCGGCGCGGACTCCGTAGCGGCCGGCCAGATTGCGGCGATCATCGGTTTTGTGGCGGTGATTATCTACATTTTCGTGAGTTACGGCCTGTTCGGATTTTTTGCGAACATCGCTCTGATCATCAATGTGTTGCTAATTGCCGGGGCCTTGTCGTTCTTGCAGGCAACGCTGACCTTGCCGGGCATCGCCGGCATCGTCTTGACCATCGGTATGGCGGTCGACGCCAATGTGCTGATCTTCGAACGTATTCGGGAGGAATTTGCCTCGGGCAAATCGACCATCAACTCCATCGATGCTGGGTATTCACGTGCCTTTAGTGCCATCGTCGACGCCAACATCACCACCTTTTTTGCGGCGGCCATCTTATTCATGTTGGGCGCGGGGCCCGTGCGCGGATTTGCCGTAACATTGGGCATCGGAATCATCACATCGGTGTTTACCGCTTTCATCGTAACGCGGCTGATGGTGGCTACATGGGTGCGCGCCCGCCGCCCCAGTGTGCTTCCGATTTAAAGGCGAGGGGATTTATCGATCATGTGGCAGCTTCGCCTTATTCCAAAAAAGACGAAAATTCGATTTATCCGTTGGCGGACGGTTGCCGCTGTGTTGTCAACGATATTGGTGATCGCCTCGATGGCGTTGTTCGCCACGAAAGGTCTGAACTACGGTATCGATTTCAAGGGCGGGACCCTGATCGAAGTGTCCACACAAGGGCCTGCGAATTTGGGTCAGATTCGTTCCCTCTTGTTGGAAATGAATTTAGGGGACGTACAGGTTCAAGAATTCGGTGCCGACGACACGGTTTTGATCGTGATTGAAAGTCAACCGGGCGGTTCTGCGGAACAACAAGCGGTGGCGGCGAATGTTATCGAGGTCTTGAATGGGGCGTTGGATGGCGGTGTGTCGGTGAACCGTCAAGAATTTGTGGGACCGGGCGTTAGCGGCGAGCTTGTCATTGCCGGTGCGCAAGCGGTCATCGGCGCGATCGCCCTCATGTTGCTCTACATCTGGTTTCGCTTCGAATGGCAATTCAGCGTCGGCGCCGTGGTAGCCCTGGTGCACGACGTGGTGCTGACCATTGGCGTCTTCTCGCTGATCAGTTTGGAGTTTGGTTTACCCATCATCGCGGCCATTTTGACCATCGTCGGGTATTCCATGAACGACACGGTGGTGGTCTATGACCGTGTGCGTGAGAATTTGCGCAAATACAAGAAAATGCCGCTGGCCGACCTATTGGATCTGTCGGTAAACGACACGTTGTCCCGGACGTTGATGACCTCGGTCACGACGCTCCTCGCCCTGTTTTCCTTGTATTTCCTGGGCGGCGAGAACATCCGCGGTTTCACCTTTGCGATGATTTGGGGTGTGTTCGTCGGAACCTATTCGTCGATCTTTATCGCCGCGCCGATTTTGCTCTATTTGGGTGTAAAACGGGACTGGAGCGAAGAAGCGGCGAAAAAAGCGATGGCCGCGAAACCCTGAGCCTAACCGGTCTCCGGCCGCGTTCTGCCTTTCGCATCGGGATAAGGGCCCATTGCCAGGACCATCAGCGCACCGATCGCAAATAAGCCGGATGCCACCAAGAATCCGAAGTCGTAAGATTGGGTCATGTCGTATACCTGCGCGAACAGCATAGGTGCGGTGCCCGAACATACGGCGAGCGTGGCGTACATTACCGAGTAGATCTGTGCGTAGTGCAGCAGTCCGAAATAGCGGGCCGTGAGGAACGACATCAGGTCAAGTTCGGCGCCTGCGGCAAATCCGATCAAAAATGCGGCGAAAGCCGCAAAGGCGAAATTGGGGGTGCCCGACAAGATCAACGCGCCTGCGACGGGCAGCAGCAGTGCCGCCGTGGCAACGCCAGGCGCCCAATATCGGTCCACCAGATAGCCGACCACCAGGCGCCCGACAATGATCGATCCGCCAAACACGGATTGAACCGTAGCGGCTTGCGCTTTGGTGAACCCATCATCCGTCAGCGATGGGAACAAGTTGGGACCGATCCCCGAGAACGCCATGTAAGCCACGAAGATTGATGCGAGCAGAATCCAAAAACGATAGTCGCGAGCGGCTTCTGCCAGGGTGCGCCCGGTCTGTGTTTCCTCCTGTTGTTCTTCCGACAGGTCTTGGCTGTCCAGATTCCGGAAAAACAGAAACACCAACGGCCCCGCCAAGAGCAGGGGGAGCAATCCCAACCCTACATAAGCGGTCCGCCAGCCGAAGGTGCTTTCAAGCCATACGGTGTAGAAGGGCGCAATCATGGCGCAGATGCCGGTCCCGGTGAGTGTCATGCCCAGGGCCGGTCCCCGATGGGCGAAAAATTGGCGGCAATGGTGCGCGTCCAGGTGACCGGAATAGTGCCGGCGCCCAACAGGGCCATTGCTCCATAAGCGAGGTACAGCATCCACAATTGACCGCCCATGGAGGCGGCGATGAAAAACCCTACGGCCAGTCCGGCTAATCCCGGCAACGCTATCTGCCGTGCGCCGTAGCGATCGATCAGCCAACCGACAATCGGCGCCGTTAATGCACCCAATCCGGAACTAAACAGGATGGCGGCTTGGAACTGTGCGCGTGTCCAGCCGAATTCCGAGGTGACGGGCACCACAAGGGCCCCAATCGAGTAATAGGGCAGGACGATCGAACTGCAAATGACGCCGGTGCACGCCGCCAAGATGAGTTTCCATCCGCGCGTTAACTCATGTGTCTGCACTGCTGCCCACCCCGGCCGATGCGTTTTCTATCCTTGCGGACCATAACGTGCGGCGCCGTGGGAGCAAATTTGCCGTTTGTGGGCAAACGCGTTACCACAGGCAGAACTTTGCAGAGTTAAGTGGATGCTTGAAATTAATACGCCGGATTTCGGCGAACAGCCCCCCATTGATGCCTACGGAAACGGCGGATTTCGCCTGGGTGCGATCCGGCACACCGGGTCTTTGCTGGTTACGCCGGCCCGAGCCGTCGAGTGGCCGGTTCGGCAGATGGGCGATTTAACGCCGGAGGCGTTTTCTCCGCTGACCGAAGAGGCGGATGACATCGAAATCCTGCTGTTGGGGTGCGGCCCGCATATGGAGCAAGTGCCTGCAGCCATTCGCGAATCCGTGCGCGCGCTGGGGATGGTCCTTGAACAGATGGATACCGGCGCAGCGTGCCGTACCTATAATGTTCTTTTGGCGGAGAAACGGAAAATCGCCGCCGCCCTCATCGCCGTAGACTGACGAATCGCGTTTAAACCCTGCGACTCAGGGTTTACAATGTGTCGCACATGGTCCTACCCTTGTTGGTAAGGCTTACTGAGTGACACGGGTGGCGACGATCACGGGACAACGTTAACAATATTAATGGGGAGTTTCAGAAAGTGGCTGCGATTTTAACATCTGTACGCAATACGGTCATCGCCGGGTCGGTGCTCGCATTTGTGCTGTTCCTGCTCTATGTGCAGATGCAGGGCTATGACAACTTCACGTTTTGGCAATTTGTGTTCCGCTGGCTGCATGTTTTGGCCGGTGTCATGTGGATCGGACTGTTGTGGTATTTCAACTTCGTGCAGATCCCGACCATGCCGAAAATTCCGGATGAGTTGAAGCCGGCCGTCGGAGGATACATTGCGCCGGAAGCATTGTGGTGGTTCCGTTGGGCCGCCATGGCGACGATCGTCACGGGGCTGATCTTGGCGGCGTTGAACAATTATCTGGGCGATGCCTTAACCCTTGGTGCCATTAACGGTTTTGCCGTACCGAAGAATATTGCCATCGGTATCGGCATGTGGCTTGGCACCATCATGTGGTTCAATGTTTGGTTTGTGATTTGGCCCAATCAGCAGAAAGCGCTGAACATCGCCAATCAATATCCGGACCTTGGCGCCGACGAAAAAGCGGCGGCCGCCCGGACGGCCATGCTGTTCTCGCGCACCAACACCATGCTGTCGATCCCGATGCTGTTCGCCATGGTTTCGGCGCAGAACATCTACTAGGCGAGCCGACATAAATAACCAAGGGGCCGCCCTTTGCGGGGCGGCCCTTTTTTGTGGCATGACCGGCATATGGAACAGCCGACCCCTTTGTTGTATTGCGCAGAAATGGTCCAGCGGTTGGACAAGGATCGCTTTCTGACCGCCTTGTTTGCGCCCGAGCCTGCCCGCTCTCATTTGTTCGCGCTTTATGCATTCAATCTAGAGGTTGCGCGAACCCGGGAACAAGTCAGCGAGCCGATGATCGGTGAGATCCGCCTCCAATGGTGGCGCGATGCGGTGGAGGCGATTTATCAGGGCACGCCGCCGGAGCATGAGGTGGTGCAGGCTCTGGCGCTCGCTGTAAGGGAGACGGGTCTCGAAAGATCGTTGTTGGACCGGCTGATCAATGCGCGCGGTTTCGATCTTTATGACGATCCCATGACGTCAATGGATGCGTTGATGACCTATGTGGAGGAAAGCTCGTCTTGCCTCATGCTGGCGGCCCTCTCCGTGTTGGGCATGGACGCCAGCGATGCTTCTAGTGACGCTGCAAAGAAAAGCGGGCAGGCCTGGGGATTGGTGGGGCTGTTGCGCGCGCTCCCGCTGCACTTGCAACGGCAACAGAAGTTTCTGCCCGAAGATATCTTGACCACCCACGGCATCACCTGGGATCAGCTGTCGAGCGATAGCGACCTCGACACGGTCCACGCTACCGTTGGCGATGTAGCCGATGTCGCCCGCATTGCGGCCAAGGAAGGAAGGCTGGCGGCGCGGTCATTGCCGTCCAATGCTCTGCCGGCGCTGTTGCCCGCATCGCTGGTACCTCTTTATCTCAAGCGCTATGCGCGCCAGGATTTCGATCCCCGTACGGAAAGTCCCGAGGTGCCAGTTTTTCGCAAACAGCTCACGCTGGTCAAACACGCATTACTGCGCCGTCTATAGTTTTATTCGGCCGCGGCTTTCCGGCCCAGCCAAGCGTCCAAATCGGTTAGCGCGCGCGAGGTGACGGCGCGTTTCTTGGCGCGGGCTTTTTCTTTGCCGCGGAACTTACCCTCCAACTTCGCCGGCGGAAACAGACCGAAATTGATGTTCATGGGCTGGAAACTTTTTACGTCGGCACCGCCGGTAATGTGGTTGAGCAGGGCGCCGAACGCCGTTGTCTCGGGTGGCAAGGACGGCACTGCGCCCAACCGCTCGCTGGCGGCAAACCGCCCGGCCAGCAATCCGATGGTTGCGCTTTCCACATATCCCTCGACGCCGGTGATCTGCCCGGCAAAGCGCAAGCCGGGCCGCTGGCGCCATTGAAGGGTCGGATCGAGCAGTTTTGGACTGTTTATAAATGTGTTCCGATGCAGGCCGCCGAGACGGGCAAACCGCGTGTCCTCAAGACCCGGGATGGTGCGGAACAGCTCCGTCTGGGCACCGTGCTTCAGCTTGGTTTGGAAGCCGACCATGTTGTAAAGCGTGCCCAGGGCATTGTCTTGGCGCAATTGAACCACCGCATAGGGTTTGTCGGTCGAATGGGGATTGGTGAGGCCGATCGGCTTCATGGGACCATAACGCAAGGTTTCCCGCCCGCGGGCCGCCATGACCTCGATCGGAAGGCAGCCTTCGAAATAGGGTGTCGATTTCTCCCATTCCTTGAATTCGGTCTTGTCGCCTGCAAGCAAGCCGTCGATAAAACGGTTATATTGTTCCTCCGTCATCGGACAATTCAGATAATCCGCGCCGTCGCCTCCGGGGCCTGCCTTGTCATATCGCGATTGGAACCACGCTTTGGACATGTCGACAGAGTCTTTGTAAACGATGGGGGCGATGGCGTCGAAAAACGCCAGGGCTTCTTCTCCCGATGTGGCGCGGATCGCCTCAGCAAGCGGAGCGGCGGTCAGCGGGCCGGTGGCGATGATCGCGCTGTCCCATTCTTCCGGTGGTAGCCGGTCGATGCATGCGCGTTCTATTGTGACCAACGGATGGGAGGTGAGCGTGTCCTCGACCGCCTGGGCGAATGCGAGCCGGTCCACGGCCAATGCGCCGCCGGCCGGCAGCTTATGCGCATCGCCACAGCGCATGATGAGGGAGTTGGTCCTGCGCATCTCCTCGTGCAGCAAACCCACGGCGTTGTTTTCGGCGTCGTCCGACCGAAAGGAATTCGAACACACCAGTTCCGCCAGATTGTCGGTGACATGCGCATCGGTGCCGCGCACCGGCCGCATTTCATGCAGAATGACAGGCACGCCGGCGCTCACCAATTGCCAGGTCGCTTCACAGCCCGCCAGGCCGCCGCCGATAACGTGGACAGGAGATGTCATGAGGTCGGTCTACTTTCCGTAGGGCTTTTCGGTCGGTGCACCACTCGAAAAGTCGATCATGCGTAGCGGGTCGGTGACCCCATCCCAGTTTTCTGCACCGTGCTTCACAATGGCGAAAAAGGCGTCGTAGAAGTCGCTTTTTGCCATCATCTGCATCATTACGCCCGGCTGTTCGATATTGTCCGCGTAGATGTGGGCATCCCCATAGCGTTGGGCAATACGCCATTTCTCGCCGTCTTTGTTCAGGTCCGCAAAGGCGTTGTCCACATTGTCGACCCAAACGGCGAGGTGTTGCAGGCCGCCATCGGGATGATCTTTCAGATAATCCGCATAGATGTTCGGATTGGTGCCGGTCGGTTGAATGACCTCGATCTGCTGGTCGCCAGACATGGCAAATGCGGCACGCATTTTCGACTGGATGGGTTCGCCGTAATACTCGCCCGCCATGCCCTCAATGTCGGCCACGTAAAACGGGCCGACGCCGCGTGCTAGCCAGTGGGTCATGGCCGCGTCGAGATCGGGTACGGCATAGCCTTGTTGAACAACGTTTCCGAAAATTTGGCTCATCTTCCTGATTCCTTTTCAGCTTGTGGTTCGTGTCGCTTAGCCCCAGATATCCGGGCGTCGGTCGATCCACGGCGCTTCCGTTTCCAACTGCGCGGCGAGGCGGATGAGGGTGGTCTCGTCGCCATAACGTCCGGCGAACTGCATGCCCACCGGCAGCCCGTTATCGCTGGTGCAAAGCGGCACCGACATGGCCGGCTGGCCCGTGAAATTGAAAGGGGGCGTTGTCGCAAGAATCTTTGCTTGCTGTTTGTTAAAGGTGCGCGGGTCCAAATTGACCGGGTCCATAAAACCGATCTCCGGCGGTGCAATGC